>NZ_JBEYWC010000048.1:0-43201 GCF_040704505.1 Streptomyces sp. NPDC047002
CGCGGCGCGCGCTTCGCGGTCTGGGGCGACGTGCCGGACGCGCAGACGACGGCGCAGGTCGCGGCGGGCATCAGGATGCCGCTCAACGCGCTGGCGCAGCGGCTGTGGGTGCCCGGCAGGCCGACCCTGAGCTGGAGCGCCTTCACGGCGCTCGCCGACCGGGTCGACGGCTCGGCGGGCTCGGTCGTGACCCCCGCGCCCAGCGCGTCCGCGACGGCCGGCGGCTCCCCGTCCCCCGCCCGCCCCACCACCCCGCCGGAGTCCTGAGACCGCCGGGGCCGCCGGACTCCTCGGGTACGCCGGTACCGCGTGGCGCCCCCGCCGCGCGGTACCGGCGTCGCGCCCACGCGGGCCGGGGCCGAGGGGGGCCCGAGGGGCGTGAGAGACTTCGGTGGACGACGGTTCAGCGCACCGCGGGGGCGCGAAGGCCAGGTGAGAGGGGCTTTTCGTCACGCGGCCAGGCGCACGCGGAGGGAAGGCAGCGCGATGGCTTCAGCAGGAGACGTCGGCGGGGCCCGGCAGCCCGGCGCCGATGCGGCGGAGGACCTCATGAGAGCCGTCGAGCCCCTCGTGGACGGCCTGGCGGCCACGTTCGGCCCGCACTGCGAGGTCGTGCTGCACGACTTCCGCCACCCCGAGAGCAGCATCCGGGCCCTGGCCGGGTCGGTGACCTCCCGGCACATCGGCGGCGCGATGAGCGAGATCGGCCTCGGGGTCCTCGCGCAGGGCGACCGGGCCGAGGACCGGCTCAACTACCTCACGCGCACCCCCGACGGCCGCACCGTGAAGTCCTCGACCCTCGTGCTGCGCACCGGGTCGGGACAGGTGATCGGGGCCCTGTGCGTCAACCTCGACATCACCGAGCTGCGCATCGCCGCCACCTCGCTGGCCGCGCTGGTCGGCAGCGCGTCCGAGCCGGAGGCCACCGCGACGACGTTCTTCTCCGACGACATCGGCGAGGTCATGGAGACGGTGATCGCGCAGGAGGAGTCCGCCCTCGGCCGGGTGCTGCCCCGGGACACCCGCAAGGGCAGGCTCGCCATTATCGAGGCGCTCGACGCCAAGGGCGTCTTCAAGCTGCCCAGGGCCGTCCAGCAGGTGGCGGCGCACCTCAACGTCTCACGGGCGACCGTGTACGCCGACCTCAGCGCCACCCGGGCCCCCGGAACGGGAGCGTGACGCGGCCCCTCGGCCCACCACTTCTTGACATCCTGTCCAGGTGATTGGAAAGTATGTCCAACCAGTCCCGGGGTGATGGGGGCGTGCGCGGTCGGCCGCGCACGCCCCCACCGGCTCCCGGGGCCTTCGCAGGCGGCAGCCGGACGGCGCATCTCCCGTGCGAGAACCGACGGCCGAACAGCGGTCAGCACGCGGTACCCGGGGCCCCGCCGACAGGAGCGGTCCCGCGCGCCGCGTCGCGCCCTGCCGCCCCAAGAGATGCCGAGGACTGCTACCCATGGACACCCGACCAGTCGCACCGAAACGGTTCGCCGATGCGCAGCACCCCTATTCCGCGACCCGGTCAGCCGCGGGCCTGATCTTCATATCCGGGCTGCTCGGCGTCACCGACGACGACATCGTGCCGGGAGGAATAGCGGCGGAGGCGCGACAGGCTCTCGCGAACCTCGGGGCGCGCCTTGAGGAGAACGGCCGCCGCCCCGAAGACGTCGTCAAGACCACGGTCCTCCTCGCGGATCTCAGCGATCGCGACGCGTTCGACTCGATCTACGCGGAATTCTTCGCCGAGCCCCGGCCCGCCAGGACCTGCTACGCGGCCGGCGCTCTCCCCTACGGCGCCCGGGTCGAGGTGGAGGCCATCGCCTCGGCCGGCGCTCCCCGCGAGGCGGGGGAGAGAGCGGCATGGTAAGCGTCACCGCGCCCGCGGGCCCGCGCGGACAGACCGCTCAGCGGCCGGCCAGGAAGGTCCCCGGCCCCCTGGTGATACTCGGCGGCCTGTTCCTGGCCATCGCGCTCACGTCCTCGGTTCTCGCGGCCTGCGGCGTGTCCTTCACGGCGTCCGGCGGCAAGGAGACGCCCATCCGCGGATTCTTCTCCGGCGAAGGTCTCCTCACCCTGCTGACCGGGGCCATCGACAACTTCGTCGGCTTCCCCGCCCTCGGGGTGACGCTGGTCATGGTCCTCGGCCTCGGCGTCGCCCAGGGGACCGGCGCGCTGGAGGCGGCGGTGCGGATCGCCTTCTCCCGCGTCCCCGCGAGAGTCGTGCCGTACGGCGTCGCCTTTCTGTGCTGCCAGGGACATGTGCTCTCCGACGGCTCGTTCGTCCTCCTGCCGCCGCTGGCGATGCAGATCTTCCGGGCCAAGGGCCGCAACCCGCTGACCGGTCTGGTGGCGGGGCTCGCCTGTGTGAGCGTCGGCTACGGGGGCGGCCTGATCTTCGGCACGTCCGACGTCGGCTACACGGCGGTGACCGAGAGTGCGGCCAGGCTCGCCGGGCCCGTGCACGGTTACGTCCCCGACACCGGGGTCACCATGAACTGGTTCATCACCTCCGTGATCGGCGTCGTGCTGCCGCTGGTGCTCGGCTGGATGATCGTCCACGTCCTCGAACCCCGGATGACGCCACTGCCCGCCACCGCGTCCCGGCCAAACGCCCCGGACCAGGAGGTCGCCGTCGAACGCCCGCAGTACCGCGGTGTGTTCGCCGGCCTCGCGGCGGTCGCCGCGTACCTCGCCGCCGTGGTCGTCTGGTGGCTGTGGCCCGGCAGCGTGCTGCGCGGCGACGGGGGCGCGCTGGTGCAGTCCCCCTTCCTGAAGAACCTGGTACCCATCCTGGCGCTCGCGTTCGTCGTCTTCGGCATGGTCTACGCCCGGGTCGCGGGCGTCCCCCGGGAGCAGCGCAGGCTTCTGCCGCTGCTGACGAACTCGATCAAGGAGATGTCCGGCTTCATCGTCATCGTGTTCGTGCTGGCGCAGGTGATCCTCGTCCTGACCTGGTCGAACCTCTCCTCGTACTTCGCCGTGGGGATCGCGTCGGGCCTCAAGGGCATCGGCGTCACCGGCTACCTGGCGCTGATCGCGGTGGCGCTCCTCACCCTGGTGATGAGCGTGTTCATCGCGGGAACCGCCCTGTGGGGGCTCGAAGCCCCGGTGATGGTGCCCGCGCTGATGATGACGGGACTCGCTCCCGCGGGCCTCCAGATCGCCTTCCGGATGGCGGTGATGTGGGGGTCCGTCATGTCACCGGCCAACGTGTTCCTGTACTTCACCTACAACGAGGCGCGCAAGGTCGACCCCGAGGTCACGATCGGCTGGCTGATCCGGCGCACCAGCCTCTTCGTCCCGGCCGCCATGCTGACCTGGTTCGCCGTGCTCGCCGTCTTCTACTTCACCGGCCTGCCGGTCGGCCCCGGTGTCGGCCTCAAGCTCGGCTGAGCCGCCCGCCGGCTCCGTAACGCCCGAGCCGTTCCAGCTCGGAGAAAGGGCCATCAGGCATGTACGACCTGGTGATCAGAAACGGCCGCGTCGTCGATCACGCCTCCGGCACCGACCGGTACGCCGACCTCGCCGTGGAGGGCGGACGCATCGCCGCCGTCGAGGACGAGATCAGCGCCCCGACGCGCTCGGTGGTCGAAGCGGACGGCTGCTACGTCCTCCCCGGACTCGTCGACCTCCATGTCCACCTCGACACCGGATACGGCGGCGACGCGGGCCACGCCATGCTCGCGCGGGCCGGAGTGACCACCGCGCTCGACCTGGGCACCCCGTCCGCCGCCGATGTGTTCGCCCTCGCCGACCGGTACGGCACGGGACTGACGATCGCGTGCGTGGTGCGCCTCGTCCCCGGCCTCCACCTGCCGGCCGCGCCGAGCCGCGGCGAGATCAGAGCGGCGTTCCACCGGGTCCTCGCGGACGGGGCGCTCGGGGTGAAGATCCACGTGGACTCCGGCTGGTCGGTGGAGAGCGCCGCGGCCATCGCCGAGACGGCCCACGAGATGGGGGTGTGGCTCGCGGTGCACTGCGGCACCACGAGCGCCGGCAGCGACATCGAGGGGCTGCGCCAGACCGTCGCGTACCTGGACGGCGGACCCGCCCACATCGCGCACGTCAACAGCTACTGCAGGGGCGAGCTCGGGACACCGGAGGACGAGGCCCGGGAGGCGGTCGCGCTGCTGCGCGGCTCGCCGCGGCTGTTCGCGGAGTCCTACCTCGCCGAGATCAACGGCAATGTCGCCGACTGCGAGAACGGGCTGCCCAAGGTGGCCAGGGTCGCCGAGTGGCTGGCCGGGGGAGGCTATCCGGGGACCGAGGAGGGGCTGCGTGCCGCGATCCTGGACGGCTGGGCCGCGATCCCGCTGCGGGACGGCGACCGCACGGTCCCGCTGTCCGGGCCCGCGGCCGTACGGGCCTGGGAGGAGGCGGGGACGCACACCGGGCTATGCCTGCCGCTCAACCCCGCCGCGTCACGGGTCCCGTTGGTCGGCTCCAAGAACGCCGGCGGTGCCTTCGACGTCGCGGCCATCGCCACCGACGGCGGCGGCATCCCGCGCAACGTCACCGTGCGCGCCGGCCTCTCCCTGGTGGAACTCGGCGCGCTGAGCCTCAAGGAGTTCGTCCAGAAGGCGTCCTGGACCCCCGCGCGGACCCTGGGACTGGAGAACAAGGGGACCCTCGCCGCGGGCGCGGACGCCGACGTCGCGGTCGTCGACCGCGTCTCGAAGTCCGTGGTCACCACCGTGGCCGCGGGGCACGTGGTGTACCACCGCGGCACGGTGATCCCCCGCCGCCCGCGGCTGCTCACCACCGGCCGAGCGACCGCCGCCGAGCTGGCGGACGCCACGAGGACGGACCCCGCGGCGAGCGGCCTGTACACCGGCGCGGGAAGACGAGAACAAGGGAGTGAGGCGGCGTGAACCGTCCTCTGGACGCATCCGAACTGCGCGAACTGGTCCGGGGCGAGCCGTTCGCCTCGGCCCTCACCCCGGCGGTCCTGATCGACACCGGCCGGGTACGGGAGAACATCGCCGTGACCCTGTCGTACCTCGGTTCCGCACGCTCCTGGCGGGCGCACGTGAAGACGGCGCGACTGCGCTGGACCGTCGAGGCGCTGCGGGAGGCGGGCGTCACCCGCTTCAAGGCGTCCACGCTCGCGGAGGTGGAGCTCCTGCTCGCCACCGGCGCGCGGGACGTGCTGCTCGCCCACCCCGCCGTCGGGCCGGCGCAGTGGCGGCTCACGGACCTCGCCGCGGCCCACCCGCGGGCGCGGGTCTCCGCCCTGGCGGACGACGTGCGGGCCGTGCGCGGCTGGCGGCGCGGCCCGGTGGCCGCCTTCCTCGACGTGGACAACGGCGGCGGCCGCACGGGCGTCCCGGTCAAGGACGCCGACCGGGCCGGCGCGGTCGCCGACGCGCTCACCGGGGCGGGCTTCGAGGTGCTCGGGCTCCACTCCTACGACGGCCACCTCGCCGACCTCCCGGAGGCCGAACAGCGCGCCACGGTCGCGGCCGACCTGCAGGACCTCGTAGGGCTCGCCGAGGCGCTCGAAGCCCGCGGCCATCCGGTGGGCGAGCTGGTGGCAGGCGGCAGCCACACCTTCGTCCCGGCCGCGCGCACCCCCCTGCCCGCGCCGTGGGACGAACGGCTCACCCTCGGTCCTGGCACGGTGGTCTACAACGACCTGCGCAGCCTCGCGCGGTTCGGCGACACGGGTTTCGGCTGCGCCGCCTTCGTCCTGTCCCGCGTGGTCAGCACGCAGGAGCCGAACGGGGTGACCCTCGACGCCGGGCTCACCACCCTCCAGGTCGACGGCGGCCGGCCGCACGCCCGGCTGGTCGGCGTCCCCGCGGAGGTCGGCGCCCCCTCCCAGGAGCACCTCAAGGTGACCCTGGAGTCCGGCGCGGCGCTCGGGCCGGGCGATCCCGTACTCCTCGTGCCGCGCCATGTGGACACCACGCTCGCCCAGTTCGACCGGGTGTACCTGGTGGGGGAGGGGCCGGTCCGGGTGGCCGAGACGGTGGTGCGGCCGTTCTGAGGCGGAAGAGGCCGAAGGCGTGACCGGCGGGGTGCGGGGAGCCGTCAGGGCTCGCCCCACCTCGCCGTCCTCGCCACCCGTGCCGTCAGGGGCCTGGGCGATGCGGCAGGCGGCGGTGACGACGGGCCTCGGCGGCTCCGTCCGGGGCGGGGCCCCGAGCGCGCCGCCGTCACCGCCGAGCAGGCGGAGGCCGGCACGGCGTGGGTCACCCCGCACACCGCCACCAGCTCCGAGCCGTGTTCGCCGGCATCAGGTGGAGCGGTGCCGGCGTCGAGAACGGCCGTCGGACCTGGAAGGATGTACGGGAGTCCAGGTCGTCCACCGCCCCGCCGAACCGCACCTGCGGCAACCCCGCCGGCGGCGCGGAGCGGCGGCCCCGTACGTACCACCGAAAGCTCGCCCGGGAGTGTGGCATGACCCCTGACGCGTCCCCCCGTCCCCTCGGCACGATCATGCCGGTGGCCGGTCACGACCTGCATGTGCGGCTCGACGGGCCCGCCGGCGCCCCGCCACTCGTGCTGGTGCACGGGTTCCTCGGCTCGCTGCGGTGGTTCGATCGGCTCGTGCCCCTGCTCGCAGGGGACTTCCGCCTGATCCGCTCCGACCTGCTGGGGCACGGTTTCTCCGGCAAGCCGCGGTCCGGCTACTCGCCCGAGGAACAGGCGGCCGTGCTGCGCGCCCTGCTGGACGAGCTGGACGTGAGCGGACCGGCGGTGGTCGGTTTCTCGCTCGGCGCCGACGTCGCCGTCGCCCTGGGTGAGTCGGGTTTTCCGCTGCGCAGGCTCGTCCTGGTGGACGAGGGACCCGACTATTCCCTGGCCACTCCGCCCGCCGTCAACAAGGTGCTGCGCATGCCGGTGGTTGGGCCCCTGCTCCACGCGGCCCTTCCCGCGTCCGGTTTCCGCCGGGCGGTCGAGGGATTCCTGGCGCCCGGCGCCTCCCTCGACTCCGTCTTCGACGAGCCCGCGCGAGTCGTCGGCGAGGCGCGGGCGGTCCCGTACGCGGCGTTCTCCGCCACGCAGGCGGAAAAGGAGAGATACGTCGCGGACATGCCGCTCGACGCGCGGGTGGCGCAGCTCGCACTCCCCACGCTCGTACTCTTCGGTGCGCAGGACCAGGTGTACAGGGCTCGCCCGTCGTGCGAGCGCTACGGCCTGCTGCCGAACGCGACGGCCGAGGTCATCGAGGACGCGGGCCACTCACCGGTCGTGGAGCGGCCGGAGCACACGGCGGACCGGGTGCGTGCTTTCGTGAGCGCCGGCTGAGGGACCGACGGGCCGGCCGCGGCGCAGCGCGCATTCCGCCGCGGGGCCCGGCGGGGAGCCGTCACGTGTACCGGCGCGTGCGCTTCTCCGGGCGCGCGGGAAACGCGCGCCTTTCGCCGTACGGGGTCCCCGAAGGCCCGCCGGACGCGAAAGGGCCGTCCGACGAGAAAAGGGCTGTCCGACGTGAAAGGAACCGTCCGACGTGAAAGGGCTGCCCTCTTTCCCGTACCGGGTCGCGAACGGCCGCGGGAACAGGAGGCACAGGGGAACGCCGGACGCGGTCCGGAAAGCCGCTACGCGGCGGGCGGCCGCCATGACGAAGAAACCCGTTGTGAGATAGGCCGCAGTGCGCTCCGCGGTGGAATCAGGGCACGATCGGCCCATGAGTTCCGCACCAGCACGCATTGTCGTCCTTTCCGCCTTTCCCGCGAATTACCGGCTGGTCGCCGACTGGGCCGAGCGGCACGGCCACGAGATCCTCCTCGCCGTCGCCCCTCCTGGCGGAGCCGGCCGGTACGGCGGCGGCGACCTGGCGGATGAGCTGGGGAAGGGCGTCAGCCTCCTCGTCACCGGCCGGCTGCGGACCGTGGCCGCGCCGCTGATCGCCTCGCTCGCCCCCGACCTCGTGATCTCCGCGGCGTTCCCCCGCCTGATACCGAAGGAGATCCTCGACGTTCCCCTGCACGGCGCGGTCAACCTCCACCCGACCGTGCTCCCCGCCGGGCGGGGTCCCAACCCCGCGCGCCTGGTGTACGACGGCGCCGGGACCATCGGGGCGACCCTGCACCGCACGGCCGCCGAGTTCGACACCGGCGCCGTGCTCAGCACGCGCGAGTGCCCGCTGCCCGAGCGGCTCGACGGCCCGACGCTCCTCGCCCGCTGGACGGACCTCTTCGCCGAAGTCATCGAGGAGGGCGCCGCGCGGGCGCTGCGCGGTGAACCCGGCGAGGAACAGGACCCCGCCGGCGCCTCCTACGCGGCGCCCTTCACGGCGGACGAGTTCGTCATGGACTTCACCGACACGGCGGAGACCGTCCGGCGCAAGGCCGCGGCCGTCAACGTCCTCACGACGCGGGCCACGGTGCGCCTGCCGGACGCCGAAGGGCTCGTCCGCGCGGTGGAGTTGGCGGACCACCTGGAGGGCACGCCCGGCACGGTCCTCGCCACGCACGAGGACGGCTGGACGGTGCGTGCGGCGGACCGCGCGGTGCGGCTGTACACCGAGGGTGCGCCCGTACGCCCCTGAGCTCCCGCCGAGGCCCGGCCGGACGGGGGGCGACGACGGCCGGGGCCGCCAAGCCTGGGCGAATTGAAGTCTAATGTCCCTCTGACCAGCTGTTTTGTGCTTCTGGCGCAGGTCTGCCTTTGCCGCCTGGATCGGTCCTTATCCAGGCGTTTCTGGCTGTTCCTGGCCGCTGTTGGTCACGCGTTGGTCATGTGGCCAGCCGTGGGTTCGGCCCTCGTGGGCCCTCACGCCAAGTGGATGCCCTGCTCGTGCGATGGCTCGTGTGGAGGTCGAGGAGTCCGTCATGCGGGGATTGGACGTGTGAGCGAGTCCCGCTTCAACGTGTAGCGGTCACCACGTCTCTGATCTGGCAAACGTACAGGTCAGGCGGAGCCCGACTCTGCGGGGTCGGGCTCCTGGTTTTTCCCCGTGCTGGGATGGGGTGAAGGTGCCCGTGCTGGATCTCGGACGGTGATCTGACCGGTGCGCGGGTGGCTGGACACAGAGCTCACTCTCACGCTTTCTTCACAGCCTCAGTGCCCCTTGCGGAAACAAATCTGCACCCACCCGACGTTTTCCATCTCTTAGCCGGGGAGGGAAGGTGTCGGGTCTGAAGCTGTTTCACACGACGAATAGCGGCGTGACTGAGGTCACGCCGCGTCTTGCTGCTACGTCGCCCGGAACGGTTCAACCTGGCCGGCTACATAGAAGACCGATGGCTGAAGAAGCGCCCGAACACGAAAACCGGCAAGCGCGAGCGCACCGCCATGTACGGCAAGTGCACCCGCTACCGAGTCAAGGGCATCTCCGGCGTGAAGGACCGGTCCTTCGACGCCTTTCAGGACGCCAAGACCTGGCTCGCCCAGGCCCAGACCGACGCCCGCCGAGGAGAGTTCGGCGATCCCCGCGATGGGGCCATCTCCCTCAAGGACTACATCGCGACCCACTGGTGGCCCACCCAGAGCGGTGACCCGTCCACGACCGAGCGGATCGAGCAGAGGGTGCGTCGGCACATCGTTCCCCATCTGAGTGCTCAGCCGCTCAACGCCATCGGCACGGAAGTCCTGCGTCACTGGAAGAGGCGGCTGGAGAAGGACCTCGGTCCGACCTCCATCCGTCTGGTCTGGGCGACGCTCTCCAGCGTCCTCCAGGCCGCCGTCGAGGACCGTCGCCTCGGACGAAACCCGTGCCGCTCCAGCACGGTCGGCCCGCCGGCCGCCACCCCCGGCAGGGTGGAGGCGTGGCCGCCCGAACGGGTGCTCGCGGTACGGGCGGCCATGCCGGACCGCTACCGGCTCCTCCTCGTGATCGGAGCAGGTCTTGGGCTCCGCCAAGGGGAGGCGCTCGGCCTCTCAGCGGACGACATCGACTTCGAGAAGGAAGTCGTGCACGTCCGGCGGCAGATCAAGATGGTGCGGGCGAAGCTGTGTTTCGCTCTCCCCAAGGGGCGCAAGGTCCGGGACGTTCCGCTGCCGTCAAGCGTGGCCCAGGCCATCCGGCAGCACATGGAGCAGTTCGCGCCGGTGCCGGTCACGCTGCCCTGGGACGACCCGACTCCTGCTGAGACGCCGGTGGAAGCCAAACACCGGCGGCCGAGGACCCACAGCCTCCTGGTGACAGGACGTGAGCGGAAGGCCGTCGACCGGAACTACTTCAACTCCTACGTGTGGAAGCCCGCTCTAGCTGCGGCGGGCGTGATCGCTCCGCTGGAGGAGAGCAGCGCCGACGGCGCTCGCGTGTGGGAGCCGTCCCGGGAGCACGGCTTCCACGCTCTGCGCCACTTCTTCGCCTCCGAGGAACTGGAGGCTGGTGAATCGGTCGTCTCCCTGGCACGTTGGTTGGGGCACTCCGATCCCGGGTTCACGCTGCGGAAGTACTCCCACTTCCTGCCCCGCGCCGGCGCACGGGGAAGTGCCGCCATCGACGCGATCTTCGCGTAGCTGCGGCCGCTCGGCAAAGCCTGTGGAGCTCGGCCCGTAGCCCGCCGCAGGCCCAAAGTCCCAGAGAAGTCCCACAGATGCCGCCGCACCCCATCCTGACCTGCTAAATAGCAGGTCAGGATGGGGTGCGGCGGCATCGTCGGGTCAGATGTCGCGGAAGATCTCGATCTGTGCGCCGACCGAGTTGAGGCGCTCCGCGAGGTCCTCGTAACCGCGGTTGATGACGTAGACGTTGCGCAGGACCGAGGTGCCCTCTGCGGCCATCATGGCCAGCAGGACCACCACCGCGGGGCGCAGCGCCGGCGGGCACATCATCTCTGCGGCGCGCCAGCGGGTGGGGCCTTCGACCAGGACGCGGTGCGGGTCGAGGAGTTGGAGGCGTCCGCCGAGGCGGTTGAGGTCGGTGAGATAGATCGCCCGGTTGTCGTAGACCCAGTCGTGGATGAGGGTCTGGCCCTGGGCCATCGCCGCGATCGCGGCGAAGAACGGTACGTTGTCGATGTTGAGGCCGGGGAACGGCATCGGGTGGATCTTGTCGATCGGCGCCTCCAGCTTGGACGGGCGCACCGTCAGGTCCACCAGCCGGGTACGGCCGTTGTCCGCCGCGTACTCGGGCGTCGTGTCGTGGTCGAGGCCCATCTCCTCCAGGACCGCGAGCTCGATCTCAAGGAACTCGATCGGGACCCGGCGGATCGTCAGCTGCGACTCCGTGACGACCGCGGCGGCGATCAGGCTCATCGCCTCGACCGGGTCCTCCGAGTGCGAGTAGTCGACGTCGGTGTCGATGGACGGCACGCCGTGCACCGTGAGCGTCGTGGTGCCGATGCCCTCGACCCGCACGCCCAGCGCTTCGAGGAAGAAGCAGAGGTCCTGGACCATGTAGTTCGACGAGGCGTTGCGGATGACCGTGACGCCGTCGTGGCGCGCTGCGGCGAGCAGCGCGTTCTCGGTGACGGTGTCGCCGCGCTCGGTCAGGACGATCGGCCGGCTCGGGGCGACCGTGCGGTCGACCTGCGCGTGGTAGAGCCCCTCGGTCGCGGCGATGTCGAGGCCGAAGCGGCGCAGCGCGATCATGTGCGGCTCGATCGTGCGCGTGCCGAGGTCGCAGCCGCCGGCGTACGGCAGCCGGAAGGAGTCCATGCGGTGCAGCAGCGGCCCCATGAACATGATGATCGAGCGGGTCCTGCGGGCCGCGTCGGCGTCGATGGCCTCCATGTCGAGGTCGGCGGGCGGCACGATCTCCAGGTCGACGCCGTCGTTGATCCAGCGGGTCCGCACGCCGATCGAGTTGAGGACTTCGAGGAGCCGGTAGACCTCCTCGATCCTGGCGACCCGGCGCAGCACCGTGCGGCCCTTGTTCAGCAGGGAGCCGCACAGGAGGGCGACACAGGCGTTCTTGGACGTCTTGACGTCGATGGAGCCGGAGAGCCTGCGGCCGCCGACCACCCGCAGGTGCATGGGGCCCGAGTAGCCGAGGGAGACGATCTCACTGTCGAGGGCCTCGCCGATACGGGCGATCATCTCAAGGCTGATGTTCTGATTGCCGCGCTCGATGCGATTGACCGCGCTCTGGCTGGTTGCGAGTGCCTCGGCCAGCTGCGTCTGCGTCCAGCCCCGGTGCTGCCTGGCGTCGCGGATGAGCTTGCCGATGCGTACGAGGTAGTCGTCTGCCATAGAGGAAAGGCTATATCACCTATGAGATAAGTGCCGAGTCGGGGTAGTCCGTCCGGGTGAGGCGCCGTGTCGCGGCCACCGTACGGGCGCGCGGCCCCGGAACAGGGATACCGGAACCCGCCCCGCCGACCGATCATCGACCCGCGCGTGTCGCCGCCGCAACCGGAAGCAAAGCCCGGTGCGGAAGGAGAGCGGAAGGAGACGGAGGAGGCTGGGGAGTGGGGGAGTGGCCGCCGCGCGGGAGGCGTCGCGGGGGCGGGGCTCCGGCGCCGCGTCCCTGCCTTCGCGGTACGTGGCCGATGCCCCCGGCTCCCGGCGCACGGCCCGGCGACGCCGACCGTCGGCGCCCGGTCCGGCGCCCCCGGCCCCGATGGCCAGCCCCGGCGCCCCGGCCCCGCTCAGTGCCCCTTGCGCCGCTTCGTCGTGGTCTTCCGCCAGCCGAAGGGGCCCGGCAGGTCCATCGACGTCGTGCTCCTGCCGGTGCTGCTGTGCGTGTGGCGCGGGCCGTGGTCGCCGCCGCCCGTGGTGACGGACCACGAGTGGCGGTTGATGTTGAGGCGTACCCCCGGGAGGATCCGGAAGCTCTTGCGGAACGTGATCGGCATGGCGTACCCCTCTCTTCCTTCGTGGTCTCCGTGTTGCCCGGGCCGCGCGGACCATGCCCCGCCGTGCGCGGCGGTGCTGACGAGCCGTCACCGCGCGGCGGCCGCGAGCGGTAACGCGATCGTCATGCCCCCGTGCCGCGAAGCCGCGGCGCCGGAGGTTCGATGGCTTTGGTCTAGTCCAAGTTATTGACGTGCCGGAGGGCGTGACCGATTCTGAGCTGCGTTCGCAGGTTCGCGCTGCGACCTCCGGCCCTCCTTTCCCACCTCACCGGGAGATCGCCCATGAAGCGTCTACGTGCCCTCCTCGGCGGCGCGGCAGCGGTCGCGCTCGCCGGCGCGGGCCTCGCCGTGGCGTCGCCGACCGCCTTCGGCTCGGCCGACGCCGCCCACACCGCCGCGCACGGCGCCACGGCGGGAGCGTCCACCGCCCGGGCCGCCGCGCTCAGCAACAGGTGGTACGCCGCCGCCCCTTACCTGATGCCCCTCGACAACACCCCGCCGAGCGCCACCCAGATCATGGACGCCTCCGGCCTCAAGGCGTTCCAGCTGGCGTTCATCCTCGCCCCCAACGGCGGCGGCTGCTCGCCCACGTGGGGCGGCACCGCGCCCGTGTCGAGCGACACCTCCGTCGCCTCGACCATCAGCGCCATCCGCGCCAAGGGCGGCGACGTCTCCGTCTCCATCGGCGGCTACGGTGGCACGAAGCTGGGCCAGGCGTGCTCCGACGCCGCGTCCACGGCCGCCGCCTACCAGCAGGTCATCGACAAGTACCAGCTGCACGCCATCGACTTCGACCTGGAGGAGCCGGAGTACGAGAACACCGCGGCCGTCTCCCACGAGATCGGCGCCGCCAAGATCCTCCAGCAGAAGAACCCCGGGCTCTACGTCTCCGTGACCACGGCGGGCACCGCGGCGGGCACCGGCTGGTTCGGCCAGCAGATGCTCAACGAGGCCAAGTCGCAGGGCTTCACGCCCAACAACTTCTCCATCATGCCCTTCGACGGCGGCTTCAACGGGGCGGCCTCGCAGACCTCGGCGCTCACCGCCTTCAACAAGCTGCTCCAGACCACCTTCGGCTGGAGCGAGGCCACCGCGTACGCGCACGAGGGCTTCTCCGGCATGAACGGCCGCAGCGACACGGGCGAGATCTTCACCCAGTCCGACTTCCAGACCGTGCTGGACTACGCGACCGGCCACGGCATGGACCGCTTCACCTTCTGGTCCCTCAACCGCGACCGGCAGTGCTCGCCGCCCGACAACAACGGCACCACGTCCGGCACTTGTTCGAGCGTGCCCCAGTCGGCGTGGGACTTCGCCAAGTACTCGGTGAAGTTCGCCGGCGCCACCCCGCCGAGCACCACGCCCACCGACCCGCCGACCGACCCGACGGGCCCCGGCGACCCGAACGGCTGCGCCGCCGCCGCGTGGAACGCCGCCACCGCCTACACCGCGGGCAACGAGGTCTCGTACGGCGGCCACGCCTGGAAGGCCAAGTGGTGGACGCAGAACGAGAAGCCGGGCAGCACCGGTGAGTGGGGCGCCTGGGAGGACGAGGGCGCCTGCTGACGGCGGCGCCGCCCGGCGCCGACCCCCCTGGCACGGCGGCGCGGCCCGGCGCTCCGGCCATGCCGCCGTGCGGGATGCAGCCGCAGTGCCGGAAGCCACCGCCGCGTCGCGCCGCCGTGCCGGGGGGCTCGCCTCGGCCGTGCCGGGGGCCGGCCGTGGGGGCCGGCAGGCCCGGCCGGGTGGCCGCGGCCCGCCCGCGTCAGACCGGTTGCGTCAGCGCCGCGAGCAGCGCGCCGACCTGCCCGGTCTCGACCAGGAAGCCGTCGTGCCCGTGCGCCGACGTGATCACCCGCGGCGGCCAGGCGCCCCGGATGCCCTCGGCCAGCTCCCTCTGCTGGTACAGCGGGTAGAGGCGGTCCGAGTCGACGCCCGCCACCACGGTTCGGGCCTTCACCCGCCGCAGCGCGGCCCGCGTGCCGCCGCGTCCCCGCCCCACGTCGTGCCTGTTCATGGCCTGTGTCAGCACCACGTACGACGCCGCGTCGAAGCGGCGCACCAGGCGGTCGGCGTGGTGGTCGAGATAGGACTCCACCTGGTACCTGCCGCCGCGGTACGGGTCCTCGGCGCCCTGCGGCAGCCGGCCGAACCGCTCCTGGAACTCCGCCTCGCTGCGGTAGGTCACCTGGGCGAGCCGCCGGGCGAGCCCGAGCCCGGTGTGCGGCCCCCGGCCCGGAGCCGCACCGTGGTAGTCGCCGCCGTGCCAGCGCGGATCGGCCCTGATGGCCCCCAACTGGACGCGGGCCCAGGCGATCTGCTCCGCGCTCGCCGCGGCAGGACACGCGAGCACCAGCAGCGACCGCACGCTCTCGGGGCGGGACACGGCCCACTCCAGCGCGCGCATGCCGCCCATCGAACCGCCGACCACGAGCGCCCACCTGCGGATGCCGAGCGCCCCGGCCAACTCCGCCTCGGCCGCGACCTGGTCGCGCTGTGTCAGGTCGGGGAAGGCCGAGCCCCAGACCCGGCCGTCCGGCCGGAGCGACGCCGGGCCCGTGGTGCCCTGGCAACCGCCGAGCACATTGGGCGCCACGACATGGAACCTGTCGGTGTCCAGCGCGCGACCGGGGCCGATCAGGCCGTCCCACCACCCCGCCGTGGGATGGCCGGGCCCGGCAGGGCCCGCCGCATGGCTGTCGCCGGTCAGCGCGTGCAGGACCAGCACCGCGTTGGAGGCGTCGGCGGCGAGGCGCCCCCAGGTCTCGTACGCGATCCGCACGCCCGGCAGTTCGCCGCCGGACTCCAGCGGCAGCGGCCGCCCCAGCGCGTGCCAGCGACGCCGCCCCGGCGGGCCCCCCGCCCGCCAGGCCCCGGAGGCCGGCGGCGGGTCCGCCGGCCGGGAGCCGCTCAGGAGGCGCCCTTCCCCGCGCCCGTGCCCTTCGCGGCGCGGAACCCGGCCTCCAGATCGGCCTTCAGATCGGCGAGGTGCTCGATCCCGACCGACAGCCGCACCAGCCCAGGAGCGGTGCCCGTGGCCCTCAACTGCTCCTCGGCCAGCTGACTGTGGGTGGTGGACGCGGGATGGATGACGAGGCTGCGCACGTCCCCGATGTTCGCCAGATGGCTGAAGAGTTCGAGACCGTCCACGAACCGCTTGCCCGCCTCGATGCCGTCGCGCAGCTCGAACGCCACCACCGCGCCCGCGCCGTTCGGCAGGTAGCGCAGGCCCGCCTCGTACCACCGGTTGGACGGCAGCCCGGGATAGTGCACCACCGCGACCTCGTCGCGCCCCTCCAGCCACTCGGCGAGCGCCTGCGCGTTGGCCGAGTGCCGCTCGATGCGCAGGCTCAGCGTCTCCACGCCCTGGAGCAGCAGGAACGCCGAGTGCGGCGAGAGCGCGGGGCCCACGTCGCGCAACAGCTGCACCCGCAGCTTCACCGCGAACGCCCCGGGACCGAGGTCGGGCCAGTACCGCAGCCCGTGGTAGCTGGGGTCCGGCTCGTTGAAGTCGGGGAAGCGGCCCGTCTCTGCGCCGAAGTCGAAGGTGCCGCCGTCGACCACGACGCCCGCGATGGTGGTGCCGTGCCCGCCGAGGAACTTCGTCGCCGAGTGCACGACGAGGTCGGCGCCGTGCTCGACCGGCCGCAGCAGGTACGGAGTCGGCACCGTGTTGTCCACGATCAGCGGCACCCCCGCGGCGTGCGCCGCGTCGGCGACCGCGCGCACGTCCAGGACGTTGCCGCGCGGATTGCCGAGTGTCTCCGCGAACAGGGCCTTCGTGCGCGGCCCGATCGCGGCCCGCCACGCGTCGATGTCGTCAGGATCGTCGACGAACGTCACGTCGATCCCGAACTTCGGCAGCGTGTGCCGGAAGAGGTTGTACGTGCCCCCGTACAGCGAGGCGCTGGAGACGATGTGGTCCCCGGCGCGCGCCACCGTCAGGATCGCCAGCGTCTCCGCCGCCTGCCCGGACGCCAGCGCCACCGCGGCGACACCACCCTCCAGCGCGGCGACGCGCTGCTCGAAGACGTCCTGCGTGGGGTTGTGCAGCCGGGTGTAGATGTTCCCGGGCTCGGCGAGCGAGAACAGGTCCGCGGCGTGCCGGGTGTCGCGGAAGACGTACGAGGACGTCTGGTAGATCGGGACGGCGCGGGCGCCGGTGGCCGGGTCGGGCGCGGCGCCCGCGTGCACCTGCTTGGTCTCGAACGACCAGGCGGAGGTGTCGGGCCCGGCCGCGGCCCCCTCGGGGACGTCGGCGGCTGCGGGTTCGGTGGACCGGGTCATGGTTCTCCCTTGTGCGGACGGGGGTGTGGGGACGCGGGGAAGCAGCCCCGCGGGCGCGCACCGGCGGGACGGTGGAGGACATCCGGGGCGGTGGAGGACGTCGGGGCCCGCGGGACGTGCGGTGCGGCGGACGGCCGCCGGACGCGCGGGCAGGGCGGCGCACGGCGGCGGGGCACCCGGCCGGTGCGACGCACGGCCGTAGGCACCGGGCGGGCAGGGGGCCGCCCTCACGGCGGACCGTGCCTGCCTGCCCGCCGTCAGCCGTCCGTGGTCAGCCGTCCGTGGCGCGGCGCCCGCGGGGACAGGGGCAGCGACCCCAGGAGCGCGGTGTCAGCGCGCGGCGGGACACCCTGCGCTGCTGACACGCATGTAGTCCACGTGTCGACGGATCACCAGCATGGCCATGGCGCCAGCACACCACGGACCCTTTCCGCCGGGCCAGCGTCCCGCCGTGACAAGTGTGTGAACTCGCCTTTCCGTACGCCCCAGTTCACGCCCGAGCGGGTCCCGTGCGCGCCCTGCCCGGCTTGACACCGGTGGGGGCCGCGTCTGTAATCACGGACGTGGTGACGTCTGACACGAGCGTGGCGGCGGCGCCGCCACGCTGCCCGGTCCCCGGGCACGAGCAGAGCAAGGTCGTCCTGGGCGGGCGGTACGGCACGCCGGGGCGGCGGCGGCAGCTCTACGTCTGCAACATGCCCAAGCCCGGCTCCACCTCCTCCTCCCACCGCTTCTCCGCGCCGCTGACCGTCCCGTACCCGGGGGCGGAGCCGACGGAGAAGCGGACGGAGGAGGACCGGGCCAAGGAGGCCGAGGAGCTGCGCACCGCGCGCAAGTACCAGTTCACGGCGTACGACATCGCCTCGGGCCTCGTCCTGGTCGGCCGCGGCACGAGCTACGCCCAGGCGGGCCACGACGTGCGCGAGCGCGCGGCCCGCCGCTGGGGCCCGGCCGCCGCGGGCGACGCGGCGCGCAGGCACGGCACCCTCGTCTCCGACTGGGTCGAGGTCTACGCGGAGGCGCTCTGGCGGGCCCAGGCGCCCTGCCAGGACACGTGGCCCGACACGGTCCTCGTCGGCGTGCTGCCGCTGCTCGCGCCGGGACCCGGCGGGCGCGGTGGCGCGCCCGCCCTGGCGTTCTCCGTCTTCGTCGCTCTCACCCACCGGCCAGGGGCTCGGCCCGCGATCTTCGCGATCCGCCTGTCGACCGGCACGGGCGCGGCCCACTGGGCCTCGTTCCTGCGGGAGTTGGACCGGGAGCGCGCCGGGGCGCCGGCCCGGGTCGTCGGTGACGGCTCGCCCGCGCTCGCCACCGCCGTGCGGCGGGTGTGGCCCGCGGAGGGCGGCGCCGGCACTCCGCGTCCCGTCCTCTGGTACGACGAGCACCTGCTGCGCGAGGAGGCCAGGCGCATCTGCCGGGACCACGGCCTCGACCGCAGGGAGGGCCGCCTGTGGCAGGCGCTCCAGCGGGGCTGGCGCGGCCGCGCCGACTGGGACCGCTTCGCCGCGGAGGCGCGCCGCCACGCCGTCCCCGAACTCGACCGCTGGCTGGCCTTCGCCGGGCCCGTGATGGAGCGCCAACTCGCGGCGCGCGACCGGGGCAGGCCCGTGTCGCGCCGCCCGGTGCGCGCCGCGCTCGCCGAGCTCGAACGGCGGCTCGGTACCCGCCGCGCCGCCTTCGGCAACAGGGCGCGCACCGAGCGGCTGCTGCGGCTGATGGCGCTCGACGTCTCGGGCGTGGCACGGGTGCACGCCTGGACCGACCTGATCTGCGTCTGGCTCGAACGCTCCGGCGGGCGGCCCGCCTCCTCGCAGCGCCGGATCACCGACCGCGGCGGCAGGTCCTCGCTCCGCTCCCGGACCGACGCGAACGGGGCCGCCAACCACTCCGCTTCGTGAGGGAGTTGGCGAAGCCGCCACGGCCGGGCCGCCGGGCGCGCTGCCGTGCCGCGCCGCCCGGGCCCTCGCGGGCCGGGGCACCGGGCGTCATGTCAATGAAATGCGATGCCTGTTGACACCCGGAAAGGCCCCCGCGCATACTCGTTCGCATGAACCCGGCTGCTGACCTTCTCGTGCGGCGACGGTACCTGGACTTCGTTCTCTACAGCGGGGCCGTCTGTCGCTGATAGCGCACGCCCGGCGCGCACCGGCGCGCCGCGGCCCGATCCCGTACCGCCGCGGCGGACCCCCGGGATCCCTGCACCTTCCGAGCGTCCCGCGCACCCGGCGGCCACGGCTCCCGTGGGCGTCCGCGCGCCGCTGACCGGGCTTCAACGACCGCCGTACGGCCGGGAGTCACCCTTCACCGTGCGGCACAGCCCCGCGCCCTGACGCCTCCGTGCGGACGGCGGCCACCGCCCCTGCCCGTACCCACCGCGTCCCGCGCACCGCCCCTGCCGCCGCCCCACCGCATCCACAGGTCGCGGGGCGCGGCGCCCTCCCGTGTCTTTCCCCGGCACGTTCCGCGCTCCTTTCCTGCCCTTTCCGCGACCGTGCGCCCGGGTGGCCCACCCGTCCCCGGTACCGGTCCCGGTCCCCGCCCGCCATCCGACACCCGTCCGCCGCAGCGCCCGAGCAACGGAGGATTTCCCGTGCCCGCTTCAGCCGAGACCCCGAGGGGCTCGCGGAGCAGCCGCGTCCGCAGGCTGGTACTGCCCCTGGTCTCCATCGTGGCCGGCCTCGCGGTGTGGCAGCTCGTGATCACCGTCTTCAGCCCCAACCCGCTCGCCGTCGTCGGCCCGGCCCAGATCGCCAGGGACGCCGCGGCCCTGTTCGGCGCCGGCACACTCGGGCCCGACATCGGCCTCAGCCTCGCCCAACTGCTCATCGGCCTCGCGATCGCCACGGCCGTGGGCGTGCCGGCCGGACTGCTGCTCGGCACCAGCCGCCCGCTCGCCGCGGCGCTCGGGCCCTGGGTGACCGCGCTCTACACGATCCCCGTGATCGCGGTGGCGCCGCTGGTCATTGTCGGCCTCGGCTTCGGTTTCACCGCCAAGGTCGCGATCGTCGCGGCCTCGGGGTTCTTCCCGCTCGTCATCAACACCCAGGCGGGCGCGGCCTCCGTCGTCGGCGGCGGACTGCGGGACGTGACCCGCGCGTTCCGCGCCAACGCCTTCGAGACGCTGTGCCACCTCACCCTCCCCGGCACCGCACCGCACATCCTCACCGGACTGCGGCTGGCCATCGGCCGCGCCCTGATCGCGCTCGTCGCCGCCGACCTGTTCGGCTCCACCTCGGGCCTGGGCTACCTCATCATCTCCGGCCAGCAGAACCTCAAGACCGATGACGTCTACGTCGGTGTGGTCACGCTCAGTGTGATCGGCATCGTCCTCACCGCACTCGTCGCGTTCTTCGAACGCCGCATGAACGAGGCCCGTACCGCCCGGACGGAGCAGGCATGAACACACTGGACGAACCGGCCGCCCACGCGGCACAGGTCATCGAGGTCCACGGGGCGTACGCGCACTACAGGACCGCCTCAGGGCCCCTGCCCGTCCTCGACGGCGTGGACCTGGCCGTCGGGCGCGGGGAGGTGCTCGCCGTCGTGGGACCGAGCGGCTGCGGCAAGACCACACTGCTCAAGTCCCTCCAGGGCCTCGCCTCGCTCGACCGGGGCAGTGTCACACTCCAGGGGCGGCCGCCCGAAGCAGGCAGCACCGACACCGGGTACGTCTTCCAGCAGCCCTCGCTCTTCCCCTGGTGGAGCGTGCGCAAGAACATCGAGTTCGGGCTGCGGCTACGGGCGCACAGCGGCCGGCCGAGCGCCGCGCGGCGCCGGGCGCGCGCCGACGAACTGCTCGAACTCGTGGGCCTCACCGGCTTCCACGACTTCAGGCCCGCCGCGCTCTCCGGTGGCATGCAGCAGCGCGTCAACCTCGCCCGCGCACTCGCCACCGACCCGGTGGCCCTGCTGCTGGACGAGCCGTTCAGCGCCGTGGACACCCTCACCCGCGAACGGCTCCAGCGCGTACTGTCCGCGACCCTGCACGCCCTCGGCACGGCGGCCGTCATCGTCACCCACGACATCCACGAGGCGGTCTTCCTCGGCGACCGCGTCGCGGTGATGAGCGAACGGCCCGGACGCATCGTGGAGACCTTCGAGGTCGACGAGAAGCGCCCGCGCACCGAGGAGTTCCAGCACGGCGAGTACATCGCCGCCGTCAGCGCCCGCGTCTACCAGCGCCTCCGCAGCGGCGACGAGCGGGCCAGCGCCTCCGAACTCGCCATGACCCGGGGACCGGTGGCCGCGCGGTCGCCCGAGCCCCGCCGACCCCTGAGAAAAGGCACCGCCGATGCGTGAACCGCATGCACCCGACGCAAGGCCCCCACGGGCCGCCCGCACCCCCGGCGGACCACGCGTCCGCCGCGCCCTCGCCCTCGCCACGGCGGGCGCGCTGTCCGCCCTGCTCGCCGGGTGCGGCTCGGGATCCGCCGCGGCGGACCACACCGGCGCGAAGGGCTCGGCGACGGCCCTGACGGTGCCCACGGCCTCGGTGTCCGCGGCCCAGGGAGCCTTCCAGTACACCCTGCAGAAGGGCTTCTTCCGCAAGAACGGGCTCTCCGTCACCACCCCGCTCTCCGCCGAGGGCCAGCTCAAGGCGGCCTTCGTGGCGGGCTCCGTCGCCTTCGACCAGCTGGCCGGCGGCGACGTGCTCGACCTGTACGCCAAGCACGTGCCGATCACCGCGATCGGCTGCGTCGCCAAGAGCAACGGCTACTACGTCTACGCCCGCAAGGGGACCTCCTCGCTCGCGGATCTCCGGGGCAGGACCGTGGGTGTGCCCTCGCTCGGCGGCGCCCCGCAGGTCGCCCTCCAGGCGTACCTGCGCTCCAAGGGGCTCGACCCGGGCGCGGTGAAGTTCGTGGCGCTGGGTTCGATCCCCAACGTGCTGACCGCGCTCACCAGCGGCAAGGTCGACAGCGGCCTGCTCTCCACGCCCTTCAACTTCCGTGCGGACAAGGCGGGTCTGGCCCGACTCGGCTACGCGCTCGGACCGCCGAGCCCGTACGTCGTCTCCACCGACTGGGCGAAGAAGAACCCCGAGGCGGTGACCGCGGTCCTCAAGAGCCTGGCCGAGGGCGCCTGGTCGTATCAGACGCACAAGGCCGACGGGGTGAAGACGCTCGGCGCCTTCCTCCACCTCGACCCCGCGAAACCGGCCGACGCGGCCACGCTCGGCAAGAGCTTCGACGCCTACCTGCCGCCGGTCCAGGCGCCCGTCGGCCGGTGCGACACGGCGGACTTCGCACCGTACGTCCGTTACCAACCGGCCGCCCAACAGGCGGCGTTGAAGAACCTCACCCCGCTCGTGGACAACTCCTACGTCGACGCCCTCGCCAAGCAGGGCTTCTACCAGGGCCTGCAGAAGACGTACGGCCCGCTGCCCAAGGACACCACCGTCGCGCAGGTCCTGCGCTGACGTCCGCGCGCCCGCCCGCGCGGTGCACGGCGCGGGCGGCGCATCCCCACCCGCCCACCGGTTTACAGGAAGGCCGCCACCATGGCACTCAAGAAGATCGTCAGTGAGACGTCGAGCCCCGTCTTCTCCCTGCCCTACTTCGTCGCACGCGACGAGGGGTACTTCGCCGAGGAGGGACTCGACGTCGAGCTGGTGCGCAAGGGGCAGCGCGAGGCGGTGCTCAAGCCCGTCGAGGACCACACCCTGATCTCCGCGTTCAGCGGCAACTCCGCCTTCGAGGCCGGTGACGCGTCCCTCTACCGCGCCTGCGAGTGGGGGCAGATCCGCCGCTCGTACGACAGCGAGGCGGGCGGCCAGGTCGTCAGCAAGCGCGCGGCCATCGGCAGCCAGGCCATCTTCGTCAGGCCCGACGACCCGGCCAACCACCCGCAGGATCTGGCGGGCCGCACCGTCGGGGTCAACTTCCACCACGGGTCCCACTACATCGGCATCCAGACGCTTGAGGGCTTCCTCAGGAAGGAGGAGATCAACATCGTCCACGTCGGCGGCCCGAAGGAGCGGTTCGAGGCGCTGCGCGACGGCAAGGTCGCGGCGGCCGCGGTGATGGAGCCGTGGATCACCGTCGCGGAGAAGCTCGGCTACAAGCTGATCGCCGAGGCGTTCTACGTCGGCGCCGAGATCGCGGCCCCCGGCATGGACCCGGAGACCTTCACCGCGATCCAGCGCGCGGTGGTCAAGGCCGTACACAAGATCAACGAGGACCCGAAGCCGTACCTGCACTACCTCATCGCCGACGTGCCCGAGGAGGTCGTGCACCTCGACCCGTCCGACTTCCGCCGCGACCGCCTGCGGTACGCGGAGCCGGCGCCGTACCCGGTCGCCGAGTTCCAGCGCACGTACGACTGGATGGTCGACTGGGACCTGATCCCCGAGGACGCCGACTTCGGGCAGATCGTCGACAACCGCCTCCAGATCGCACTCTGACGGCCAAGCCGGCGACCGGGGCAGGGCCGCAGGCCCGCCACGGCCGCCGCGCGGGCCCGACCGCCCGGCGCCGGCGGCCGGGCCCCGGTCCCGACGGCCTTCGCCGACGGAGACCGGGCCCGGTCACCCGGCCGCGCTGAGCCGGCCGCCCCCTCCCGGGGGCGCGGGGTCGTGGGGCCCGGCCGTGGGGACGCCCCCGCCCACGGCCCCCCGGCCGCCAGTTCACCCGGTCGGGGCCCCCGTGCGGGCGCGGGCGTTGAGGACCTGGCGCTGTGCCAGCAGCACCACGCCGAAGTAGAGCAGGATCGTCACTTGGCCGAGGCCCGCGGCCACCGTGGTGTCCA
The DNA here is from genome assembly GCF_040704505.1 of Streptomyces sp. NPDC047002. Lineage (NCBI taxonomy): Bacteria > Bacillati > Actinomycetota > Actinomycetes > Kitasatosporales > Streptomycetaceae > Streptomyces > Streptomyces sp. NPDC047002. Next base: position 23,733 of record NZ_JBEYWC010000048.1, read on the forward strand.
TCAGGAAGTGCTGGGCGATGCCGGCGATCCACAGAAGACCCGTCAGCCAGGTGCCGCGCCGGACCACCTGGCCGCCCCTGACGGCGAGCCGCACGGTGAACGCCCGTACCGTAGCGAGCCCCACCCCCACCAGGAGGCTCGCGAGCAGTATCGCCGCGTCGTGGCCCGACAGCGGATGGTGCCCGGCAAAGGCGACGGTCTCCACCGCGCCGACCACCACCAGCACGAGGGCGACCCGCGACTTCTCCTTCAGCGGCCGCTCGGAGAGCTGCCGGACGAGCAGCCACGCGAGGACGGCCGCGGTGACGGCGAGGTTGGCGAACGACGCGCTGCCCATGACCACGGGACCCTTCCCTGGGAGACCGCCCGGCCGCTGCCGCCGGCCGGGCCCGCCGGACCGGCCGGCACACCACCACCATGGCCGGGCGCACGGGCCGCGCGGATCAGCCGCCGGGGTGGAGATAAAGGTGGAGAACGCGCCGCCGGGCCGGGTCGCCCGCCGCGTCCCCGGCCATGATGGAGACGTGCCATTCGAGAGCGCGCGCGGCTTCGCGCCCGGCCCCTTCAGGGAGGGCCTCGACGCGTCCCGTCTCCGCAGGATGCTGCTCGGCGCCCTCGCCATCGGGGTCGCCGCGTTCCTCCAGGCCGGCACGCGCCGGGCGCCGGAAGCCGCGTCCGTGCTCTGCTACGCGCTGCTCGCGCTCTGGACCGCCGTCACGGTCCTGCGGCACCGGATGGCGAGGCCCTGGCCGAGCGCCGCCTGGGCCGTGGTCCTCGTCGGCGGCGCGGTCAGCGCGGGCCTCGACGCGGGCGAGCCCTCCGGCGCGACGTTCCTCACCGGGGCCGGGCTGTTCCTGCTGACCTCCACCGTCGACACGGCGCTCCCGCTGATCGGGTGGTCGCTCGCCGCCGCGGCCCTCGGCCACGGCCTCGCGCTCGCGCTGACGGGCGGCGCCCCCGCCGATGCCGCCAACACCCTGGTCTCAGCCGTGCTGGGCGGCGGCTTCGGCCTGCTCGCCCGGCTCTCCGGCCTCGACAGGCGGGCCCAGCGCGAGAGCGCGGAGCGGCGGGCCGAGCGCGCGGTCCTGGAGGAGCGTGCCAGGATCGCCAGGGACCTCCACGACGTGCTCGCGCACTCCCTCGGCGGCCTCGTCATCCAGCTCGACGCGCTGGACGCCGTCAGCACGGCGCACGGCGCCGACGCCGACGTCGTCGGCCGCGTACGCGGGGCACGCGAGAGCGCCGCCGAAGGCCTGGTCGCGGCGCGCCGCGCCGTGGCGGCGCTGCGCCGGCTCCCCTCCGGCATCGACGCGGCGCTCGCCGAGGTCGCGGCCGGTGCGCGGGCCCTCGGCGCGGACGTCTCCGTGGAGCTGCGCGGCGATCCGGCGCGGGTGCCCGCGCCCGTCGCCGAGGTGCTCGCCTCGGTCACCGTCGAGGCGCTGACCAACGCGCGCAAGCATGCACGGGGCACGCACGTGGAGGTCCTGGTGGAGGCGGGCAGGGAGGCCGCGGTCCTGCGGGTCGCCAACCCGCTGCCCCCACCCGGCGCGTCCGGCGGCGCCCTGCCGCCGGGCGGCCACGGGATCGCCGGGATGCGGGAGAGGGCGCGCCTGGTCGGCGGCACGCTCGACGCGCGCGGACGAGAGGGAGTGTGGAGCGTGGAATGCCGGGTGCCCTATGAGTGAGCGGCCCGTCAGGGTGGTGGTGGCGGACGACCAGGCCGCCGTGCGCGACGGCCTCGTCACCATCCTCGAACACGAGGAGGAGGTCGAGGTCGTCGGCACCGCGGCGGACGGCGCGCAGGCCGTCGCCGAGGCGCGCCGCCTCGCGCCCGCCGTGGTCCTGATGGACCTGCGGATGCCGGGCGTCGACGGCGTCGAGGCCACGCGGGCGATCGCGGCCTTCCCGCCGCCCGCGCCCGCGGTGCTCGTCCTGACCACCTACGCGGACGACGAGTCCATCGTCGGCGCGCTGCGCGCGGGCGCCGCCGGGTATCTCACCAAGAGCGCGGGCCGGGCGCAGATCGTCTCCGCGATCACCGCGACCGCGGACGGGCACAGGACCTTCGCGCCCGAGATCGCGTCGGTCATGGTGCGGGGCCTCTCGGCGCGCAGCGCCCTCGAACGGGTCGCGGCCCGCCACTCCCTCACCGTGCAGGAGACCCGGGTGCTCGAACTGATCGCGGAGCGCCGCGGCAACCGCTCGGTGGCCGAGACCCTGTACGTCTCGGTCGCGACGGTGAAGACGCATGTCAACAACCTGTTCGCGAAGCTGGGCGTGGCCAACCGCGCAGAGGCCGCGGCCCTGCTCGACCGCGAGCGGCACCCCGGCGCCTGACCCGCGGGTACCCGGCCCGCCCCTACGCGGACCGGACACGCGCTCCGGCCGGTGCGGGCCGCGGGGAGCGGCCCGGCGCGCCACGCGGGGAGGCGGTCGCGCGTCGGACGCGCACCCTCACGGCCGCCGGGGCGGCCGTACGTGCATGACCACGGCGCGGCCATGTACTAGAGTTATCTCGACATCGAGATACTTGTCGAAGGCGTACCGCGGCCTGCGACAAGGTAAGGCTACCCTAACTAAGTCTTACCTTAGCGGATCGGTGACGACTCGTGGCGGCAGCATGGCGGTAGTACGCGCACATCAAGAAGGAGACTGTCGTGTCGGCCAACAGCTTCGACGCCCGCAGCACGCTGCGCGTGGGCGACGAGTCGTACGAGATCTTCCGGCTGGACAAGGTCGAGGGCTCCGCGCGCCTCCCTTACAGCCTGAAGGTGCTCCTGGAGAACCTGCTGCGCACCGAGGACGGTGCGAACATCACCGCGGACCACATCCGCGCGATCGGCGGCTGGGACTCCCAGGCGCAGCCCAGCCAGGAGATCCAGTTCACGCCCGCCCGGGTGATCATGCAGGACTTCACCGGTGTGCCGTGTGTCGTGGACCTCGCCACCATGCGCGAGGCCGTCAAGGACCTCGGCGGCGACCCGGCGAAGATCAACCCGCTGGCCCCCGCCGAGCTGGTCATCGACCACTCCGTGATCGCCGACAAGTTCGGCACGAGCAACGCCTTCCAGCAGAACGTCGAGCTGGAGTACGGCCGCAACAAGGAGCGCTACCAGTTCCTGCGCTGGGGCCAGACCGCCTTCGACGAGTTCAAGGTCGTCCCCCCGGGCACCGGCATCGTCCACCAGGTCAACATCGAGAAGCTCGCCCGCGTCGTGATGGTCCGCGACGGCAAGGCGTACCCCGACACCCTGGTCGGCACCGACTCGCACACCACCATGGTCAACGGCCTCGGCGTCCTCGGCTGGGGCGTCGGCGGCATCGAGGCCGAGGCCGCGATGCTCGGCCAGCCCGTGTCGATGCTCATCCCGCGCGTCGTCGGCTTCAAGCTGACGGGTGAGCTCACGCCCGGCACCACCGCGACCGACCTGGTGCTCACCATCACCGAGATGCTGCGCAAGCACGGCGTCGTCGGCAAGTTCGTCGAGTTCTACGGCGAGGGCGTCGCCGCGACCTCGCTCGCCAACCGCGCCACCATCGGCAACATGTCGCCGGAGTTCGGCTCCACCGCCGCGATCTTCCCGATCGACGACGAGACCCTGAACTACCTGCGCCTGACCGGCCGCAGCGACCAGCAGGTCGCGCTCGTCGAGGCGTACGCCAAGGAGCAGGGCCTCTGGCTCGACCCGAAGGCCGAGCCGGACTTCTCCGAGAAGCTGGAACTCGACCTCGCGACGGTCGTCCCGTCGATCGCAGGACCGAAGCGCCCGCAGGACCGCATCGTCCTGGCGAACGCCGCCGAGCAGTTCAAGACGGACGTCCGCAACTACGTGGACACCGTGGACGAGGCGGGCAAGGAGTCCTTCCCGGCCTCCGACGCCCCGGCCGCCGCCAACGGCGTCCCGTCCAACCCGGTCGGCGTCACCTCACCCGAGGGTGTGGCGTACGAGCTGGACCACGGCGCCGTCACCGTCGCCGCGATCACCTCCTGCACCAACACCTCGAACCCGTACGTCATGGTCGCCGCGGCGCTCGTGGCCAAGAAGGCGGTCGAGAAGGGCCTGACCCGCAAGCCGTGGGTCAAGACCACGCTCGCGCCCGGCTCCAAGGTCGTCACCGACTACTTCGACAAGGCGGGCCTCACCCCGTACCTCGACAAGGTCGGCTTCAACCTCGTCGGCTACGGCTGCACCACCTGCATCGGCAACTCGGGCCCGCTGCCCGAGGAGGTCTCCAAGGCGGTCAACGAGCACGACCTCGCGGTCACCGCGGTGCTCTCCGGCAACCGCAACTTCGAGGGCCGCATCAACCCCGACGTCAAGATGAACTACCTGGCGTCCCCGCCGCTGGTCGTCGCGTACGCGCTGGCCGGCTCGATGAAGACCGACATCACCAGGGACGCGCTCGGCCACGACGCCGAGGGCAACCCGGTCTTCCTCAAGGACGTCTGGCCCACCGAGGCGGAGGTGAACGAGGTCGTCGCCAACGCCATCGGCGAGGACATGTTCAACAAGTCCTACGCGGACGTCTTCGCGGGCGACGCCCAGTGGCAGGCGCTCCCCGTCCCGACGGGCAACACCTTCGAGTGGGACGCGGAGTCGACCTACGTCCGCAAGCCCCCGTACTTCGAGGGCATGGCGCACGAGCCGGCCCCGGTCGAGGACATCGCGGGCGCCCGCGTCCTGGCGAAGCTCGGCGACTCGGTCACCACCGACCACATCTCCCCGGCCGGCGCCATCAAGGCCGACACCCCGGCCGGCCAGTACCTCACGGAGCACGGCGTCGAGCGCCGCGACTTCAACAGCTACGGCTCGCGCCGCGGCAACCACGAGGTCATGATCCGCGGCACGTTCGCCAACATCCGCCTGCGCAACCAGATCGCGCCGGGCACCGAGGGCGGCTACACCCGCGACTTCACCCAGGCGGAAGCGCCGGTCTCCTTCATCTACGACGCCTCGCGCAACTACATCGAGCAGGGCATCCCGCTCGTCGTCCTCGCGGGCAAGGAGTACGGCTCCGGCTCCTCGCGAGACTGGGCCGCCAAGGGCACCGCCCTGCTGGGCGTCAAGGCCGTCATCGCCGAGTCCTACGAGCGCATCCACCGCTCCAACCTCATCGGCATGGGCGTCCTCCCGCTCCAGTTCCCCCAGGGCCAGAGCGCGGAGTCCCTCGGCCTCACCGGCGAGGAGACCTTCTCCTTCACCGGCGTGACCGGCCTCAACGACGGCTCCGTCCCGTCCACGGTCAAGGTCACCACCGACTCCGGCGTGGAGTTCGACGCGGTCGTCCGCATCGACACCCCCGGAGAGGCGGACTACTACCGCAACGGAGGCATCATGCAGTACGTCCTCCGCAGCCTCCTCCGCAAGTAACCCCCAGCCCCACCCCGGCGCCCCCGCACCCCACGGTGCGGGGGCGCCGTGTCGGGTTGCCGAGGGCGGGTGGTCATCGGGTGTAGACATCGGGTGTGGACGTGGGGCGTAGCCTGATTGTATGACCCATGGACTTCTGCGTCAGGACGCTCCGCCCGCACCCGTGCACCGGTTCCTCGTGCCGGGGCTCGTGTTCATGGGCATGGTGGTGGCGGTGGTCAGCAGCCTCGGGGCGCCGCTGATCCCGACCGTCGCGGAGACCGACCACATATCGGTGAACGACGCCCAGTGGGCGCTCACCGTGACCTTCCTGGTGGCCGCCGTCGCCACGCCGCTGACCGGGCGGCTGGGGGACGGGCCGCACCGGCGGCGGGTGATCATCGTGTCGCTCGCCGCCGTCATGCTGGGCGCGATCCTCGCCGCGCTGCCGCTCGGCTTCGCGTTCCTGCTGGTCGGGCGGGCGCTTCAGGGCATCGGCCTGGGGCTGACGCCGCTCGGCATCACCGCCGTGCGCGACGCGCTGCCCGCCGAGCGCGCGCGGCTGGCCGCGGCCGTGCTCTCGGTGACGACGGTCGCGGGCGTGGGCCTCGGCTACCCCGTCACCGGGCTCGTCGCCCAGTTCGGCGGGCTGCACGCCGCGTTCTGGTTCGGCGCCGTCGTCAGCGCGCTCGGGCTGGTGGTCGCCGCCGTCGTCGTACCGTCCTCGGCGCACCGGCCCCGCCGGCCCGTCGACCTGCCGGGCGCCGTGCTGCTGGGCGCCGCCCTCGTCGGGATGCTGCTCTCGCTGAGCGAGGGCGAGAGCTGGGGGTGGACCTCGCCGCTGCTGATCTGCGTCGTCACCGGCTCGGTCCTGGTGCTCGCCGGCTGGGTCGTACGGGAGCTGCTCGCCGCCCACCCGCTCGTCGACCTGCGCCTGCTGCGCCGCCCCTCCATCCTCACCGCCGACGTCTCGGCGCTGCTCGCGGGCGTCGGGATGTACCTGCTGATCTCGCTGGTGACGCGCTTCGTCCAGACCCCGGTCGGCAGCGGGTACGGCCTCGGCGCCTCCGTCTTCGTCGCGGGCCTCGTCCTCGTGCCGTTCTCCGCGGCGAGCGTCGTCGCCACCCGGATCACCCGCGCCCTGGCGGCCCGGATCCCCGCGGGCGCCGCCCTCGCGCTCGGCGCCGCCGTGATGCTGCTCGCCATGGCGGTGTTCAGCTGCGCCCGCTCCACCATGGTGGAGGTCCTCGTCGTGATGGCGCTCGCCGGCCTCGGCGTGGGCGCGATCTTCGCGGTCATGCCCGGTCTCATCGTGGGCTCGGTGCCGGCGCAGGAGACCGGCAGCGCCACCAGTTTCAACCAGGTCATCAGGTACATCGGCTACGCGGCCGGCAGTACCATGAGCGCCGTGGTGCTGGAGGCCCACACCGCCAGGGGGCGCGACCTGCCGAGCGGCGCGGGCTACACCGACGGAGGGCTGATCGCGTGCGCGATGTGGATCGCCACCGCACTCGCCGCCGTCATGCTGCCCAGGCTGCGCGCCCGCGTCGCGACGGCCGCGGGGAGCACCGGCGCACCGGACGCGCCGTCCGCCGCCGCGGACCCCGTCCTCGCCGACGAGGGCCTCGCCGGTGCGGTGCCCGCCACCCCCGACCTGCCCCCGGCCGGCGGCCCGCGCTCGCGCGCCATGGAGGGCGCGGCCCCCGCCCCGTACGACCCCAGCGAGGACTGACCCCGTGACCGAGCCGACCGGGCCGCGGCCCGCCGCCGAGACCGCACCGCCCGCCGCGGGCGGCCCCGCAGCCGAGGGGCGCCCCGCGCCGCGCCGCCGGGACGCGGCGGCCAGCCGCGAGCGGCTGCTGCGGGCCGCCGGTGAGCTGTTCGGCGAGCGGGGCTACGACCGCACCACCGCCAGGGACATCGGCGAGCGCGCCGGGGTCGACCCGGCGATGATCGCCCGCTACTTCGGCGGCAAGGCGCTGCTGTTCGTGGCCGTCCTGCGGGCCGAGGACCGGTCGGAGAGCTTCGCCGACCTCTTCGACGCCGACCGCCTCGCCGGGCTGGTCGCCCGCTTCGACCGGCAGGGCCCCGGACCCGTCGCGCAGGTGGCGGTGCGGCCCTACGAGGACCCGGACGCGCACGCCGCGGCCGCGGCCGAGCTGGACCGCAGGGTCGTGGGGCCGCTGCGGGAGCGCTTCGCGCAGGAGGACGAGGAACAGGCCGCCCTGCGCGCTGAATTGCTCACAGCCGCGTTCGTCGGCGTCGTCCTCGCGCGCCGCGCCGGCACCCTGCCGCACCTCGCCGCGGCCGACAGGGACGAGCTGCTGCCGCTGATCCGCCGCCTCCTGGACTGACGGGCGCCGCGCCTGCGGGCCCCGGCTCGGCCGGGCCCGCGCCGTCAGCTCAGCAGGCCCCGCCGCCGCGCCCGCTGACGGTCCAGGCCCATACGACGCAGGCGAGGCCGAACAACGCCAGAACCGCGCACAGCACCGTGTACGCCCCCTGGAACACCATGACGCGCCCCCTCGGCGTGACAGATCGGTGCGGTCCCCGGCACCGGGGCCCCGGGAGACCATTGTCCTCCCTTACGGAGGCCGTGTCCCCACGGTTCAGCGCTCCACACCTCCGATTGCGGTCGCTCCGCCGCTCGTTCACCGTCCGTTCAGTGAACCGAACCTTCCGACCGGCCACCCGCCGGGGCGCCCGCGCGCCGCCGCACCGGCGGCGGCGCGGCGGCCGGTGCCGCCCCCCGGCCCCCTGCGCCGAGTCCTCCGTGGACCCTTGCGCGGACCCTCGGCGGCCCTCCGGATCCCCTCCCACCACGTGCTCGGCCCCTTTTCCATGATCCGTAAAGGGAAAGGCGGATCGACGAATACCGGTGGCGGGGAAACGTGGGGGAGGGGGATTCATCGAGCCAACGCCCCTTTCCTGCCTTTCCCGTCTTCCCCTCCCCTTCTCCCGCCCTCCCATCCCTTTGGGGACGCTTTGCCCGCGCTGTATGCGCCCGGCGTGTTTCCCCGGCGTTCGGCATACCGTCCGTACCGGGCGGGACCGAGCCCCGGAAGCCGGGGTGCGAGGCATGATCGACATCCGAAGGGGCCGTGCTGTCAAGGGTGTTGCGGAGGGAAGATGTCGTGAAACCGGGAATTCCGGATGCGATTCGGACCGGAACATTCCCTCATCGCTCCACATTTCTGTGAGGTCTCGAACAGGGAAAGACTGCCGTCCAACTTTGCTTTCGATCTTGCTCACCCGGCGGGAAGTGGACTATACCTGTCGGCGTCCGCCCTGGTGTTTTCGCTGTGCAGACGGGGCCGGGGGGAGGACCCGGGTGGACTCTGCCCGCATTCCGCGGGGCGGAAGCGGACCGCGCCCCGCTGCGGTCCACCGCCCGTGCACACCCGGGCACCCGGCACGACCAGCTTCATAGACCCGCGGTGGCGGGGCCTTCGCCTCAGACGAGAAGGACGGCCGCGCGGCACACCGCCTGAGTCCTGGAGAAGGCGAGGACTTGAGCATGGCATCCACCTCCGCTCAAAGCGACGGGGGCCTCGGCCGCCGCGACGTGATCAAGCGGTCGGCGGCGCTCGGCGTGATCGGCGTGCCGGCGGTGAGCTTCCTGAGCGCCTGCGCGAGCGGCGGCGGGGACGACGGCGCGAGCAAGCCCGACAAGGGGAAGACGAGCGCGAAGAACCCGCTCGGGGTCAACGACACCGCCCCGCTCGACTTCGTGATCTTCGACGGCGGCTTCGGCACCGAGTACGCCAAGGACGCCACCGCGCTCTACCGCAAGAGCTTCCCCAAGGCGAAGATCAGCCTCACGCCCACCCAGAAGATCCAGACCCAGCTCCAGCCCCGCTTCAACGGAGGCACCCCGCCCGACCTGATCGACAACTCCGGTGCCGAGCAGATGGACATGGGCGTCCTCGTGGGGCAGAAGCAGCTCGCCGACCTCACCCCGCTGATGGACGCGCCCTCGATCGACGACCCGTCCAAGAAGGTCCGCGACACCCTGCGCCCCGGCGTCCTTGAGATGGGCCAGTTCAACGGCGCGCCGGTCTACGTCATGAACTACGCGTACACGGTCTACGGCGTCTGGTACTCGCAGACCGCGCTCGACCGCTTCGACGCGCAGTACCCCGAGACCTGGGACGACATGCTGGCGCTGTGCGCCAAGGCCAAGAAGAAGGGCGTCGCCGGCTGGACGTACGCGGGCAAGTACCCGTACTACATCCCCTTCTCGCTGTTCCCGTTCATCGGCAAGATCGGCGGCCGCGAGGTACTCGACGCGATCGACAACCTGGAGCCGAACTGCTGGAAGGCGCCCGCCGTGAAGGCCGCCTTCGACGCGTACTACGAGCTGTACGCCAAGGGGTACATCCTCAAGGGCACCCCGGGGCTCGACCACATCCAGTCGCAGACCGCGTGGACCCAGTACAAGGCGCTGTTCATCCCCAACGGCTCCTGGGTGGAGAACGAGGCGGCGAAGACCACGCCCAAGGACTTCCGGATGAAGGTCTCCGCGCCCTCCGGCCTCGACGCCCACGACAAGCTGCCCTTCGGCACCCTCTGGGCCGCGGGCGGCGAGCCGTACATCGTCCCCGCGAAGGCGAAGAACCCGCTCGGCGGGATGGAGCAGCTGCGCATCATGCTCAGCGAGGCGTCCTCGCGGAACTTCACGCAGAAGGTGAAGTCGCTCAGCTCCTTCGACGGCGGGACCGAGGGACTCACGCTCACCAGCGCCCTCCAGTCCGGCGTGGACGCGCTGAAGAAGGCGGGCTCCAACGTCCTCAACCCCCGCCTCCAGGACTGGTACGTCGACCTGATGAAGCAGAAGATCGGCGTCGGCGCGCTCGGCGAGATGATGGCAGGCCGGATGACCCCGGCCGAATGCGTCAAGAAGTGCCAGGAGTTCACCGACGCGGCGGCCAAGGACTCGTCCATCACCCACTACAAGCACCAGTAGGGCGGTACGGCCGCGGGGGCGCCAGGAGCGCGCCCGCGCCGGGGCCGTACCGGGTCCCCGGCCGCCGCGGTGCCTGGCAGCTCCCAGGCACCGCGGCGCGCCGTCGGGCGGTGTCCGCACAGGATTCGGGGTCGGGAGACATGCAGCACGGCAAGTACCGGTTCATCGCGGGGTTCCTGATCGTGCCCCTGGCGTTGTACGCCATCTTCGTCGTCTGGCCGTTCATCCAGTCGATCTACTACTCGTTCACCGACTGGACCGGGCTCAGCCCCCGGTTCTCGGTGACGGGGCTCGACAACTACCGGCGGATGATCCACGACAGCACGTTCTGGGCGTCCTTCCGGCACAGTGTGGTCTATGTGCTGGTGCTCCCCGTGGTGGTGCTGGCGATCGCCCTGTTCCTGTCCTTCATGCTCAACGTCGGCGGCCGCAGGCGCAGGGGCGCCGCGGTCTCCGGCGTCCAGGGCGCGCCCTTCTACAAGATCGTGTACTTCTTCCCGCAGGTGCTCTCCATCGCCATCGTGGCCCTGCTGTTCCAGTTCCTCTACAACCCCGACAGCGGCGCGCTCAACGCCTTCCTCGGCGCGGTCGGCCTCGACAGTGTGCAGCCCGAGTGGCTCGGCGACCCGGGGCTCGCGCTGTGGTGCGTGATGGCGGTCCTGATGTGGAGCCAGATCGGCTTCTTCGTGGTGCTGTTCTCGGCCGGCATGTCGTCCATCCCGAAGGACTTCTACGAGGCGGCGCTGCTCGACGGCGCCGGCCGGGCCACCACGTTCTTCCGGATCACCCTGCCGCTGCTGTGGGACACCGTGCAGTCGGGCTGGGTCTACATGGGGGTGCTGTCCCTGGGCGCCGAGGCGTTCGCGGTCACCCAGATCATGACCGTGGGTCCCGGCGGGCCCGCCGATTCCACCAACGTCCTGAGCCTGTACGTCTACCAGAAGGCGTTCCGCGACGGCCAGGCCGGCTACGCGACCTCGATCGGTGTCGCCCTGCTCGTGATCACCCTGGTCTTCGCCGCCGGTGTGCTGCGCCTGGGCCGACGCGAACGGCTGGAGTACTGATGACGACCGACGCCTCCCCCCAGCCCGCCGAGGCCGCGACGCCCGCGCCCGGGCCGGGCCCCGCGCCCCGCGGCGCGGACCGCGAGAAGAAGACCGGCGGGGTGCTGAACGTCTTCTCCCACGGCATCCTGGTGCTCTGGGCCGTCCTGGTGGTGATGCCGCTGCTGTGGGCGGTGATGACGTCGTTCAAGGACGACAAGTCCATCTTCACCTCGCCCTGGTCGCTCCCCGACCACCTGCACTTCGAGAACTGGTCGCGCGCCTGGGAGCAGGCGCACATGAGCGACTACTTCCTCAACACCGTGATCATCGTCGCCTGTTCGCTCTTCGGCACGCTGCTGCTCGGCTCGATGGCGGCGTACGTGCTGGCGCGGTTCGAGTTCCCCGGCAACAGGTTCATCTACTTCCTGTTCATCGGCGGGATGAGCTTCCCGGTGATCCTCGCGCTCGTGCCGCTGTTCTACGTGATGCAGAACCTGGCGATCCTCAACACCATCCACGGGCTGATCCTGGTCTACATCGCGTACTCGCTGCCGTTCACGGTCTTCTTCCTCACGTCCTTCTTCCGGACGCTGCCGACCTCGGTCGCCGAGGCCGCGATCATCGACGGCGCCTCGCACACCCGCACGTTCTTCCAGGTCATGCTGCCGATGGCGCGGCCCGGACTGATCAGCGTGGGGATCTTCAACTTCCTCGGGCAGTGGAACCAGTACCTGCTGCCCACGGTCCTGAACACCAGCCCCGACCACAAGGTCCTCTCCCAGGGCCTGGTCGAACTCGCCACGAGCCAGGGGTACAAGGGCGACTACTCGGGCCTGTTCGCCGGGCTGGTGATGGCGATGCTGCCGGTGCTCGCCGCCTACATCGTCTTCCAGCGGCAGGTGGTCGCGGGACTGACCGCGGGCGCGTTGAAATAGAGTCAGGCGCGAAACGCCCACCGGCCGCGGTCGGCGGGCGTTTCGCCGTGTTCCAGGTGTTTCGTCCCCACCGGCGTCGCTCAAGGTCTTGACGGGAGGCTGCACCAAACGCTGAGCTTAGGGTTCACAAGTTGGAGATACGTCGGGGTCTCAGTGACGCGGCCCCGCGGCAGGCGGCCGTCGCGCCGCCCGCCAGGGGCAGGAGTGGATGAGCCGTGGAGACTCCGGGGTCGCAGTCGTCGCTGCACCGGGCCAACCTCGAACGCGTCGTGCGCGCGGTGCGCATGGCCGGTTCGCTGACGCAGGCCGAGATCGCCAGGAGCACCGGCCTGTCCGCCGCCACGGTCTCCAACATCGTCCGGGAGCTCAAGGACGGCGGCACGGTCGAGGTGACCCCCACCTCGGCGGGCGGGCGCAGGGCCCGCAGCGTCTCGCTCAGCGCCGACGCGGGCATCGTGCTCGGCGTCGACTTCGGCCACACCCACCTGCGCGTCGCGGTCGGCAACCTCGCCCACCAGGTGCTCGCGGAGGAGTCGGAGCCGCTCGACGTCGACGCCTCGTACGCGGACGGCTTCGGCCGGGCCGAGACCCTGGTCGAGCGGCTGATCACGACCACCGGCATCGACCGCACGAAGATCGTCGGGGCCGGGCTCGGCGTCCCGGGCCCGATCGACGTCGAGTCGGGCACGCTCGGCTCCACCGCCATACTCCCGGGCTGGAGCGGCATCAACCCGAGCGAGGAGCTGGCCGCGCGCCTCGGCGTCCCGGTGTACGTGGACAACGATGCCAACCTCGGGGCACTCGGCGAGATGGTGTGGGGCAGCGGTCGGGGCGTGCGGGACCTCGCGTACATCAAGGTCGCCAGCGGTGTCGGCGCCGGCCTCGTCATCGACGGCACGATCTACCGGGGCCCCGGCGGAACCGCGGGCGAGATCGGGCACATCACCCTGGACGAGGCGGGGCCCGTGTGCCGCTGCGGCAACCGCGGGTGCCTGGAGACCTTCACCGCGGCCCGCTACGTCCTGCCGCTCCTCCAGCCCAGCCACGGCACGGAGCTGACCATGGAGCGGGTGGTCCAGCTGGCGCGCGAGGGCGACCCCGGCTGCCGCCGGGTCGTCGCCGACGTCGGCCGGCACGTCGGCAGCGGCGTCGCCAACCTGTGCAACCTCCTGAACCCCTCCAGGGTGGTGCTCGGCGGCGATCTGGCGGAGGCTGGGGAACTGGTGCTCGCGCCCATCAGGGAGTCCGTGTCGCGCTACGCCATCCCCAGTGCGGCCCGCCGGCTCTCCGTGCTCCCCGGCGCCCTGGGCGGCCGGGCCGAGGTGCTCGGCGCGCTGGCCCTCGTACTGAGTGAAATGGGCGATTCGACCCTGCTGGAAAGCGCCCTTCCGGCCTCCACGCCTGCCTTCACTTAGATAACGAATGGCACCGTTGTCATCTCGTTAAGGATTTACTCCTTGACGCCGCCCGTTTGGCCGAGTTGACTTCCTGCCACCTCGGCCGCAGCGACGCGGCCTCGTCAGGGAGGTTTTTCGAAGTGAACGCTCAGATGCGTCGTGCTGCGATGGCCGCGTCGGCCACCGCGATGGCCGTCCTTCTCGCCGCCTGCGGCAGCGCCAAGCAGTCCGGCGGCAGCGGTGGGGACTCCGGCAAGAAGAAGTCCTCCTCGGACGCCATCACGGTCGGTCTGCTGCTCCCGGAGAACAAGACCGCGCGCTACGAGGCGCTCGACCGCCCGCTGATAACCCAGCGCATAGCCGACCTCACCAACGGCAAGGGCAAGGTCGTCTACGAGAACGCCCAGCAGGACGCGACGACCCAGACCCAGCAGATGTCCACGCTGATCACCCGCAAGGTCGACGTGATCATCCTGGACTCGGTGGACTCGAAGTCGATCGCCTCCTCGGTCCAGAAGGCCAAGGACCAGGGCATCCCGGTCGTCGCCTACGACCGCCTCGCGGACGGCCCCGTCGACGCGTACACCTCCTTCGACAACACCGAGGTCGGCCGCGTCCAGGCCAACGCCCTGGTCAAGCAGCTCGGCTCGAAGGCCAAGAGCGGCAAGATCGTGATGATGAACGGCGCCATCACGGACCCGAACGCGAAGCTGTTCAAGAACGGCGCGCTGCCGATCCTCCAGAAGGCCACGAGCATCGGCAAGCAGTACGACACCCAGGACTGGGACCCGAACAACGCCAACGCCAACATGGCGGCGGCCATCCAGGCCCTCGGCAAGAGCAACATCGTCGGCGTCTACTCCGCCAACGACGACATGGCGGGCGCCATCATCCAGGCCATGAAGTCCGCGGGCATGGACCCGGAGAAGATCCCGGTCACCGGCCAGGACTCCACGCTCACCGGTGTCCAGCGCATCCTCTCGGGCACGCAGTTCATGAGCGTCTACAAGTCCTACCCGCAGGAGGCGTCGATCGCCGGCCAGCTGGCCGTCGCGCTCGCCCAGGGCAAGTCCGTCGACTCCATCGCGCCGGACAGCAGCAACAGCGACACCACGAAGAACGTGCCCACCAAGATCGTCCCGGTGGTCGCCCTGACCAAGTCCAACATCAAGGACACGGTCCTGAAGGACAAGATCTACAAGGTCTCGGACATCTGCACCCCGACCTACGCCGCCGCCTGCAAGGCCAACGGCCTCCAGTGACCCGGCCGTGAGGGCGCGGGGACCCGGTCCCCGCGAGCTCACCACAGCCTGTCCGGCGCCCCGCTCGACCAACGCCCCGCAAGCAGCAGCGGCGGGGCGCCGGACGGAACTCCCCACACCCTGCCGCCGCGTACCGGCGGCGGGCTCGCGCATGTTCTGCTCGACCTCCGCGCCACACCCCCGGCGCGGCATCCCCGCCGGTCAGGCGGCGAAGGAGATGGTTCACGTGACCGCTACGCCCGTGCTGGCGTTGCGAGGGGTCTACAAGCGGTTCGGTGCCGTACAGGCGCTCACCGACGTCGACCTTGAGATCCATGCCGGCGAGGTGGTCGCCCTGGTGGGCGACAACGGCGCCGGAAAGTCCACGCTGGTCAAGACGATCGCCGGCGTGCACCCCATCGACGAGGGCGTCATCGAGTGGGAGGGCGACAAGGTCTCCGTCGACCGGCCGCAGGACGCCCAGCACCTGGGCATCGCGACCGTCTACCAGGACCTCGCGCTCGCCGACAACATCGACGTCGTGGGCAACCTCTTCCTCGGCCGGGAGATCCGCCGCTGGGGCGTGCTCAACGAGGTCGAGATGGAGCGCCGCTCGCGCGAGCTCCTCGACTCGCTCTCCATCCGCATCCCGAGCGTGCGCATCCCGATCGCCTCGCTCTCCGGCGGTCAGCGCCAGGTCGTGGCGATCGCCCGCTCGATGCTCGGCGAGCCCAAGCTCGTGATCCTCGACGAGCCCACCGCCGCGCTCGGCGTCGAGCAGACCGCCCAGGTGCTCGACCTGGTCGAGCGGCTGCGCGCCCGCGGCCTCGCCGTCCTGCTCATCAGCCACAACATGGCCGACGTGAAGGCGGTCGCCGACCGGGTCGCGGTCCTGCGCCTCGGCGGCAACAACGGCGTCTTCGACGTCAGGACCACGTCGCAGGAAGAAATCATCGCCGCCATCACCGGCGCCACGGACAACGCCGTGACCCGGCGCGCGTCCCGTACCGCGGAGGTTCAGAAGTGAGCATCGACAAGACCTCCGCGCCACGGCACGAGGCCGTCGACGCGCCGGAGGCCGCCCAGGGCGCCGTCACGGCCGTCGACCCCCGGCTGCTCGTGCAGGAGCAGGGCATCGGCGGGTACGTCACCGAGTTCAAGCGCAAGATCAAGGCCGGTGAGCTGGGTTCCATACCCGTCATCATCGGTCTGATCCTGATCGCCGCGATCTTCACCAGCCTCAACTCCAGCTTCCTCGGGGCCGGGAACATCACCGACATCCTCGTGCAGATGAGCGGTACGGGGCTGATCGCCACCGGCATCGTCTTCGTGCTGCTGCTGGGCGAGATCGACCTCTCGGTCGGCTCGGTCAGCGGCCTGGCGAGCGCCATCTTCGCGGTGCTCGGCGTCACGCACGGGATGAACAACGTCCTGGCCCTGATCATCGCGCTGGCCTCCGGCGCGGTCGCGGGCGCCATCCACGGCTTCTTCTTCGCCCGCATCGGCGTCCCCGCGTTCGCCGTGACCCTGGCGGGCCTGCTGTTCTGGAGCGGCCTGATGCTCCAGGTGCTCGGCCCGGCCGGCACCATCAACATCCCGAACGACAACATCGTCTACAAGCTGGAGAACTACTTCTTCAGCGACGTGGCGGCGGCCTACATCCTGGCCGTCGTGGCGGTGGCCGTCTACTTCTGGGCGTCGTTCGCGCAGAACCGCAGCAGGCAGAAGGCCGGCATCCCCGCGCGCCCGCTGAGTGACACCATCCTGCGCACGGTCCTCGTCGCCATCGCCGCCTTCGGCGTCGCGATCATCTTCAACCAGTACAAGGGCCTGCCGCTGGCGGTCGTGATCTTCATCGGCCTGCTGGTGATCACCGACTTCGTGCTCCGCAGGACCACGTACGGCCGGAAGATCTTCGCGCTCGGCGGCAGCGTCGAGGCGTCGCGCCGCGCCGGTATCAACGTGACCCTGATCCGGATCTCGGTCTTCACGATCTCCGGCGGCTTCGCGGCGCTCGGCGGCCTGTTCCTCGCCTCGCAGATCGCCGCGGCCAACCAGGGCGCCGGCGCGGGCAACCTGCTGATGAACTCGATCGCCGCGGCGGTCATCGGCGGCACCAGCCTCTTCGGCGGCCGCGGCCGGACGTGGAACGCCCTGCTGGGTGTCCTCGTGATCATCTCCATCCAGGTCGGCCTGGGCATCCAGGGCGTCGCCGCGCCCATCGTGTCCATGGTCACCGGCGCCGTCCTGCTGGCCACCGTGGTCATCGACGCGATCACCAGGAAGACGCAGAGGAGCGCGGGTCGCGCCTGACCGCGGTCCCGCAGCCCGTGCCCGGCGCCCCGCAGGCGCCGGGCACCGGCATGTCCTGGGCGCGTGCCCCCGCCGGAGACCGGCGGGGGCACGCGTGTTCGAACAATGATGCACAAGAGCTCCGTCCCCGCAAGGGATTCCCGCTCTTCGCAGTCGATGGTGTGACGCACAAACGCGCCGCCCGGCCGACGCCGCCTCCGGCGGAACATTAGAATCAGCGGATCGGCAGAGCTCGACCGGTTCAATCGCAAGGAGGCACGGGTGCCGTTGCTGACCCACATCAAGGGACCGCGGGATCTGGACCGCCTCGACCCCGAGCAGCTCAGGCAGCTCGCGGACGAGATCAGGACGTTCCTCGTCGACGCGGTCTCCAAGACCGGCGGCCACCTCGGGCCCAATCTGGGGGTCGTGGAACTCACCATCGCGCTCCACCGGGTGTACGACTCGCCGAACGACAGAATCCTGTTCGACACCGGCCACCAGTCCTACGTGCACAAGCTCCTCACCGGACGTCAGGACTTCGCCGGGCTCAAGGGCAAGGGCGGCCTCTCCGGCTACCCCTCGCGCGCCGAGTCCGAGCACGACGTGATCGAGAACTCGCACGCCAGCACGGTCCTCGGCTGGGCCGACGGACTCGCCAAGGCCAACCGCGTCCTGAAGAAGGACGACAGCGTGGTCGCCGTCATCGGCGACGGCGCGCTGACCGGCGGCATGGCCTGGGAGGCGCTCAACAACATCGCCGCGGCCAAGGACCGCCCGCTCGTCATCGTCGTCAACGACAACGAGTGGTCGTACGCGCGCACCACCGGCGGCCTCGCCAACCACCTCGCGACCCTGCGCATCTCCGACGGCTACGAGCGCTTCCTCGCCCGCGGCAAGGACCTCCTCGAGCGCACCCCGGTCGTCGGCAGGCCGCTCTACGAGACCCTGCACGGCGCCAAGAAGGGCCTGAAGGACTTCGTCGCCCCGCAGGGCATGTTCGAGGACCTCGGGCTCAAGTACATGGGGCCGATCGACGGCCACGACGTCGAAGCGGTCGAATCGGCACTGATGCGGGCGAAACGCTTCGGCGGGCCCGTCATCGTCCACTGCATCACCGAGAAGGGCCGCGGCTACACCCCGGCGGAGCAGGACCCGACCGACCGCTTCCACGGGATCGGGCCGATCCACCCGGACACCGGCCTGCCGATCTCGGCGGGCGGCGCCGACTGGACCTCCGTGTTCGGCGAGGAGATGCTCAAACTCGGCCGGGAGCGCGACGACATCGTCGCCATCACCGCCTCGATGCTGCACCCGGTCGGCCTGACCAAGTTCGCCGAGGCGTTCCCCGACCGCGTCTACGACGTCGGCATCGCCGAGCAGCACGGCGCGGTCTCCGCCGCCGGCCTCGCGACGGCCGGTCTGCACCCCGTCTTCGCGGTCTACGCGACCTTCCTCAACCGCGCCTTCGACCAGGTCCTCATGGACGTCGCGCTGCACCGCTGCGGCGTCACCTTCGCGCTCGACCGCGCCGGCATCACCGGCACCGACGGCCCCTCGCACAACGGCATGTGGGACATGTCGATGCTCCAGGTCGTGCCGGGCCTCAGGATCGCCGCGCCGCGCGACGCCGACCAGGTGCGCGCCCAGCTGCGCGAGGCCGTGCAGGTCGAGGACGCGCCGACCGTGGTGCGGTACTCCAAGGGCGCCGTGGGCCCCGCCGTCGCCGCGGTCGGCAGGGTCGGCGGCATGGACGTGCTGCACCGCCCCGCAGGGGACACCGGCACGCCCGACGTGCTCCTCGTCTCGGTGGGCGCCCTCGCGCCGATGTGCCTCGAAGTCGCCGCACTCCTGGACAAGCAGGGCATCTCGACCACCGTGGTCGACCCGCGCTGGGTCAAGCCCGTCGACGAGGAGATGGTGCCCCTCGCCGAGCGCCACCGCGTCGTGGTCACCGTCGAGGACAACATCCGCACCGGGGGCGTCGGCGCCTCGATCGCGCAGGCCCTCAGGGACGCCGGAGTCGACATGCCGCTGCGGGACTTCGGCATCCCCGAGCGGTTCCTCCAGCACGCCTCCCGCAAGGAGATCATGGCCGAGATCGGCCTGACGGCACCCGACATCGCGCGCCAGGTGACCGGCCTGGTCGCGCGCCTCGACGGCAGGCTGGTGGAGACGGGCGAGATCGCCCGCGACTGACGGCGCCCCCCCGCGGCCGCCGGGCGTACGGTCCCTGCCCGT
>NZ_JBEYWC010000049.1:0-40181 GCF_040704505.1 Streptomyces sp. NPDC047002
CGTCAGGCGGCGGTAGAAGTCGAGTCCTCGCTGCACCGCGGGCCCCCGCCCGGTGGGCTGCACCCGGGCGGTTCCGGGGCCGCCCCCAACGGCGTTCTTCCGCTCCCGGCGCGGGCCCGTGCGGGCGTCGCCCGGGGCGGTTTCCGGGCGGCGGGGGGTCAGCTGCGCACCTGGACGGCGCGTGCCAGGCGGTCGTGGAGGCCGCGGCCGTCGCGGTCCCAGATGAGCGCGGGGATCGCCAGGCAGAGCAGCACGCTGCGGACCACCACGCGTCCGATGCCGAGGCGGCCGCCGCCCTCGGCTACGACCCGCAGGCGGAAGAGGCGCTTGCCGGGGGTGGAGCCGACGGTGCCCACGGTCAGGACGCTGAGCACGAAGAACACGGCGAGCGCCCAGTTCTCCACGGCGTGCGCGCCGTCCCGGGTGATCAGCCCGTACGCGACGATCACGCACAGCGCCCAGTCGACGAAGAGGGCGCCGAGGCGCCGGCCGAAGCGTGCGACCGAGCCGGGGCCCTCCTCGGGCAGGCCGAGCCGCTCGCCGCGGTACCCGAAGTCGACGCCCATCTCCTCGGCCGCCGCGCGGGGGCCCGCGAGCCAAGACCCGATTGCTTCCCTGTTGTCCACGGGACCACGGTACGCGCCCGGGCGGGGGCGGGAAGCGGCCACCCCTCGGCCGCGCGGCACCTCCCACGGCGTGCCGGTTAACGCGGACGAAACAAACGGGTCATGCTGGAGAAATGGCGGAAACATAGGGTCGCGGACACCATGTGCCTTTGGGCGCGGGCCGAGGGACCCCGGCCCGCCGGCCCGCACACAGCCGAGTTTCAAGCCCCCGCCCCTCCCCGGAGCGGGAGGAGGAGGAGCTGGATGTTCCAGAACGCCGACGAGGCCAAGAAATTCATCTCGGACGAGGACGTCAAGTTCGTCGACGTGCGCTTCTGCGACCTGCCCGGTGTGATGCAGCACTTCACCGTACCGGCGAAGTCGTTCGACCCGTCGGAGGAGCTGGCCTTCGACGGATCGTCCATCCGCGGCTTCCAGGCGATCCACGAGTCGGACATGGCGCTGCGCGCGGACCTGCTGACCGCGCGCGTCGACCCGTTCCGCCGTGACAAGACGCTGAACATCAACTTCTTCATCCACGACCCGATCACCGGCGAGGCGTACAGCCGCGACCCGCGCAACATCGCGAAGAAGGCGGAGACGTACCTCGCCTCGACCGGCGTCGCGGACACCGCGTTCTTCGGCCCCGAGGCCGAGTTCTACGTCTTCGACAGCGTGCGCTTCAACACCACGTCGAACGAGGGCTTCTACCACATCGACTCCGAGGCGGGCGCCTGGAACACCGGCTCCACCGAGGACAACCGCGGCTACAAGGTCCGCTACAAGGGCGGCTACTTCCCCGCCCCGCCGGTGGACCACTTCGCGGACCTGCGCGCCGAGATCTCCCTCGAACTGGAGCGCGCCGGCCTTGAGGTCGAGCGCCAGCACCACGAGGTCGGCACGGCGGGCCAGGCCGAGATCAACTACAAGTTCAACACGCTGCTGCACGCGGCCGACGACCTGATGCTGTTCAAGTACATCGTCAAGAACGTCGCCTGGCGCAACAACAAGACCGCGACGTTCATGCCGAAGCCGATCTTCGGCGACAACGGCTCGGGCATGCACGTCCACCAGTCGCTGTGGCAGGGCGGCTCCCCGCTGTTCTACGACGAGCAGGGCTACGCGGGCCTGTCGGACACCGCCCGCTACTACATCGGCGGCATCCTCAGGCACGCCCCGTCGCTGCTGGCCTTCACCAACCCGACGGTGAACTCCTACCACCGCCTGGTCCCCGGCTTCGAGGCCCCGGTCAACCTGGTCTACTCGCAGCGCAACCGCTCCGCTGCCATGCGCATCCCGATCACGGGCTCCAACCCGAAGGCCAAGCGCGTCGAGTTCCGGGCGCCCGACCCGTCGTCCAACCCGTACCTGGCGTTCTCCGCGCTCCTCCTCGCGGGCCTCGACGGCATCAAGAACAAGATCGAGGCGGCGGAGCCGATCGACAAGGACCTCTACGAGCTCGCCCCCGAGGAGCACGCGGGCGTCCCCCAGGTGCCGACCTCCCTCCCCGCGGTCCTCGACGCCCTCGAACAGGACAACGAGTACCTCCAGGCCGGCGGCGTCTTCACCGCGGACCTCATCGAGACCTGGATCGACTACAAGCGCACCAAGGAAATCGCGCCCATCCAGCTCCGCCCCCACCCGCACGAGTTCGAGCTGTACTTCGACATCTAAAAGCCGCCGCGCCCCGGAGCGTCCCCCTCGCTCCCCCGCGCCGTCCACGCACCGTCGGCCGCGCCCTCCCCACCCGGAGGGCGCGGCCGGCGGCCGTTTCCCCGGCGACGGCGCGCGGCCGGTTCAGGGGATCTCGGCCACGTGCTCCGCGCGGACCGGGAGCCGCGGGTCACGAACGCGTTCGTTACGATCGGCCGGTGACTGCCAGAAGAGAGCCCGTCAGCCGCCGCGAGCGCCCCGCCAAGCCCGCACTGACCCGGCGGGGCATCGTCGACGCGGCCGTGCGGATCATGCGAGCCGAGGGGCTCGACAAGGTCACGATGCGCCGCCTCGCGCAGGAGCTGGACACCGGTCCCGCCTCGCTGTACGTGTACGTCGCCCACACCGCCGAGCTGCACGCGGCCGTGCTCGACGCGCTGCTCGGCGAGGTCGACCCGGCCGGACGTCGGCCGCGCCCGCGGCCAGGGCGGCCGCGGCCTGGTCGCAGGCCGCGAGCCGGTCGTAGGCGGCGGGCCCGACGATGTCGAACCGCGGTTCGCCCGCCGCGTCGAGCGTCACCTCCGCGCGGCCCGTGGGGAGTGCGGCCGTGTGCACCAGGGCGGTGCCGACGCCCAGTTCGCGCATGCGCTCGCGCGCGGCGCGGCCTGGTTCGTCGTCGCCGACCGCGGTCAGGTAACCGGCGGTAAAGCCCATGCGGGCCAGTTGCGCGGTGACGTTGAAGGGCGCGCCGCCGAGCCTGCGGCCCGCGGGCAGCAGGTCCCAGAGCACCTCGCCGACCCCGAGGACGGCGGGTGCGCGCTCCGGGCGCGGTGGCGAGCCGGTCACGAGGTCTCCACGCAGATCATGCGGTGCCCGTCGACGCGGTCGACGGCGATGCGGGTGCGGCCGTCGGCGGTGTGGTGCGGCAGGGGCGTCCCGTCGGGTACGGAGGTGACGGCGCGCACGGCTCCCGGGGTGCGCAGCGACACGGTGAGGCCGTGCAGCGGGATGACGTCCTCGACGGTGTCGAAGGCGCTGCCGCGGCGCTCGGGGACGTAGTGCAGCAGATGGACGACCTGCCGGCCCTCCTCGGGCTGCGCGTTCACCGTGGCCCGCAGGGTGGACGGGCCGTCGTGGCGCAGCAGCGGTTCGGGGAGCAGGAGGTCGACCGCGTCGAGGAAGAGGTGCTTCATCCACAGCGGGGCGTTGCGCTCGTACTGGGTGAACAGGGGGTGCGCGAAGTAGACGGCGTTGCCCCTGCGGGTGGCTGCGGGGCCGCGCAGCCGGCCGGACGAGGGGGCTTGGAGGTGCGAGGTGTAGTGGCGCCAGTGGCGGTCGAAATAGGGGGCGACGGTGTCGGCGAGCACGTCGGTGCCGTCGTCGGCCGAGATGTCGACTCCCCTGGCGTACGTGGTGTGTTCGGTGCGCGGCACCCGGCCGGCGAGCGCCTCGCCCGGGCGCACGTAGTCGGTGTGGTCGTTGCGCGGGAAGGCCCGGCCGCGCACCGGGCGGCCCTCGGCGTCCGTCTCCCCCGGCCCGCGTGCGGTGACCCCGAGGCTGGGCAGGGCGAAGGCGGAGCCGTCCGGTGTCATCCCGGACTCGAAGGTGGCGACGAGCGCGCCGCCCGCGGCCGTGAACCGCTCGATCTTCTCCGCGACGCGCGGCCCGGTGCGGATGTGGTCGGGGAGCACGAGCATCCGGTAGCGGCCGAAGTCCGCGTGGGAGTCGACGAGATCGAACTGGTGGCCCCCCTCCTCCAGCATGCGTGTCACGCCCTGGACGGCCGGCGGGAGCTGCATCACACCGCCGCCGAGCACCTCCTCCGGGTGCAGCACGGCGATCTCCGTGACCGGGACCGCGCCGCGGCACCAGGGCTCCTTGCGCTCGACCTCCGCGTACACGTCGCCGATCAGCCGGTAGGCGTCCGGGTCGAGGACGCCGCTCGGGTGCAGTTGGTCGCCGATCGAGCAGCCCGCCGCCATGGCGAGCATCCGGTAGCACTCGTACTCCAGGGCGGCCTTGTTCTTGAGGGAGTGAAAGTCGCCCCATGTGCTGTGGAACTTGCCTGTGGTGCCCACGACGGCGGGGCCGAGGGTGCGGGCGTAGCGCGCGGTGACCGGGAAGTACTGGTAGCCCCAGCCGCCGCTCGGCAGCGTCTCCAGCTCGAAGTGCGTGTAGGCGCCGGCGATCCCGCGGTGCCGCATGCCGATGTGCCCGCCGTTGTACGTGACGGGGCAGCCGGGGGCGAGGGAGCGCGCGTACGCCGTCATCTCCGCCTCGAAGGCGTTGACGGTGGAGACGCCGAACTCCTCGCGGTCCGCGGGGCGTTCGGGGTCGAGTCCGGTCTCCTCCATGAGGCGGCGGCAGTGTGCGCAGACGCACACGTCGGGGCGGATGAAGTCGAGGTAGAGGCCGTCGCCGCCGACCGTGGTGAGGATCTCCCTGACGTGGTCTCTCATGAACTGCCTGAAGGGCGAGTTGAGGCAGAGCTTGCGGTAGAAGCCTGCCTCGAAGGGGGATGTGCCTTCAAGGCTCCCGTCCGCGTGCTGGATGCGCCACTCTGGGTGTGCCGTGCAGGTGAGGTCGTCCCACTGCACGGTGGTGTAGACGGGGACGCGGATGCCGGCGTCCCGGCAGGCGCGTATCTGCTCCTCCAGCAGGTCCGCGCGGAGCTGGGGGTGGACGCGGTCGGCGAGGTCGGCCGAGCGGTAGTAGACCCAGCCGTGGTGGCAGCGGGCGAAGCAGATCACCGAGTCCACGTGGGCCCGCGCGAGAGTGCCGGCGAACGCCTCCGCGTCGAACCGGCCCGCCACGTCCGGCAGGTGCTCGCTGGTGTGGAAGTCGAGGTGGATCTGGCGCATCGGCGCAGCGTGGCGGGTCACAGCGCACCACCCACCACGAGGGAGGAGAAGCGTGCGGTGCCCTGGGCCGCGTAGAGCCCGAACTCGCCGTCGGTGAGGTCGTATCCGCGGGTGGTGAGGGCGACGTCGTCGACGTAGACGGACAGGATGGAGCCGTCCAGTGCGACCCGCACGCGGACGGTGCCGTCCGTGCGCGGCAGCGGGCGCTCGATCTCGTGGTCGGGCGCGGAGACGTACGAGCGGTCCTTGTCGTGGTCGAAGGGCCCGTCGAACGTGTGGGGCCTGCGGTCGAGCACCACCCGGCCGTGCCGGGGCTCGAAGCGCAGCAGGTAGGCGGCGGAGAAGTCGTCGCGTGCGCGCAGCGCGATGCCGAACTCCTCGCATTCGGCGTCGAGAGGGACGTCGGCCTCCAGCAGCGCGGTGTGGCCGCAGGCGCCGAGCGAGCACCAGCCGAAGCCGTGGCCCTCGTAGGCGGCTTCGTCGCCGGTGACGGTCCAGGAGCCCGCGCGCGGCTCGACGTGCGCCGCCGACCGGGAGAAGCGGGCGAGGCTCGCCTCGGGGGGTGCGACGCCGAGGGTGCCGTCGGGCCGCGGGACCAGTTCGTGGGCGACGAGGTCGCCGCCCCACTGGCGGTGTCCCGCGTCGGTGTCGCCCGCGCGGGTGGCAAGCCAGCCGATGAGGTGGCGGCGCTCCCCGGTTTCGTCGGCGACGGTGTTCATCGCGTACACGTCGTTGGTGTCCAGCGCGTCCCAGTCCGCGCGCCGCCACGTCTCCTGTCCCGGCTCGCGGTAGCGGTAGCGGGTGGCGAAGCGGTCGCTGTACGTGGAGTAGACGAGGTACTCGCGCCCCGCGAGGGTGAAGATCTCGGGGCACTCGGGGGCGTAGGTGGTGCCGGGCGTGTACAGCGGCGGCAGCGCACGCCAGGTGAGCAGGTCGTCGGACTCGGCGAGGCCGATGGCGCCGCGGCGCTCCGCGGGGCCCTCGGTGCTCCGCGCGCACAGCAGCATCCGCCAGCGGTCGCCGTGCCGGTAGAGGAACGGGTCGCGCCAGGCGTCGCGTTCGTACCAGCGCGGGTCGGCCTCGAAGACGAAGTCCTCGTCCTTCTTCCAGTCCATCAGGTCCTGGCTGGTGGCGCGGAGCACGACCTGCTCGGGCTCGCCCCGGTCCGTCCTGCGCGGGTTGATGCCGACGTAGTAGGCGTAGTACGTGCCGTCGACCGGCCCGGTGACCGAGCCCGCGCCGGCCAGCAGGTCGACGTCGTCGGGGCCGCCGTGGTCGAGGGCGCGTGGCTGCTCCTCGACGTGCACGAAGTCGCGAGTGGTCAGGTGCGCCCAGGTCAGAGGCTTGCAGAGACCGGGGGCCCCGGTGTCGTCGCGGTCGAGGTGGCAGTAGAAGACGTGGTAGACGCCGTCGACGAGGATCGGCATGACGTCGCCGAACCAGCCGTCGGCCGGGCGGTGGAAGGGGGCGGGTGCTTCGGTCACGGTGTGCGGTGCTCTCTTCGGCGGTGGGGTGCCCCGGTGGGGGGCCGGAAGGGCCGGGCCTGACGGGCCGGACTGCTCAGACCTCAGACGTTGGCCTTGAGGCTGCTGACGAACATGCGCTGGAAGGCGAGGAAGACGGCGACGGTGGGCACCGAGACCAGCAGTGCCCCGGCGAGCACCACCGGCGGGCCGACGGTGGAGTAGCTGCCCTGGAGCCCGGCAAGCGCGGCCATCACGGGCCGTACGCCACCGCTGAAGCTCAGGGTGATGCCGAAGAGCAACTCGTTCCACACCCACACGAACTGGAAGATGAAGGCGGCGACGAGCGAGGGCACGACGAGCGGCAGGTGGATGGAGAAGAACATCCGCGTCCAGGACGCCCCGTCCATCCGGGCGGCCTCGGCGACCTCGGTCGGCAGCGAGCGCATCGTGTTGCGCAGGATGAAGAAGGAGAACGGCACGCAGGTGGCCGCGTAGATGACGAAGAGGCCGAGGCGGGTGTCGTAGAGGCCGGTCGACGCGAAGCCGTTGAACAGCGGCCGCAGGAACGCCTGCGCGGGAAAGAGCGAGCCGACGTAGATCGCCCAGAACCACAGCACCTTGCCGCGGCCGGGCAGCACGGTCGCGGCGAAGGCCGCCATGGCGGCGACGAACACGGCGAGCGCGCCGCTGACCGTCGCGTACAGGGCGCTGTTGAGCATTGCGGGCCCCAGGTCGGCGGCCTGCCATGCCTGGCGGACGTTGTCGAAGAAGCCGAAACTGGTGGGGAGCCAGTGGACGGTGCCCGAGTAGTCCTTGCTCGACACGATGCCGTTGACCACCAGCAGGTAGGTCGGCACCAGCCACAGCAGGGACAGGACGACGACGGTGACGGGACGGATGTACCTGGTCATCATGGGTCCTATGCGGAGCGGAGCTGGCGTCGCAGATAGGCGACCGAGGTGGCCACCACGACGAGGGTGAGGACGACGGCGAGGGCCGCGCCGGAGCCGGGCCGCTGGAGGACGAAGCTCTCCCAGTACATGCTCACGGCGAGGGTCTCGGTGCTCCGGCCGGGACCGCCGCCGGTGAGGACCCAGATCAGGTCGAACGCCTTGAGTCCGCCGGCGAGGCTGATGCCGACCACCACGACGGTGGTGCCCCGCAGTTGGGGCAGGACGATGTGCCGGAAGCGCACCCAGCCGCCCGCGCCGTCGAGCGCCGCGGCCTCGACGGTCTCGGGCGGGATGCCCTGGAGCCCGACGAGGTAGAGGATGACGGCGACGCCTGTGGCCTGCCAGGCGTTGGCGACGATCAGCACGATGGTGTTGCCCGGCCAGGTCAGCAGCCATCCGTGGGCGAACGCCCCGAGACCGAGGGCGTGCAGTGCGCTGTTGAGCGCGCCGTTGTCCTGGAGCAGGAAGTTCCATACGACGGCGACGGCGGAGCCGGACAGGGCGTACGGCAGGACGACCGCGGTGCGTGCCCACCGGCCCCAGGAGAGCCGGTCGGTCATCACGGCGACGAGGAGGCCGAGTCCCACGGGCAGGACGACGGTGCCGACGAGCCAGAACAGCGTGTTGAGGAGCGAGCGCAGGACGACGGGGTCCGAGAGCATCTGGACGTAGCTGCCGACGCCCGCCCAGCCGGGGTGGACGAACCGGTCGTCGTGGAAGCTGCGCCAGAGGGTGAGGACGAAGGGAACGGTGCTGAGGACCGTGACGAGGGCGACGGCCGGGAGCAGGAACCCGGCGCGGGTCACCAGGGCGCGGTCGCGGTGGCGCGGCGGCCGGTGTGCGGCCCTGGGCGCCTGGCGCACGGGGGTGCCGGTGCTCACGACGTCTCCTTCTTCCAGTACTCCCACTCGGTGCGGGCGCGGCTCTGCATGCTCTCCAGGACGCCGTCCGGGTCGGAGGGGTCGGCCATGAAGCCGCCGAGGTCCTGGACGTTGCCCTCGACGAGGGCGGGCGGGGACGCCTCCCAGTAGCGGTTGAGCACCCGGAGCCTGCCGCCCGCGACCTCGCGCTGGATGCGCCGGCTCGCCGGCTCCTGCCACGGCAGCGTCGGGTTGGCCGAGCTGCCCCACAGGAAGGACGACCAGGGCCGCTGGACGTCGGGGTCGAGCCAGTGGTCGAGCAGGTCCAGGCTCTGCCGCCGCCCGGACGCGCGGGCCGCCGCGGTGATGCCCGCGGCCTCGGAGATGACGGTCCGCTCGGTCCCTGCGGAGACGGTGGGCAGCAGGAAGGCCCCGAAGTCGGTGGTGGGCCTCATGCCCGCGGCATCGAGGGACTGGGTGGTCCAGGAGACCGCCGCCGCGTACATCGCGATGCCGCCCTCCTTGAGCAGGGCGGGGAAGTCGTCGAAGCTGCGGTCGGGGCTGGTGTGGTAGCCCGCGCGGATCATGGACTGCCACATCCGCATCATCCGGCGGGGCGCCGCGTCGGTGTACGAGGCCCGGCCCGCGGTGACCCTGCGGTACCAGTCGGGATCGGTCTTGCTCGCCAGCTCGCCGAACCAGATGGCGGCGGGCCAGGCGTTGACCTGGGTGGTGCCGAGCGGCGTGGTGCCGTGCCGTTTGAGTGTTTCGAGGACGTGGGTGAAGGCGTCCCAGGTGGTGGGCTCCGACAGGCCGAGGCGGGCGAACAGCTTCTTGTTGTAGAGCATCACGTAGTAGCCGTTCTGCAGCGGCAGGCCGTAGATCCGGCCCCGGTAGGTGAAGCGGGAGCGCAGCGCGGGGTCGAGCCAGCCGCGCTTCTCCGCCTTGGCCCACTGGGCGTCGAGCGGGGCGAGGGTGCCGGTCCTCGCCAGGTCCTGCATGCGGTAGCCGCTGCCCCACTTGATCAGGTCGGGCGGGTTGCGGGTCTGGAGCTGGGACTTGATGACCTGCTCGTAGGAGGAGGTGGTGGGGATGGACTGCGGCGCGAGGCCGGTGCCGGTGACCGCGCGGAGCCGTTCTCCCGCCTTCCGCAGCCCGGTGCCCCAGGTGGGGGCGTCGATGAAGAAGTCGGCATCGCCCCCGCGGCTCGCGGAGTCCGGGTCCGAGCAGGCACCGAGCGCGGCGCCCGCGGCTGCCGCTCCCAGCCCTCCGATGAACGCACGACGTCGCACGGTTGGCGGTCCTCTCTGAGTGGGGCGCGGCCGTCCTCCGCGCCCGCGGCCGCCCGCTCCCGGCACGACCCGTGGGGTCGGCCTCGGCCTGGTGCCGCGCTCTCACGACGCACACGGCCCCGGGACCGCTACGTCAACGTTGACGTAACCCTCCCCCGGCGACGGAGAGCTGTCAATCCCCTCTCCGCCATCCACCGGAAACGTGAAGGGCGGGCCTATGTACCGGATAACGTCTCTTTGTCGCCGGGGCGGCCACGGACCGAGCGGACGCCCGAGGGGAGTCACCGGGGCATAGCGGATCGATTTCTTGTCCATCGTTGTCAGAGCCGTCTTGCTAGGCTGACGGGCGTCCGGCGGGCGACGCCGGCGGGCGCGCCGGAGCCACCGCCCCCGGCGGCAGCAGGACGAGGAGGAACAGACCCGTGGCGCAATCGCCGCCCCCCGCGCGGCCCGGTCAGGAGGGTGCGGCCGCCCCGCGCAGGCGGCCGACGCTCCGCGACGTCGCCGAGGCCGCGGGCGTCGCGGCCAAGACGGTCTCCCGGGTGGTCAACGGCGAGACGGGCGTGGGCGCTGCCACCACCGAGCGGGTGCGCCGGGTCATCGCCGAGCTCGGCTACCGGCCCAACAGCAGTGCGCGCACCCTGCGCCAGGGGCGCGCCGCGACCATCGGCCTGGTCTGCGACGACGTCTCCGAGCCCTTCCAGTCCGCCCTCACCCGCGCCGTCGAGGAGGTCGCGATCCGGCACGAGTGCATGCTGCTCGTCGCCTCCTCGCTGCACGACAGGGAGCGCGAGCGCACCAGTGTGCAGGCGCTGCTCGCCCGCCAGGTGGACGGCCTGATCGTCACGCCGGTCGCCGGGAGCCAGGCGTACCTGGGCGCCGACATCGCCGCGGGCACACCGGTGGTCTTCGCCGACCGGCCCGCCGTCGGCGCGGAGGCCGACACCGTGCTCGTGGACAACGTGGAGGGAGCGCGGCGCGGCGTGCGCCACCTCCTGGAGCAGGGACACCGCAGGATCGGCTTCGTCGGAGACGCGCCGCACCTCTTCACCCAGGACGAGCGCGTGGAGGGCTACCGCGCGGCGCTGCGCGGCGCGGGCGTGCCAGAGGACGGCCGGCTGATCTCCCGTCAGGTCCCCGAGAGCGGGGCAGTACGCGCCACGGTGCAGTCGATGCTCTCGGGGCCGGAGCCGGTGACGGCGCTGTTCACCGGCAACGCCCTGTGCACCTACGCCGTCCTGCGCGCGCTGCGGGACGTGGGCCCACCGCCCGCCCTGGTGGCCTTCGACGACTTCCCGCTCGCCGAGCTCCTGCACCCTGCCGTCACCGTGGTCGCCCAGGACCCGGTGGGCATGGGCCGTACGGCTGCCGAGATCCTCTTCCGCCGCATAGCGGGCGATACGAGCGCGGACCAGGTCGTACGCCTGCGCACCCGCCTGATCCCGCGCGGCTCGGGCGAGCGGGCCCCGGCGGAGGGCTGACCCGCCGCCCCGGTCCCGAGGCGGGGGAATTCCTCCGGTCGGCGCAGGCGGAGAGGGCGGTGGGCGGGTAGGGAGGCAGGGCAGGCCCGCGGAGCGCGTCGGGCGGCTTGTCTTCCCGGGAGCGTCGGTGTGTCGTCGGCGCGGGCCGCCCGGGGCCCGCTCCCCCATCCGAGGATGTGTTCGATGAATCCAGTGCTCTCCAGAAATCCGCTGCTCTCCAGACGCGCGGCCGTGCTCGGCGGTGTGGTCGGGGCGGCCGAGGCGGTGTCGGGCCGTGCCGTCGCGCGTGCCGCGGTGGGCGGTGAGTCCGGCGGGGGTGTGCGCGTCATGCCGCTCGGCGACTCCCTCACGGACGGCTTCACGCCCTACCCGGGCGGCTACCGGGTCGAGTTGTGGCGGCTGCTCACGGCCGGCGGGCGCGCCGTCGACTTCGTCGGGTCGCGGTCCAACGGCCCCGCCGAGCTGGGCGACCACGACCACGAGGGCCATCCGGGGTGGCGCATCGACCAGGTGGACGCGCACGTCGGCGCGTGGCTGCGGCAGAGCGAGCCGCGTACGGTCCTGCTGCTGATCGGCACCAACGACATGAACCAGAACCTGGACGTCGCGGCGGCGCCGGACCGGCTGTCCGGGCTGATCGACCGCATCACGGGGGTGGCCCCGCGGTGTGACCTCTTCGTGGCGACCGTCCCGCCCGAGGCGGACCGTGCGCGGCAGGCCCGGGTCGTGGCGTACAACGCCGAGGTGCCGCGGGTGGTGGCGGCCAAGGGGCCGCGCGTCCATCTGGTGCGGATGTACGAGGCGTTGACGACGGCCGACCTCGCCGACGGCACCCATCCCACGCGGGAGGGCTACGGGAAGATGGCGGCCGTCTGGTACGCGGCCCTGCGGTCCGTCCCGGGCTGCCTCACGGCGTATGCGGGTCGCGCCGGCGGGTAGCCGAGCCCTGTCGGGGTCCCGGGCAGGGACCGGGCCGGTGTCGGTCAACAGGCAAGTGCGGGACGGGAGAGGGCATGGTTCACAACGGCAGGGGCCGACAAGCGGCGGCGCTGGCGATCAGTGGTGTGGCGGCGGTGGGTGTGCTGGCGGGGTGCGGCCCCGGCGGGGACACGGGCGGCGGCGCCGCGTCCTCGGGCACGCCCTCCGGGCCCGCGTCCGGGTCCGCGTCCGCCTCGGCAGGCGGGAGCGGCGGCGACGCGGGCAGCCAGGGCTCGGCTGCCGTGCGGGACGCGTACCAGAAGACCGCGGACGCCAAGAGCGCCAGGCTCACGATGAGTACGACGGTCGGCGGTGTGGGCGGGAACGGCTCGCTGACCCTGCGCGGCTCCGGCGTGATCGACCTGGCGCGCGGTGCGAGCGATGTCGTCCTGCACGTCGGCAGCCAGCAGATCGAGGAGCGCACCCTCGACGGCACGTTGTACGAGAAGCTGCCGTCGTCGACGGCGAAGCGGCTGCTGCCCGGCGGCAAGAGCTGGCTGAAGATCGACATCGACAAGGTGTCGAGCACCTTCGGCGGCGGGCCCGCGGGCTCGGCGCAGCTGACGGACCCGGCGGCCCCGTTCTCCTACGTGAAGAACCTGAGCGGCAAGGACGTCACCAAGGTCGGCACGGAGAGCGTGGGCGGCACGCAGACCACCCACTACCGGGTCGCGATCGACGTGGGCAAGCTGGCGCCCGGCGACTCGTCGCAGGCACGGCAGCTGCGGCGGCAGCTCGGGAACACCCTCCCCGTCGACCTGTGGCTCGACGGCCAGGGCCGGATCCGGCAGGAGGAGGTCAAGGCCAGTGTGAAGACGCCCGCCTCCACCTCCCCTTCGGCGTCGGCGTCATCCGGCGCGACCGGCGCGACCGGCGCGACCGGCGCGACCGGCAGCCTGGCACTCGACTCGAAGCTCCAGTTCACCGGCTTCGGCACCAAGGCCGACGTCGCGGCGCCGCCCGCGGACCAGACCGCCGACGTCACGGGCAAGATCCAGCAGGGCGCCACGTCCTCCCCCGGCGGCAGCTGACGCCGCAAGGACCGCACCCGCGCGGCGGCCGCCCGCGCGACCTTGTCGGGCGGCGGCCGCGCAGCCGTGCGGCGGCGCGGCCCGGTTTGCCGGGCGGAGGATGCCCGGGGGTCAGGGCGTGGTCGGGAGGGTGAGTTCCGGGCGGTCCCAGGGGACGGCCGGGGGATGGGCGAGATCGGTGCCGGTGCGGGTGGCGCCCATGGCGGTGTAGAAGCCCTCGGCCGGGGGGTGGGAGACGACGCGGACCCGCTCGGCCCCGGCGGCCCGGGCCGTGCGCTGCATGTGGCGGGCGAGGAGGCGGCCGATGCCGCGGCCCTGCGCGCAGTCCGCGACGAACATCAGGTCGAGCTCCGGCTCCGGGGGCGTGAGCAGCAGCGCGTAGAAGCCGAGTATCCGGCCGCCGCCGGGGAGTTGGGCCGGCTCGGTGGCCACGTGGACCTGGTGTGCCTCGATGTAGTCGGGGCCGACGCGGTAGCCCTCGACCGCTGAGGCGTACCGCCCCTCGTACGCGCGCGACGAGCCGACCAGGGCGGTCAGCCGCTTCGCGTCCCGCGCGACGGCCCGGCGGATCGTCACGCGCGCCCCGTCCTCACCAGGTCGTGCCATGCGGAGAGTATGCCTCAGCCTGGCCGCGCGGAGTTTTCCACAGGCGCTGTCGGGCGTTGTCCACAGGCCGGGCGGGCCGTCGGCGGGTGCTGGCACGATGACGGCATGGAAGAGTCCTTCGCGGTGTCCGTGCCGCATGCCGCCCCGGCGCGGGGGCAGCGCGCCGAGTCCGCGGCCGGGGGCGCGTGGCCGCTCGTCGCGGAGACGATACGCACGCCCGGGCTCGCGCTGCTGCCGCTGCGCCTTGCGCATGCCGCGCAGATGGCGCGGGTGCTGGGCGACCCCGCGCTGCACGAGTTCATCGGTGGCGCCCCCGCTTCGGCCGCGGAGCTGCGGGTGCGGTATGCGCGGATGCTGGCGGGCCCCGACGACCCGGCGGTGTCCTGGTGCAACTGGGTCGTGGAGATACGGGAGCCGGCCGGCGCGCGTGCCCTCGCGGGCACCGTGCAGGCCACGGTGACGGTGCCGGTGCCGGGTCGGACGCGGGCGGCGGGGCCCGCGCCCGGTGCGGTGGCCGAGCTTGCGTGGGTCGTGGGCGGCCCGTTCCAGGGGCGCGGCATCGCGAAAGAGGCAGCCCGGGGGCTGGCGCGGTGGCTGGCCGACAGGGGCGTCGGCACGCTCGTCGCCCACATCCGCGCGGACCACGCGGCGTCGGCCGCGGTCGCACGCGCGGTCGGGCTGGTCAGGACGGACGTGGTGCACGAGGGAGAGGAGCTGTGGGAGGGGCGGGCGCCCGGCACCTGACGCCTGCCCGGCGGGCGGGCCGGAGCGGTCGTGGGGCCGCGCGCCCCGTGGGCCGCCGCGCGCCGGGCGGGGCGCGGCGGCGCCGGGCGGGGTCAGTGCAGCAGGGTGCGGACCAGACGGCAGGTGGTGTCGGACGGGGGGTGGATGCCGATGCGGGCAGCGGTGGCGCGGATGCGTGCGTTGTCGGCGTGGGAAGGCTGGTACACGCCGGTGTCGAGGAGGGCTATCGCCAGGCGCATGGCCTTGAGCCTGCGGTTGTGCGTCTCGTACCACTCGCGGGGGCGGCCCGCGGGCAGCGGTGCGCGGCTCAGCGGTGGCAGGGGCGGCGCCGAAGCGGGGCGGGCCGCCGCCCGCGTGCGGCGGCGCGGGCGCGCGGGCGCGCGGGTCGGGTCGAAGTGGCTGCGGTCGGTGGTCTCGTTCGTCGTCTCCGGCATCGCGGCAGCGGCCATCGGTGACCTCCAAGCGGTGGCTGGCACACGGTCGTTCAGCTCCTGCGAACTGCCTCCATTTTACGACAGCCCACTGACAATCCCCGCTGGCCAGAAGGGTTTTGGGGCTGCTGGAGCGGGCGGTCGAGGAGAGGCGGTGCGGGCCGCGCGCAGCGGTCGGGCCCGTCCTCCGCCCTGCGACGCGCAGGACGGGCCCGGCCCCGGGCGGTGGCGTTACGCGCCGCTCGCCCGGGACGCCGCGATGCCGCGCTCCGCCTCGGCGAGGATCTCGGTGACGCGGGCGGCGAACCGTGCGTCGACGTCGTGCGGCCTCCCCGTCCGCACGGCTTCGAGCAGGGCGTCGATCGCCGACTCGAAGGACTGCTGCGCGCTGCCCCGGCCCTCCGGCATGCGGACGACGCCGTGCCGGCCCCTCAGCTCCACGGCGTTGCCCGAGCCGGCCTTCGGGGCGCTCAGGCTCAGCGCGACGGAGCTTGCGGCGCCCCCTGCGTGCCGCAGCACCAGGTGGGTGAGGTCGCGTCCGGTGCGTACGGCGGTCACGTCCGCCACGTCGCCGAGGAGCGGCAGCAGGACGGAGAGGGCGTGCGGGCCGACGTCCCACAGGCCGCCCTTCTCGCGCCGCCACGGCGAGGCGGCGAAGGGGTTGTCTGGTTCGTCAGGGCTCTGCTGCCCCTCGGGTCCTTCGGGGTAGAGCGAGCCGAGCCAGTGGGCGTGGGCGGTGAACCAGTCGCCGACCGCGGCCTGTTCGTCGATCCACCGGGCCGTGGCCGGTTCGAAGCGCGCCGTGAAGAAGACGACGGAGAAGACCCCGGCGCGCTCGGCCGCGTCCGCGACCTCGCGGGCGCCGTCGACGGTCGTGGCGACCGGCTTGTCGAGGAGGAGGTGCCTGCCTGCGGCCGCGGCCCGCGCCGCGAGCGGTGCCTGGATGTCGGGCGGCAGGGCGAAGGCGACGGCGTCGCTCGCCGCGATCAGCGCGTCGACGCCGTCGTCGCCCGAGTACGGGGTCGTGCCCAGCGTGCCGGCGAGGGAGCCCGCGGCGTCCGGGCGGCGGCCCCAGACACCGCTCAGCTCTATGCCGGGATGGGCGGCGAGGGCCGGGCCGTGGGTCATCTGCGCCCACGGTCCCGTACCGAAAAGTCCGATGCGTGACTTACTCATGCCGCTCAGTCTGCCGTGTCCGCGGCGCCCGCGGGCGCCCGGCATCCGCGTACCGGTGGTAAGTGCGCGGCTACTTGACGGTAGGGGCCGCGATCCCGGGACGGGGGCCGTGTCCCGGAGGGTGATCATGGTCGCGCCGTGGGCGGCCGCGGCCCTCCGGTGGGCGGGCGGCCGCGCTCCCGCGGCGAGGGCAGCGAGGTGGGCCGTGGTCCCGCGCCGTACGGCCCGGCCGGTCGGCGTCGTACGGGACAGACAGGTAACACCCGGTTCACCACCGGGCAACGGTTGAGAAATGGCACATTGCGAACCTTGCCCGCAGAGCCGCCGCGCGGCGCGCTCGCGGCGTATGCGGCGCTCGCCCCGCGCGCACCCAGCAGAGCGAAGGATGAGGACCGTGGCGTTCAAGGCCGAGTACATCTGGATCGACGGCACCCGGCCGACGGCCAAGCTCCGCTCCAAGACGAAGATCATGCAGGACGGCGCGGAGCCGCCGGTCTGGGGCTTCGACGGGTCGAGCACCGGGCAGGCGGAGGGCCACGCCTCGGACCGCGTACTGAAGCCGGTCTTCACCTGCCCCGACCCGATCAGGGGCGGCGCCGACGTGCTGGTGCTGTGCGAGGTGCTCGACATCGACATGACGCCGCACGAGTCCGACACCCGGGCCGAACTCGCCGAGGTGGCGGGGCGGTTCGCGGGGCAGGAGCCGGTCTTCGGCATCGAGCAGGAGTACACGTTCTTCAAGGGCTCGCGCCCGCTGGGCTTCCCGGAGGGTGGCTTCCCCGCAGCGCAGGGCGGCTACTACTGCGGGGTGGGCGCGGACGAGATCTTCGGCCGGGACATCGTGGAGGCGCACCTCGACAACTGCCTGCGGGCCGGGCTCGGCGTCTCCGGCATCAACGCCGAGGTCATGCCCGGGCAGTGGGAGTTCCAGGTCGGCCCGCTGGCGCCGCTGGAGGCCGCCGACCACCTGTGGGTCGCGCGCTGGCTGCTCTACCGCACCGCGGAGGACTTCGGGGTGTCGGCGACCCTCGACCCCAAGCCGGTGAAGGGCGACTGGAACGGCGCGGGGGCGCACACCAACTTCTCGACCCGCGCCATGCGCGAGGCGTACGCGCCGATCATCACGGCCTGCGAGGCGCTCGGCGAGGGCTCGAAGCCGATGGACCACGTCAAGCAGTACGGCGAGGGCATCGACGAGCGGCTGACCGGGCTGCACGAGACCGCCCCGTGGAACGAGTACAGCTACGGCGTCTCGGACCGCGGCGCATCGGTCCGCATTCCCTGGCAGGTGGAGCGGGACGGCAAGGGGTACATCGAGGACCGCCGTCCGAACGCCAACGTCGATCCGTACGTGGTGACGCGGCTGATCGTCGACACCTGCTGCACGGCGCTGGAGAAGGCCGGGCAGGCCTGAGCCGTACGGCGGACGCCCCGGGCCGTGCCCCGGGCTCCGCACCGCGCCCCGCCCGTGCGGCGGGGCGCCCTGGACGCGGCGGAAGCCGCGGGGGCCGTGGGGGCCCCGGGGTACGTGGGGGGTGGCCGCCTGCACCGGCCATCCCCCACACTCGTGTGCCCGGACGACGACAACCGCCGCGTCCTCTCGGTGCTCGCCCACCTCGACCACGGCAGGGAGGGCCGCGGCACGGCCTGACGCCGTCCGCAGGACCTCGACGCTCGGCACCCCGCACACCGCACCCCGCACCCGTCCCTCGGACCTCGGCGCCCGGTCAGGTGCGGCCCCGGCGCGCTGCGCGCCGCCGTCAGGGGCGTGCGGTCAGGCCAGCGCGCCCCGTCGGCGCGGGCCGTACCACCTCCCGGGCGGCGCGGGCGCGGGGCGGAGTGACCGTACGACTTCCCGCTCGTTGTGCCCCACGTGCGTTCCCACGATGCCGTCTCCCCGCCTCCCGCCGGTCCCGGATCCCCTGCGGGGCCCGAGGGGCCGGCGCAGCCGTTCTCCCCTGCCGGTGCCGGCCGGTCAGAGGCCGTTCTTTTCGAGCACTACCCGCGCCTGGTACGCCTCGCGTACCTGGTGCTCGCGCCGTCCCTCGGCCGCGGGCGCCGGGTACTCACCGCGCACGCGATCGTGCAGCGCTCGCTGCCGCGCGGCCGGGACAAGGACGCGCAGGCGGCGCTGCCCGGTCCGCGCGACGGCGCGCAGGGCGCCGTGCGCGACCCCGGGTACGCGGCGCTGCGGGCCGTGGTCGTACGGCAGGCGCTCGACGCCGAGCTGCCGCTGCTGCGCCTCGCGCTCCCCCGGCGTGCGCAACTGCCGCCCCTGCTGCCGCGCGTGTGGGGCGTGCGGCTCGCGCCCCGGCAGGGCGCGGCGGGCGAGCCCGCGGTGGAGCAGCGGCTGGCCAAGCTGTCGGCGGCGGCGCGTGCCGCGCTGGTGCTGAGCGTGCTCGAACGGCTGCCCGACGCGGAGGTGCGGCGGGTGCTCGACGACGCGGGGGTCGACGACCCGGCCACCGCTGTCGCCTCGGCGGCGCGCGCGGCCGAGGGCGTCGACGTGTCGCTGCTGCGCTCCCCCGCGTTCGACCCGTGCGCGCTCCAGGCGCGCCCCACCGACCTGGCGCGCCGCCGCCAGCACGGCAGGGCCGCGCTCGCCGCTCTCGCCGCGCTCGTGGTGTGCGGGGCGCTGCTCGGCCTCCCCGGGGACGGCTGGGGGCCCGACGGGCCCGCCGCCCCCGCGTACGCGCAGAACGCGGCGGCGCAGGCGGCGCTCGACCCGGCGAAGGTGGTGCGGGCCGCGCCGTCCGCGTGGCGGGACTCGTCCCGTACGGACTTCTCGGTGTGGCCCGCGCGCGGCCCGCTCGTCAAGGACACCGAACTGCTGCGCAGGGCGCTCGCGGTGTGGGCGCGCCCGGGGACGGGCGTACAGGTGTCGGCGACGCCCGGGACGCCGTCGGGGCCGCCGATGGGACCGCCGCAGCTGCTGTACGCGGGGACGGTGGACCGGGCCAGGGTGGTGCTGTTCTACGACGGCCTGCGGGTGGTGCGGTACGCGGAGACCGTCCAGGGCGCGCAGGCGGCGGCGGTCGACTTCGCGCGGGTCGACGGCGCGGGCGACGGCTCGTCCGACGCGGTCGTGCTGGACCGCTCCGACGGCAACGTCCGCTATCTGACGGCCCCCTGGGTGGCCGGGACGTCCGTGCGGGACCTGCTGGCGCCGGACGAGGACGCCCGGCCGCTGCACCGCGACGGGGACGGCGTGACGGACGCGCTGCGCAGCCCGGCCATGGCGAGCACCTGCACGTCGTGGGACACGCTGGGCGTGCGGGACGACGAGGAGGCCGGCGGCGGCCGGCGGCTGCTGACCGACCTCGGCGAGCTGACCCCGGTGCGGCTGACGTCCGGGTCGCCGGCCGACCCCGAGGACGCGACGTCCGCGTCGGACCGCGCCTCCTGGGCGCGTACGGCGTGCCTGCTGCCGACCATGCGCGGCGAGGGCGTGAAGTCGGTCAACTCCTGGCACTACGCGGAGCAGGCGCTGCCCGAGGGCGAGGGCACGGCGGACTGGGTCTGCACGCGCGGCGAGACGTGGCGCGGCGCGGACAGCCGGGTCCTTGCGCAGTTCCAGGCGCCCGTGGGCTCGTCCGGCACGTCGGGCGCGGCGAAGAACGGCAACCCCGGCGCGATCACCGCGACCGCGACCGGCTCCCCGGACTGCGGCCCGAAGTCGCCCGACGCGGTCGCGGGCGCGCTGTGGAAGTCGGCGTCCGGCTCCTGGTACCTGCTGGGCGCAGGCAGCGAGCGGGTCACGTCGCTGACGGCGTCGGGCGGCGTGCAGGCCACGGTGCCCGGCAGGCTGATGGCCGTGCAGGCCAAGGAGGGCAGCCAGGCCCGGCTCAAGGGCACGCTGGAGGACGGCGGCACGGTCGGCACCGTGCACTGAGGCGCCCGTGGCGCCTCCGCCCCCGCCCCCGCCCCCGCGTACAGGGGCGGGGGCGGGGGCGGCTCAGGGCAGCAGCCAGTCCGCGCCGAGCGCGGCGACCAGGACGGCGCAGAGCAGGTAGGTGCCGAGCCTGGTCCTGCCGTGGCGGCTGAGTTCGATCACCACGCCGCACAGGACCATGGCCAGGCCGTAGACCCCCATCACCAGTACCGACTGGCGCTGTTCGAGGCGGATCCAGAGCAGGACGGCCATGCCCGCGAGGACGACCCACCCCATCGTGACCCGGATCATGCGCGCCTGACGGGGCGTCAGCCCCACCGCGGCGACCTCCTCGTCGGCGGCCGACGGCATCTCCTCGTGGTCTGATGAGCTCATGAACCGGGAGCGTAACGGACGTCCACCCGAGCCCGCCCGTTAGGCTTGTCATATGACCACGCTGACGACCTCGCCGCCCCGGGTGCGGCGCAGGCTGGGCGTCGAGGAGCGCAAGCGCCAGCTGACCGGTGTGGCCCTCGAACTCCTGGGCCGGCACGCGCCCGACGACGTCTCCCTGGACGACAT
Organism: Streptomyces sp. NPDC047002; assembly: GCF_040704505.1. Taxonomy (NCBI): domain Bacteria; kingdom Bacillati; phylum Actinomycetota; class Actinomycetes; order Kitasatosporales; family Streptomycetaceae; genus Streptomyces; species Streptomyces sp. NPDC047002. Next base: position 20,591 of record NZ_JBEYWC010000049.1, read on the forward strand.
AGCGACCGCCGCCGGGATCTCCCGCCCGCTGGTCTACCACTACTTCCCGGGCAAGCAGAGCCTGTACGAGGCCGCGCTGCGGCGCGCGGCCGACGACCTGGTGCGGCGCTTCGACGAGCCCCTCACCGGTCCGTTCGGCGCCCGGCTGCTGCGGGCCATGGGGCGGTTCTTCGACTTCGTCGACGAACACGGGCCCGGCTTCGCGGCGCTGATGCGCGGCGGCGCGTCCCCGGTGGGCGGCGCGGCCGCGGGCCGGGGCGTGGTGGACGGGGTGCGCAGGGCGGCCTACGACGAGGTCCTGCGCCATCTCGGTGTCGCGGACGAACCGCCGCAGCGCCTGCGGATCGTGGTCAGGTCGTGGGTGTCGCTCGCCGAGACGACGGCCCTGACCTGGCTGGAGGACCGCGCGGTGCCGCGGGCCGAGCTGGAGCTCCAACTCGTGCAGGACTTCGCGGTCCTGGCCGCGGTCAGCGCGGCGCGCGACGAGGAGATGGCCGCCCTGCTCGGCCGGGTCCTGGCGGCCGAGCCGCCTGACGGGCCGCTCGCCGGCCTCGCCGCCCGCCTAGGCGGCGCCCGCGGCTGACCGGCCGCCCGGCGCGGACCCGGCCGCGGCGCGCGGCCCGGGCCCGGCCGCGGCGCCGCAGCCGGGCGGCCCGCGCGTGCGCGGACAGCCCACGCAGGTGCGCGAACGGACCCCGCGTGCGCGGACGGCCTACGCGTACGTGACGTGCACGCTGGTGAAGCCCAGGGAGTGCAGCAGCCCCTCCAGCATGGCGGTGGTGTTGGTCTCCGCGCGCCGCGTCAGCTCGCTGTCCTTTGCCGCGTCCGCGATGTGCTTCGCGGCCAGCTTGGTCACGGCCTGCTCGCTGTCCGGGTTGTCGGAGAACAGGTCGCCGAGCCGGTCGAGCAGCCCGCGCTGCTTGTCGACGGTGTAGGAGCGGTCGGGGTCGAGCGCCGGCTTGCCGAGCTGCGCGTGCGGCAGCCTGATCGTCGCCGACGTGCGGTCGGCGTCGGTGGTCACGTCGTCCTTGCCGATCCCGCTGAAGTCGACGTACGAGCCGACGGTGCCAGCGCCCACGTAGAGGGTGCGGGTGCCGCGGATCGCGTCGGGCAGGTACTTGGCGTCCTTCTGGAAGTCGACCACGACCTGGAAGTTGCCCTCGGCCGCCTCGTAGCGGTGCAGGTCCTGGATGGACTGGAGCAGCGTGGGGCCCGTCCTGTCGTGGCTCTCCTCCCCGAACAGCCCGCCGAGGCCCGGCAGGAGGTGGATGCGGGTGCCGAGGAACAGCAGCGCGAGCACGGCGACGACCGCGACCAGCGTGGTGCGCAGGCGGTGCGTGCGCGGTGGGCGCGCACCGCGCGTGTCGTGCGTGTCGTCTTCGGAGGGCGCGTCTGTGGACGTCATACCTGTCAGATGTCCCGCCGGGCGCCCTTCACGCCGCTGTTCCGGTGCCGGTTCGGCTTCCGTTTCGCAACAGCCGTGTGTGGGCGCCCCGTTGGCCCCGCCCGGCGCCCCGGGCCGGGGCCCGGTTCACAGCGCGGCGGTCGACCACCAGACCGTGGTGTCCGGCGGGAGGACGGAGCCGCCGCCGTGGCAGTCGGGCGCCGTCGGCCCGCTGGTCAGCAGGACCCGGCCGGGCGCGGCGAACGGCACCGGCGCCTGCGTGGTGTTGGCCGCGCACACGAAGCCGGGCCTGGCGAAGGCCACGACGCCCTCGGGTGCGTCGAGCCACTCGACGCCTTCGCCCGCGCCGAGGCCGGGGTGGGCCCGGCGGGCGGCGAGCGCGGCGCGGTACATCTCCAGCGTCGAGCCCGGGTCGCCGGTCTGCGCCTCGACGCTCAGCCCGGCCCACTCGGCGGGCTGCGGCAGCCAGCTGCCTCCGCTGCCGAAGCCGTACGAACTCCCGCCGCGCGTCCAGGGGATCGGGACGCGGCAGCCGTCGCGCAGCCCGTCCTGGCCGTCGGTGCGGAAGTACGAGGGGTCCTGGCGCACCGCGTCCGGCAGGTCTGTGACGTCGGGCAGGCCGAGTTCCTCACCCTGGTAGAGGTAGGCGGAGCCGGGCAGGGCCAGCATCAGCAGGGTGGCGGCCCTGGCCCTGCGCAGGCCGAGCGCGCGGTCGCCGGGCTCGCGGGTCTGGAGCCCCGTGTCCGCCGGGCCCGCGAAGCGGGTGGTGTGCCGGGACACGTCGTGGTTGGAGAGCACCCAGGTGGTGGGCGCGCCGACCGTGCGCATCGCGGCCAGCGAGCGCTCCGCCACGGCGCGCAGCGCTGCACCGTCCCAGGCTGTCTCCAGATACTGGAAGTTGAACGCCTGGTGCAGCTCGTCGGGGCGCACGTAGCCCGCGGTGCGCTCGACGGTCGGCGTCCACGCCTCGGCGACGGCGATCCGCTCGCCCGCGTACGAGTCGAGGAGGGCGCGCCAGGTCCTGTACACCTCGTGCACCCCGTCCTGGTCGAAGAACGGCACGACGTCGCCCGAGAGCAGCCGCAGCCCGCCGCTGCCGCCGATGTCGGGCAGGCCGGGGGCCTTGACCAGGCCGTGGGCCACGTCGACGCGGAAGCCGTCGACGCCGAGGTCGAGCCAGAACCGCAGGACGGAGAGGAACTCCTCGGCGACGGCGGGGTGTTCCCAGTCGAAGTCGGGCTGCTCGGGCGCGAACAGGTGGAGGTACCAGTCGCCGGGCGTGCCCTCAGGATCGGCGGTGCGGGTCCAGGCGGGGCCGCCGAAGACGGACTCCCAGTCGTTGGGCGGCAGTTCACCCGCCGGGCCCCGGCCGGGCCTGAAGTGGTAGCGCTCGCGCAGCGGCGATCCCGGGCCCTCGGCGAGCGCCCGCCTGAACCACTCGTGCTCGACGGAGGAGTGGTTGGGCACCAGGTCCACGATGACGCGCAGGCCGAGCGCGTGCGCCTCGCGGATGAGCGCGTCGGCGTCGTGGAGGGTGCCGAACACCGGGTCGACCGCGCGGTAGTCGGCGACGTCGTACCCGGCGTCCGCCTGCGGCGAGGCGTAGAACGGGCTGAACCAGACGGCGTCGACGCCGAGGTCCCTGAGGTGCGGCAGCCGGCTGCGCGCACCCGCGAGGTCGCCCATGCCGTCGCCGTTCCCGTCGGCGAAGCTGCGCGGATAGACCTGGTAGATCACGGCGCCGCGCCACCACTCCGCGGCGGGTGCGCGCTCCGCCTCGGGCGTGGCGCGCGGGGCGGGGGTCCCGGCGGCGGGCGGCTTCGGGGGCGTCTGGTCGTCTTCGGCGCAGTCGGCGGCCTCGGCGGAGTCGGTGGCAGAGGCGGCGGGGTGGTCGGTCATGTCGTCCCTGGGTTGCTGCGGCGCCGTGGCGGTGGCCTTCTGTGACAGGACCGTAACAGTGCGGGCAGGGCGCCGAAAGAGCTTGCGCAATCTTTCAGCAAAGTTTCGGCGTGCATCTTGGTGCCGCGGCGCCGTCGGGGTCCCGTACAGTCCGGTGCCATGACCGCACGACTGGCCGGGATCGCCGCGCGGGCGGGGGTCAGCGAGGCGACCGTGAGCCGGGTGCTGAACGGCCGCCCAGGGGTGGCGGCGGGCACGCGCACGGCGGTGCTCGCCGCGCTCGACGCGCTCGGCTACCCGCACCCGGTGCGCGAACGCAGGCGCGGCGGGGCCCTGGTGGGGCTCGTCATGCCAGAGCTGGACAACCCGGTCTTCCCGGCGCTCGCGCAGGCGGTGGGCGCCGCGCTGGCCCGGCAGGGCTGCACGCCGGTGCTCGCGACGCAGGCCCAGGAGGGCGCGGCGGAGGACGGGCTGACCGCGATGCTGGTCGAGCGGGGTGTGGCCGGCCTGATCATCGTCTCGGGGCAGCACGCGGACACCACGGCCGACCCGGGCCGCTATGCGCGACTGCGGGCCCAGGGCGTGCCGTTCGTGCTGGTGGACGGGTTCGCGCCGGAGGTGGACGCGCCGTTCGTCTCGCCCGACGACCGGGCGGCGGTGCGGCTCGCGGTGACGCACCTGGTCGCGCTCGGGCACCGGCGGGTGGGCCTCGCGGTCGGGCCGCGGCGGTTCGTGCCCGTGGTGCGCAAGACGGAGGCGTTCCTCGACGCGGTCGGCGAACTCCTCGGGCAGCCGCGGCGGGAGGCCGAGGAGCTGATCGTGCAGTCGCTTTTCACCCTGGAGGGCGGCGAGGCCGCCGCGTCGGCGCTGCTGGACGCCGGGTGCACGGCGGTGGTGTGCGCGAGCGACATGATGGCGCTCGGCGCGGTCAGGGCCGTGCGGCGGCGGGGGCTCGACGTGCCGCGCGACGTGTCGGTCGTCGGGTACGACGACTCGCCCCTGATGGCGTTCACGGACCCGCCGCTGACGACGGTGCGCAAGCCGGTGGCCGCGATGGGACAGGCCGCGGTGCGCACGCTGCTGGAGGAGATCGCCGGCACTCCGGCGGCGCGGGGCGAGTTGGTGTTCCTGCCGGAGCTGGTGGTGCGCGGGTCGACGGCCGCGGCGCGCGGGGCGTGAGGCCCGCCGGGCCTCCCCGGGATCTCCCGGAAATTCGCGGTATCCCCGCACGGCCCGGGGCGTGAGACCGCTTCGGGGACGCGCGTTCACCATGAGGTCGCGCGGACTCGCCCCGGATATGGTCATGTACCGCCCAAGGTGGAGCAAACGCACGGTGAACCCACCCGAAGGGTGATCGGTTCGGTGCGGGCCTTCTGGCAAACTCTGTTGTCATGGGTGAACCGACCGTGAACAGACGGACCAGTCTCACGGCCGCGCCGTCACCCGCCGCTGACGAGGGGACCGAGGTGGCCGACTCGCCGCCGCCGAAGGGCGCGTCGGCCGTGCGGGCCGGTGACGCCTCCGCGACCGTACGGGGCTGGATGCATCGCCGTAGACTGCCGCACAAGCCGCGCGTCTGGTTCGAGATCCTGCTCATCGCCGTGGGCTACTGGATCTACTCCATGATCCGCAACGCCGTGCCGGAGCAGCGGGTGCAGGCCCTGCGCAACGCGCGGTGGGTGTGGCACGCGGAGCACCATCTCGGGATCGCGGTGGAGCAGTCGGTCAACCACGCCGTCAATTCGGTGACTTGGGTGATCGTCCCGATGAACTACTACTACGCGACGCTGCACTTCGTCATCACCGTCGGCGTCCTGGTGTGGCTGTTCGTCGCGCACCCGGGGCGGTACGCGGCGGCCCGGCTGGTGCTCGCCGCGACGACGGTGGTGGCGCTGCTCGGCTACTACCTCTACCCGCTCGCGCCGCCCCGCCTGCTGAGCGGCGGCTTCATCGACACGGTCGCGGTGCACCACACCTGGGGCTCGGTCTCGTCGGGCGACCTGAAGTCGGTCTCCAACCAGTACGCGGCGATGCCCTCGATGCACATCGGCTGGTCGCTGTGGTGCGGGCTGACCATCTTCGCGCTGGCCAAGGCGCCGTGGGCGCGCGTCCTCGGCCTGTGCTACCCGGTGTTCACCCTGCTGGTGATCGTCTCCACGGCCAACCACTTCTGGCTCGACGCCATCGGCGGCATCCTCTGCCTCGCGTTCGGCTACGCCGTCTCGTACGCGTGGTACGGCACGATGCCCTACCGGCTGCCCCGGCTCGCGGCCGGGGCGCGGCGCCCGCCTGCCGAGCCCCTGCGGGCCTGAGCGCGGGGGCCTGGTCGCCCGTCCCTGGGCAGGAGCGGGCGGGCCGGTCTGCGGGGCGCCGGGCGTCAGGGCGCTTCGTAGCCGTAGAAGATCTCCTCCATCACGGTCCGCGCGCGGCGCGTGGCGCGCCGGTAGTCGTCCAGCATCTCGCCGACGCGGCCCGGCCCGTAGCCGAGGTAGCGGCCGACGGCGGCCAGGTCCCTGCTGTCCGAGGGGAAGGTGTCGCCCGGCCTGCCGCGCACCAGCATCGCGCCGTTGCGCACCCGGGTCGCGAGCACCCACGCCTCGTCGAGGGTGGCCGCTGCCTCCGGGTCGATGAGGCCCGCCTCCCGCGCCGCGGCCAGTGCGGCCCTGGTGCGGGTGGTGCGCAGCCCCTGCACCTCGTGGGCGTGGCGCATCTGGATCAGCTGGACGGTCCACTCGACGTCGGTGAGACCGCCCCTGCCGAGCTTCGCGTGCAGATTGGGGTCGGTGCCGCGGGGCAGCCGCTCGGTCTCCATACGGGCCTTGAGGCGGCGGATCTCGCGCACGTCGTCCTCGGACAGGCCGCGCGCCGGGTAGCGCAGCGGGTCGATCAGCTCGACGAACCGGGTGCCGAGGTCCGCGTCGCCCGCCATCGGCGCGGCCCGCAGCAGCGCCTGGCTCTCCCACACCAGCGACCAGCGCCGGTAGTAGGCGGCGTAGGAGGCGAGGGTGCGCACCAGCGGGCCGCTCTTGCCCTCGGGGCGCAGGTCGGCGTCGATCAGGAGCGGCGGGTCCGCGGTGGGCACCTGGAGGAGCCTGCGGATCTCGGTGACGACGGCCGAGGCGGCGACGGCGGCCTCGTGCTCGTCCACGCCCTCCCGCGGCTCGTGCACGAACAGCACGTCCGCGTCGGAGCCGTAGGCGAGCTCCTGGCCGCCGAAGCGGCCCATGCCGATGACGGCGAAGCGGGTGGGCAGCGTGTCGCCCCAGCGCTCGCGGACCGCGGCGCGCAGGGCGCCCGCGACGGTCGCGGCGTTGAGCGCGGTCAGCGCCGTGCCGACCCGGTCGACGAGGGCGCCGTGGTCGCCCTCGGCCGGGCTGTCCTCCGTGCCGTACGAGCCGACGATGTCGGCGGCGGCGGTGCGGAACAGCTCGCGGCGGCGCACCCCGCGGGCGACCGCGACGCCGCCCTCGGCGGTGTCGGCGCGGCCGACCGCCGCGACGATCTCCGCTTCGAGCGCGGCGCGGCCGCGCGGCGCGAGGCCCTCGGGGTCGCCGAGCAGGGCGACCGCCTCGGGGGCGCGCAGCAGCAGGTCGGGGGCGAGGCGCCCGGCGGAGAGCACCCGTGCGAGGTTCTCCGCCGCGGCGCCCTCGTCCCGCAGCAGCCGCAGGTACCAGGGGGTCTTGCCGAGCGCGTCGGAGACCTTGCGGAAGCCGAGGAGGCCCGCGTCGGGGTCGGCCGAGTCGGCGAACCAGCCGAGCAGGACGGGCAGCAGGGTCCGCTGGATCGCCGCCTTGCGCGAGACGCCCGACGACAGCGCCTCCAGGTGGCGCAGGGCGGCCACCGGGTCGGCGTAGCCGAGCGCTTCGAGGCGCTGGCCCGCGGCCTTGGCGCTGAGCCTGGTCTCGCCGGGCGCGAGCTGCGCGACGGCGTCGAGCAGCGGCCGGTAGAACAGCTTCTCGTGCAGCCGCCGCACGACGGCGACATGCTGCTTCCACGCGCGGTTGAGCTCGGCCACCGGGTCGGTGCGCAGCCCGATGGAGCGGCCGAGGCGGCGCAGGTCGGCCTCGTCGTCCGGCATCAGGTGGGTGCGGCGCAGCCGGTGGAGCTGGATGCGGTGTTCGACGGTGCGCAGGAAGCGGTACGCCTCGTCGAGCTGGGCGGCGTCGCGGCGGCCGACGTAGCCGCCGGCGGCGAGCGCCGCGAGCGCGTCGAGGGTGGTGCCGCTGTGCAGGGAGGCGTCGCTGCGGCCGTGCACGAGCTGGAGCAGCTGGACGGCGAACTCGACGTCGCGCAGCCCGCCGGGGCCGAGCTTGATCTCGCGCTCCGCCTGGCCCGCCGGGATGGTGGCGACGACGCGGCGGCGCATCTCCTGCACGTCGGGCACGAAGTGGTCGCGCTCGGCCGCCTGCCACACGAGGGGCGCGACGGCCTCCTGGTAGGCGGCGCCGAGCGCGGCGTCGCCCGCGACGGGCCTGGCCTTGAGCAGGGCCTGGAACTCCCAGGTCTTGGCCCAGCGCTCGTAGTAGGCGAGATGGCTGCTGAGGGTGCGTACGAGGGGCCCGTTGCGGCCCTCGGGGCGCAGGTTGGCGTCGACGGGCCAGATCGCGCCCTCGACGGTGGTCTCCGAGCAGATCCGCATGAGGTGCGAGGCGAGGCGGGTCGCGGCCCGCACGGCGGCCGTCTCGTCGGCGTCCCCCGCGCCCTCCGGTACGTCGCCGACGAAGATGACGTCCACGTCGGAGACGTAGTTCAGCTCGTGTCCCCCGCACTTGCCCATGGCGATCACGGCGAGGCGGCAGGCCGCGGCGTCCTCGGGCGCCGCGGCCTCCGCGATGGCGAGGGCGGCGCGCAGGGTGGCCGTGGCGAGGTCGGCGAGCTCGGCCGCCGTCTCGGCGACACCGGTCGTGCCGCACACGTCGCGGGCGGCGATGGCGAGCAGGCAGCGCCGGTAGGCGACGCGCAGCGCGACCGGGTCGGCGGCGGCCGCGGCGGCCGCGAGCACCTGCTCGAACTCGCTGACGCCCGGGTGCAGGTCGGCGGACTCGTAGGTGGCGAGCACGCGCCAGTCGCCCGGGTGCCGCGCCAGGTGGTCGCCGAGCGCCTCGGAGGCGCCGAGCACCCCGAGGAGCCGGTCGCGCAGCGGCTTCGCCGTGACGAGGGTGTCGAGGAAGATGCGCCGCTCCCCCTCGTCCTCCTGCGCCTCGGCGAGCCGTACGAGCCCGCGCAGCGCGAGGTCGGGGTCCGCGGTCGCGCCGAGCGCGTCGAGCAGCAGCGGGTCGGCCCGTACGGCGGCGACGGCGGGCGCGTCGAGGAAGCGCTCGGCCGCTGAGGGGTCGGTGAATCCGTGCCGCAGCAGGCGCGTGAAGGTGCTGCTGCGTCGGCCCGGCGCCGTCGTCATCGGTGTCTCCGTAAGCTGTGGGGCCACGGCCGCGGGGCCGCTGCGTTCTGGGACAACAGGGGCAGGCTCAGACCCTGGCCCCGTGCGGGGCCCGGGGGCGGGGCCGGGGCGCGGGCGCGTGCCGGGAGCCCCGGCCCCCGCGGGGTCAGCGGGAGGTCTGCTCGCGCCACTGGTTGGTGATGGGCAGGCGCCGGTCCTTGCCGAAGCCCTTGGCGGAGATCTTGGTGCCCGGCGGGTACTGGCGTCGCTTGTACTCGGCGACGTCCACCATGCGCAGGGTGCGCGCGACGAGCTCCTCGTCGAAGCCGAGGGCCACGATGGCGTCCTTGCCCTGGTCGCGGTCGACGTACAGCTCCAGGATGCGGTCGAGCACGTCGTAGTCGGGCAGGGAGTCCGTGTCGACCTGGCCGGGGCGCAGCTCGGCGCTCGGCGGCTTGGTGAGGGAGCTCTCCGGGATGGGGGGCGTCTGGCCGCGCTCCTCGGCGGCGCGGTTGCGCCAGCGCGCGAGCCGGAACACGTCCGTCTTGTAGACGTCCTTGATCGGTCCGTACGCGCCGACGGAGTCGCCGTAGAGGGTGGAGTAGCCCACGGCGAGCTCGGACTTGTTGCCGGGCGCGAGGACGATGTGGCCCTCCTGGTTGGAGAGCGCCATCAGCGTCGTGCCGCGCAGCCGGGACTGGAGGTTCTCCTCGGCGAGCCCGGTGAGGCCGAGGGAGCCCATGTAGGCGTCGAACATCGGCTCGATGGGCACCGTGCGGTAGTGCAGCCCGGTGCGCTGCGCCAGGTCGGCCGCGTCGTCCTTGGAGTGGTCCGACGAGTACTTGGACGGCAGGGAGACGCCGTACACGTTGTGCGCGCCGAGCGCGTCGCAGGCGAGGGCGGCGACGAGGGACGAGTCGATGCCGCCCGACAGGCCGATGAGGACGGAGGAGAAGCCGTTCTTGGCGACGTAGGCGCGCAGGCCGACGACGAGCGCCGAGTAGACCTCCTCGTCGTCGTCGAGGCGGTCCGCGTACCCGCCGGTCAGCTCGGGCTCGTAGGGCGGCAGCGGCTCGGCGGAGAGCGTCACGTGGTCGATGCGCAGCCCGTCGTCGACGGTGCCGGACGGCGGCTCGGGGGCGGCGGCCGGCAGGTCGAGGTCGAGGATGACGCTGCCCTCGGCGAACTGCGGGGCGCGCGCGATGGTCTCGCCGTGCCGGTCGACGACGATGGAGTCGCCGTCGTAGACCAGCTCGTCCTGGCCGCCGATCATCGCGAGGTACGCGGTGGTGCAGCCGGCCTCCTGGGCGCGCTTGCGCACCAGTTCGAGGCGGGTGTCGTCCTTCAGGCGCTCGTACGGGGAGGCGTTGACCGAGACCAGCAGCCCGGCGCCCGCGGTCCTCGCCGCCGGCACGCGCCCGCCGTCCTGCCAGAGGTCCTCGCAGATCGCGAGCGCCACGTCGACGCCGCGTACCCGGACGACCGGCAGGGTGTCGCCCGGCACGAAGTACCGGAACTCGTCGAAGACGCCGTAGTTCGGCAGGTGGTGCTTGGCGTAGCGCAGCACCACGCTGCCGCCGTGCAGCACGGCCGCCGCGTCCAGCGGGGCACCCGCGGGCTGCCCGTACTTCGGCTGCGCGGTCTCGGAGCGGTCGAGGTAGCCGACGATCACGGGGATGTCGCCGAAGCCCTCGTCGGCGAGGCGGGCGGCGAGCGCCCGCAGGGCCGCGCGGGACGCCTCGACGAACGACGACCGCAGGGCCAGGTCCTCGACGGGGTAGCCGGTCAGCACCATCTCGGGGAACGCGACGAGGTGCGCCCCCTGCTCGGCGGCGTGCCGGGTCCAGTGGACGACCGCCTCGGCGTTCCCCGCGAGGTCGCCGACGGTCGAGTCGATCTGATTCAGGGCGAGACGTAGTTGAGGCACGGGACCAGTGTAGTCACCTTAATCGTCGCTCTGACGCGATACCCGGCCGCTGTCCGGCGCGGCCGGGCGGCGGGCCGTGCGGGCGGGCCCTGGGGCCCGCCCGGCTGTCCGCGGGCCGTTCCGGCAGGCAGTATGGGCACCGGGGATGCGACAGGGGCCGCCGCAGGAGCCGCCGGGGGGCCGCAATCTGTCGGAAACCCTGTGATGGCATGCTCGGTGCCGCCACATGTCCGCACAGACCGCCGGGGCACGGTACGACACCGGGGCGACCAGCCTGACCAGCAAGGATGAGTGGGAATGGACAAGCAGCAAGAGTTCGTGCTCCGTACGCTCGAGGAGCGCGACATCCGGTTCGTGCGCCTGTGGTTCACCGATGTGCTCGGCTTCCTGAAGTCGGTGGCCGTGGCCCCTGCCGAGCTGGAGCAGGCCTTCGACGAGGGCATGGGCTTCGACGGCTCGGCCATCGAGGGCTTCGCGCGGGTCTACGAGTCCGACATGATCGCCAAGCCCGACCCGGGGACGTTCCAGATCCTGCCCTGGCGCGCGGAGGCCCCGGGCACGGCCCGGATGTTCTGCGACATCCTGATGCCGGACGGCTCGCCGTCCTTCGCCGACCCCAGGTTCGTGCTGAAGCGGATGCTGGCGAAGGCGTCCGACCAGGGCTTCACCTTCTACACGCACCCGGAGATCGAGTTCTACCTGCTCAAGGACAAGCCGCTGGACGGCACGCGGCCGACGCCCGCGGACAACTCGGGCTACTTCGACCACACGCCGCAGGCGGTGGGCATGGACTTCCGCCGCACGGCGATCACCATGCTGGAGTCGATGGGCATCTCGGTCGAGTTCAGCCACCACGAGGGGGCGCCCGGCCAGCAGGAGATCGACCTGCGGTACGCGGACGCGCTGTCGACGGCGGACAACATCATGACGTTCCGGCTGGTGATGAAGCAGGTCGCGCTGGAGCAGGGCGTGCACGCGACGTTCATGCCGAAGCCGTTCTCCGAGCACCCGGGCTCCGGGATGCACACGCACCTGTCGCTGTTCGAGGGCGACCGCAACGCGTTCTACGAGTCGGGCTCGGAGTACCAGCTCTCCAAGGTCGGCCGGTCGTTCATCGCGGGCCTGCTGAACCACGCGGCGGAGATCTCCGCGGTCACCAACCAGTGGGTCAACTCGTACAAGCGGATCTGGGGCGGCTCGACCCGCAGCGCGGGCGCGGGCGGCGAGGCCCCCTCGTACATCTGCTGGGGCCACAACAACCGGTCGGCGCTGATCCGCGTGCCGATGTACAAGCCGGGCAAGACGGGCTCCGCGCGGGTGGAGGTCCGCTCGATCGACTCGGGCGCGAACCCGTACCTGACGTACGCGGTGCTGCTCGCCGCCGGCCTCAAGGGCATCGAGCAGGGCTACGAGCTGCCCGCGGGCGCCGACGACGACGTGTGGGCCCTGTCCGACGCGGAGCGCCGCGCGATGGGCATCGAGCCGCTGCCGCAGAACCTCGGCGAGGCGATCGCGCTGATGGAGCGCAGCGAGCTGGTCGCGGAGACACTCGGCGAGCACGTCTTCGAGTTCTTCCTGCGCAACAAGAAGTCCGAGTGGGAGGAGTACCGCTCCGAGGTGACGGCCTTCGAACTCCGCAAGAACCTCCCGGTGCTGTAGACCCCAGACGCCCTGCTGCGCGGGGGCGCTCCGGTGCGGTAGACACGTCGCTCATGACGGAGAACAGCGAGGCGGGGGCGGCCCCCGCGCCAAGGGCGGGGGCGCCGGGCGCGCCGGAGGCCGCGGAGGTCGAGCGTGCGGTCGCCGAGGCGGACGGGGGCGCGGGCCCCGCGCCGCTGCGGCGGGTGGCGGTGGTCACCGGCGGCGGCCGGGGCATCGGCGCCGCGGTCTGCGCGCGGCTCGCGGCGGACGGCCACGACATCGCGCTCGCCTACGTGAACGACGCGGACGCCGCGGCCCGCACGGCGCGCGCCGTCGAGGAGGCGGGCGCGCGGTGCGTGACCGTACGGGTCGACGTGTCGCGCGAGGGCGACGTGGACCTGCTGTTCGAGACGGCGGCCACGGAGCTCGGACCGGTCACGGCGCTGGTGAACAACGCGGGCGTGACCGGACCGCTCGGCCGGCTCGCCGACACCTCGGCCGAGGTGCTGCGGCGCGTGGTGGACGTGAACCTCACGGGCACGCTGCTGTGCTGCCGCCGCGCGGTGCGCGAGATGACGGCGGGCGGCACCGGCGGCCCGGGGGGCGTCATCGTGAACGTGTCGTCGGCGGCGGCGACGCTGGGCAGCCCCGGCGAGTACGTGCACTACGCGGCGACGAAGGCGGCCGTCGACGCGCTGACGGTGGGTCTGTCGAAGGAGCTCGGCCCCGAGGGCATCCGGGTCAACGCCGTCGCACCCGGCCTCGTCGACACGGACATGCACGCGGCGATGGGCGACCCGGACCGCCCCGCGCGGATGGCCCCGGCCATTCCGCTGCGGCGGGCGGGCGAGCCCGAGGAGATCGCGGCGGCCGTCGCCTGGCTGCTGTCCCCCGAGGCGAGTTACGTCTCCGGCACGGTGCTGCGCGCGGCGGGCGGCCGCTGAGCGGGCGGGCCCGGGGGCGTCGGGCCCCGCGCCGCGCCGCCGCTACAGGCGTACGCGCGCGGCAATCGGCAGGTGGTCGCTGCCGGTGGCCGGCAGGGTCCAGGAGGACGTGGGGTCGACGCCGCGCACCATGATCTGGTCGATGCGCGCCATCGGGAACGCCGCGGGCCAGCTGAAGCCGTAGCCGTCGCCCGCCGCGCCCTGGGTGCTGCGCATCTGCGCGGTGACGGCGTTGAGGGAGCGGTCGTTCATGGTGCCGTTGAGGTCGCCGAGCAGCACCACGCGGGACTGCCGCTCGGCGGCGATCGCCGCGCCCAGCGCGTTGGCGCTGTCGTCGCGCTGGTTGGCGGTGAACCCCGCGTGCACCTTCACCCGCACGGACGGCAGATGTGCGACGTACACCGCGACCTGCCCGTGGGGCGTGTCGATCAGCGAGCGCATCGCGCGCTTCCAGCCGATGCGGATGTCGACGGCGCGGGTCCCCGTCATCGGGTACTTGCTCCACAGCCCGACCGTGCCCTCGACCGCGTGGTACTTGTACGTGCCGGCGAGGCCCTTCTCGTACGTCGGCAGGGCGGCGGGGGCGAGTTCTTCGAGGGCGACGACGTCGGCGCCCGAGCGGGTGAGGTCGGCCGCGGTGGCCGCGGGATCGGCGTTCTCCGCGTCCACGTTGTGGGTGGCCACCGTGAAGTCCCCGCCCGGTGCCTCCTTGCTGACGACCAGTCCGCCGAAGAGGTTGAGCCAGACGGCGACCGGCAGCACCAGCGCGACCAGCGCAAGGGCCGACCTGCGGACCAGCGCGAGCCCCAGGATCACCGGGACGGCGAGGCCGAGCCACGGCAGGAAGGTCTCGGCGAGGGAGCCCATGTTGCCGAAGGCGTTGGGGATGTGCGAGTGGAGCGCCATCACGAGGGTCACCACGAGGGCGGCGGCCGCGAGCACGGTGCCCCGGCGCCAGGCCCCCGAGCGCCAGCTGCGCACGGAGCCCGGCCCCCGCCGGATACCGGTGTCCCGAGCGTCCGCCGCGACCGCCACCGTCTCCGCCGTGTGCTCCTGCGTCATGAATGCCCTCGCTGACTTCGCCCGTGCGTCGGTGACGGGCCGGGGGTCCCGCCCCGCGCACCCGCCCCGGGTCTGTCCGACCCTAGGGGATGGAGCCCGGCTTTCGCCGCCGCCTCACGACAGCCCCACCGAGACCAGGACGTGACCTGGGCGCCGGGAGGTTCCCGGCCCCGGGTGGGGCCCGGATCACAGGTCCCGGCGGGAACCCCCACTTCCGGCCGCACGTCCCGGGTGCCACCATGGGAAGTGGTCCAGGGACGCCGTCAGGGCGCCTTGAGATGACGAAAGGGCCGCAGGCCATGACCTCTTCATCCGGTGCCGCAGCGGCGGCGCACGCACCCTCCCCGACATCCGCCGACAGCAGCGGCAAGGCGCTGTACGGCGGGAAGAGTTCCCGCAGGATCACCGTCCACGACATCGCAGCGGCCAAGGAGCGCGGCGAGAAGTGGCCGATGCTCACCGCGTACGACGCGATGACGGCGTCCGTCTTCGACGGGGCCGGGATCCCCGTGATGCTCGTGGGCGACTCCATGGGCAACTGCCACCTCGGGTACGAGTCGACGGTGCCGGTGACGCTCGACGAGATGGCGGTGCTCGCCGCGGCCGTGGTGCGCGGCACCCGGCGCGCGCTGATCGTGGCGGACCTGCCGTTCGGCTCGTACCAGGAGGGGCCGGTACAGGCCCTGCGCAGCGCCACCCGGCTGGTGAAGGACGCGGGGGTCGGCGCGGTGAAGCTGGAGGGCGGCGAGCGCTCCCACGAGCAGATCTCGCTGCTCGTGCAGTCCGGCATCCCCGTGATGGGCCACATCGGCCTGACCCCGCAGTCGGTCAACGCCATGGGCTACCGGGTGCAGGGCCGCGGCGAGGAGGCCGCGCAGCAGCTGCTGCGGGACGCGAAGGCCGTGCAGGACGCGGGCGCCTTCGCCGTGGTGCTCGAACTGGTGCCGGGCGAGCTGGCATCCGAGGTCACCCGGAGCCTGCACATCCCGACCGTGGGGATCGGCGCGGGCCCGGAGACGGACGCGCAGGTCCTCGTCTACACGGACATGGCGGGGCTGACCCCCGGCCGGACGCCGCGCTTCACCAAGCAGTACGCGAACCTGCGGCAGACGCTGGGCGACGCGGCGCGCGCCTTCGCCGACGAGGTCGTCACAGGAACGTTCCCGCAGGCGGAGCACACCTTCCACTGAGCCGCTGCCCGCACCACCCGCGGCCCGCCGGCCGTCCCCCGCCGGCGGGCCGCCGCGCGCCGGGGCACGGCGGGCACCACGGCGGCTCGGGGTGGCGCGCACCGCGGGGACGGCCGTTGGGCGAGCGGTCGGCGATATACGGGCGATATGTCGGCGAGCATCGTCCGGTGGCGTCCGCTGTCAGCGGCTTGTCGGTGGCTTGTCGGTGCCGTGTCGGTGGCCCCTGGTCCCATGGGGGGCATGACGCGAATCGACAAGAACCTGAGCGGTGACCGCAGGGGCATCGCCGTCGAGGTGCGGGGGCTCGTCAAGCAGTTCGGCGGCCCCCAGGGCACCAGGGCACTGGACGGGGTCGACCTCGACGTGCGCGAGGGCACCGTGCTCGGCGTGCTGGGGCCGAACGGCGCGGGCAAGACCACGCTCGTGCGCATCCTGTCCACGCTGCTGCGGCCGGACGCGGGCTCCGCGACGGTCGCCGGGTACGACGTGCTGCGCAAGCCCCGGCAGCTGCGCCGCACCATCGGCCTGACCGGCCAGTACGCCTCGGTGGACGAGAAGCTCTCCGGCTGGGAGAACCTCTACATGATCGGGCGGCTGCTCGACCTGCCGCGGCAGGAGGCCCGCAGGCGCTCCGACGAGCTGCTTGAGCGGTTCTCACTGACCGACGCGGCGAAGAAGCCCGCCATGCAGTACTCGGGCGGCATGCGGCGCAGGCTCGACCTGGCGGCGTCCATGATCGGCCGCCCGGCCGTCCTCTACCTGGACGAGCCGACGACGGGCCTCGACCCGCGCACCCGCAACGAGGTGTGGGACGAGGTGCAGCGGCTGGTCGGCGAGGGGGCGACCGTGCTGCTGACCACGCAGTACATGGAGGAGGCCGAGCAGCTCGCGGACGAGCTGACGGTCTTCGACCGGGGCCGGGTCATCGCCGCGGGCCGCGTCGACGACCTGAAGGCCAGGGTCGGCGGGCGCACGCTGAAGATCACCCCGACCGACACGGCCGCCCTGCCGCACATGGCGCGGGTGCTCGCCGACGCGGGCCTCGACGGGGTGGCGGGCGCGACGGCGGTGCCCGACGAGGGCGTGCTGTATGTGCCGATCCTCAGCGACGAGCAGCTGACCGCGGTGATCGGGGTGCTCGGCGCGCGCGGCTTCTCGATCGCGCACATCGGCACGCACCTGCCCAGCCTCGACGAGGTGTTCCTCGCGATCACGGGCCAGAAGACGACGGACGGCGCGGCGGCAGCGGCCGCGGGCGCCGGCAGCGAGACCGAGGGGGTAGCGGCATGAGTACGACATCCACGAGCGCCGAGGCGCAGCCGGCCACGGGCGGGCCCGCCGCGCGGCACGCGCAGGCGCCCGCCCCGCCGGGGCCCCGCTCCCCGGGACCGGCCACGGACGACGGGCGGATCGGCCTGCGGGCCAACCTGCGGCACATCGGCGCCCTGGTGCGGCGCAACGCGCTGCAGATCCGGCAGGACCCCGAGTCCATGTTCGACGTGCTGCTGATGCCGATCGTCTTCACGGTGCTGTTCGTCTACGTCTTCGGCGGCTCGGTCGGCGCCAGCCTGGGCGGCGACCGCCACGACTACCTCAACTACGTGGTGCCGGGACTGATGGCGATGATGGGCATGAACATCGCCATGGCCGTGGGCACGGGCATGAACGACGACTTCCGCAAGGGGGTCATGGACCGGTTCCGCACGATGCCGATCGCCCGCTCGTCGGTGCTCATCGCGAAGATCGTGGTGGAGATCGGCCGGATGCTGGTCGCGACGGCGATCCTGCTCGGCATGGGCTTCGCGCTCGGCATGACGGTGCAGACGTCGGTGCTCGGCCTGCTGGCGGCCGTGGGGCTCTCGCTGCTGTTCGGCGCGGCCCTGATGTGGATCTTCATCCTGCTCGGCCTGACCATGAAGACCGCGCAGGCCGTGCAGGGCGTCGCGATGCTCGTGCTGATGCCGCTCCAGTTCGGCTCGTCGATCTTCGCGCCGACGAAGACCATGCCGGGGTGGCTCCAGGGCTTCACGGACTACAACCCGCTGTCGAACCTCGCCGACGCGGCGCGCGGCCTGGTCGACGGCGGCCCGGTGACCCACTCGGCACTGATGACGCTGGCCTGGTCCGCGGGCATCACGCTGGTGATGGCGCCGCTCGCGGTCCGCAAGTTCCGGGACAAGACCTGAGCGACCCGGCCCGGCCCCCGCCGCACACCGGCGGCGCGGGCCGGTCAGATCAGGGAAGCGGCTTCCTCGCGGCTCAGGGCGGCGCCCTCCGCGCGGAGTGCGGCGAGGCGGGACTCGTCGCCGCCGAGGGCGGTGAGGGCCTCCTTCTGCGCCGTCTCGTACAGCTCCGCCTCGAAGGGCGCCCGGATGTGGCCCGCGGGTACGAGGCCCTCATAGGCGCCCAGCAGGCGGGCGGCGTCGCGCGCCAGGGTGCCGCCCTCCGGCGCGAGCCCGGCGAGGCAGCGCGCGCCGATGAGCAGCTGCACGGCGGCCATCTCGGGCGCCACCAGCCGCGCCATCGGGGACGTGGTGTAGGCCAGCGCCTCGCGCACGCGCTCCCTGCCCTGGCCGTAGAGACCCTCCTCGACGTCGAGCCAGGCCTCGGCGTCCTTGACGAACCCGCGGAAGACCAGCATCGCCTCGCTGCGGAACTGCTCGCGCGCCAGCCGCAGTTGGGTGCGCGCCTCGGCGACGCGCCCGGTGCGGCCGAGCCATATCGCGAGGAACAGCCGGGCCACGGGGACCTCGTGGTGCCCCGAGCCGTCCTCGCCCTCGGAGCCGCTGAGCACCTCGTGCAGGATCGCCTCGCCCTCCTCCGCGCGCCCGACCTCCATGAGGTTCTGCGCGAGGCGCACCCGCAGCACCGCCATGTGGTGGAGCGCGCCGAGCCCCTCCGCGTAGACGGTGGCCTGCGTGAAGTCGGCGACGGCCGCGCCGAAGCGGCCGAGCCGCTCGTTCGCCTCGCCCCGCGCCGACAGGGTCTCGGCGGTGCTCCACACGTCGCCGAGCCGCTGGAAGACGACGAGCGCCCGGTCGGCGTCGCGCACCGCGGCCTCTGCGGACGCGCCCCGGTTGGCCCGCATGTTGGCCCGCAGCTGGAGGACGCTCGCCAGCTCCCACTCGTAGCCGAACTCCTCGCAGGCGGCGACCGTTTCGTCGAGGGCCCGCGCCAACCGCTCCTCGTCGCCGGTGAACAGCAGGGTCAGCACCCAGAACACGCCGGGGTAGCGGCAGGTCTGCGGCAGGCCGGGGCGGTAGACGCCCGCGACGGACTCGAACCAGCTCTCGCGCTCGCTCAGCCACTCCTCCGTGGACAGGTCGGTGTTGAGGAGGCCGAGCAGCCCCACCTCGCGGCGCGCCTCCACCAGCACGGCGTCCGGCATCGGCGGCGGACCGTCGGTGCACCGCCGGTGGACCGGCTCCGCGGGCCGCACGGGCGCAGCGAACGGGTCGGGGCCCAGCTCGGCGGCGTTGGCGAGCCACTGCCGCGCCTCGATGCGCTGGTCGACCATCTGCCAGTACCAGGTCAGGGAGAGCACCAGGCAGAGCGTCTCGTGCTCGTCGCGGGCGGCGTGCGCCCTGCGCAGGGCCGTGCGGATGTTCTCGTACTCGCGCCTGAGCGTGTCGAGCGCGGTCCGCTGGGCGGCGCCGCGCAGCAACGGGTCGGTCGTACGGGCGAGTTCGCGGTAGTGCACCAGGTGCCTGCGCTCGGTCTGAGCGCGTTCGCCCGCCTCGTCGAGCCGCTCGGAGGCGTACTCGTGGATGGTCTCCAGCATCCGGTAGCGCATCGCACCCTCCGCCCCGGGCGCCGCCACCACCAGCGACTTGTCCACCAACGAACCCAACAAGTCCGCAATGTCCACCCCTCCACCACCACCATCCGCCCCGGCACCGCACACCGCCTCCGCCGCCACCAGATCACACCCACCCGCAAACACCGACAACCGCCGCAACACCCCACGCTCACCCGCACCCAGCAGATCCCACGACCAATCCACCACCGCACGCAACGTCTGCTGCCGCGGCAACACCGTACGACTCCCCCTACTCAACAACCGAAACCGGTCATCCAACCGATCCGCCACCTGACGCGGCGACAACAACCGCAACCGCGCAGCCGCCAACTCGATCGCCAACGGCA
>NZ_JBEYWC010000050.1:0-34895 GCF_040704505.1 Streptomyces sp. NPDC047002
CGTCTTGAAGAAACCCGCCACCTCCGGGAGAACGAACCCGCCGTCCCGGCCACCTCCTGGACATGAGCCTCCGCCGTCCTCGGCCGATCCGCGCGGCCCGAGAGGCGCTCCACGGCGCGCAGCAGCGCCGAGTGGTCGAGCCCGCCGTCGCCCTGCGCGCGCAGCGAGGCGACCAGTTGGGCCACCACCGCGCCGGCCGGCAGCGCCGCGCCCACCGCACGGGCCGCGTCGGTGACGATGCCCATGTCCTTGTGGTGCAGGTCGATGCGGAAGCCCGGCGCGAAGTCCCGCTTGAGGAAGTTGTCCCGCTTGCGGGCGAGTACGGTCGATCCCGCGAGCCCGCCGCCGAGCACGTCGAGCGCGGCGGACAGGTCGACGCCCGACTTCTCCAGGAAGACCACGGCCTCCGCGCACGCCTCGATGTTGACGGCGACGATCAGCTGGTTGGCTGCCTTCACGGTCTGCCCGGCGCCGTGCGGGCCGCAGTGCACGACCGTCTTGCCGAGCGCGTCGAACAGCGGCCGCGCCGCGTCGAAGTCGGCGCGCTCGCCGCCGACCATGATGGACAGGACCGCCTCCACGGCGCCCGCCTCGCCGCCGGAGACCGGCGCGTCCAGGACGCGTATGCCCTTCTCCGCGCCGGCGGCGGCCAGGTCGACCGAGGTCTGCGGGGTGATCGAGGACATGTCGATCAGCAGGGTGCCGGGCCGCGCGTGCGCCAGGATCCCCTCGGGGCCGTACGCGACGGCCTCCACCTGCGGCGACGCGGGCACCATCGTGACGACGACGTCCGCGCCCGCGACGGCCTCGGCGATCGAGGCGGCCGCGGTGCCGCCCGCGGCGGCGAGGCGGTCGAGCTTCTCCTGCTCCAGGGTGTGGCCGGTCACGGCGTAACCGGCCTTGATCAGGTTCTCGGACATGGGCGAGCCCATGATGCCGAGGCCGATCCACGCGATCTTGGGGAGGTCGGTCATGACGGGAACCTTTCGATGTGCTCGGGGTGGTGCCGAGGCCCGGGGGCCCGGCCGTGCGGGAGGGCGGGCTCAGCCGGCCAGCCAGCCGAACGCCTCGCTGCTCGGCCGGTCGCCCGGCTTGTACTCCAGGCCGATCCAGCCGTCGTAGCCCGCCTTGCGCAGCCGCGCCACGAGGTCGTCGAGGGGCAGCGCGCCGGTGCCCGGCGCGCCGCGGCCCGGGTTGTCGGCGATCTGCACGTGCCCGGTGCGCGGCGCGTACCGGTCGATCACCGCGGGCAGGTCGGCCCCGTTCATCGACAGGTGGTAGAGGTCGAGCAGGAAGGCGGCGTTGCCGAGGCCCGTCGCCTCGTTGACCCGGTCGGCCACGGCGACCGCGTCCTTCGCGGTCAGCAGCGGATAGCGCGGCGACTCCGGCGCGTTGAGCGCCTCGATCAGGAGCGTGGCGCCGACGCGGTGCGCGGCGCGGGCGGCCAGCGCCAGGTTCTCCAGGGCCAGCGCGTCCTGCGCCTCGGGGGCGACGCCGTCCACGCGGTTGCCGTACAGCGCGTTGAGCGCGGTGCAGCCGACGGAGGCGGCGAAGTCGGCCGCCACGTCGACGTTGGCGCGGAAGCGGTCGGACTCGTGCCCGGGGATCGACAGGGCGCCCCGGTCGGGTCCCGGCAGCGCGCCCGCGTAGAAGTTCAGGCCGACGAGGCGCGTGCCCGCGTCGGCGAGCGCGCCGCGCAGCGCGTCGAGGTCGCTCTGCGGGGGCGTGGCGGTGTCGGTCCACGGCCACCACAGCTCGACGGCGTCGAATCCGGCCGCCGCGGCCGCCGCCGGCCGTTCGAGCAGCGGGAGTTCGGTGAAGAGGATCGACAGGTTCACGTCGTAGCGCTCGGTGTCGCGGGGCATGGGTCTCCAGCGTCCGTCCGGTGGCGAGTAGCTCCGCATGCTCTTATTTCGTATTGCGGAATCTACTTTCTGCTTAATGGAAGACTGCCCGGAGGGTGGGGCGCATGTCAAGAGCCCGTACGCCGTGGACGTACGGGCCCTTCGCGACAGGACGGCGGCTGCGGCGGCTCAGCGCAGCCCGACCCGGGCGGCAGCGGCCGACCAGGCGCGCTCGGTGCCCGACGGCTCGTAGCGGCGCAGCGGCTGGCTCCGCGCGACCAGCGCGCGCATCGCCCGCACATCGGGCACGAGGCCGAACGCCCGTGCCTGGACGAGGACGTTGCCCAGCGCGGTCGCCTCCGCCGGGCCCGCGACCACCGGCAGGCCCGTGGCGTCGGCGGTCAGCCGGCACAGCAGCTCGTTGCGGCTGCCGCCGCCCACCAGGTGCACCACCCGCACCTCGCGCCCCGCCAGTTCCGCCGCCGTGCGCAGCACCGACCGGTGCGCGAGCGCCAGCGACTCCAGGACGCAGCGCACCACCGCGCCCTGCCCGCGAGGCGGCCGCTGACCGGTGCGCGCGCAGTACTCCGCGATCCGCTCCGGCATGTCGCCCGGCGGCAGGAACGACGGGTCGTCGGGGTCCACGAGCGCCGCGAACGGCTCGGCCGCCGCCGCCTCGTCGAGCAGCGGCCCCAGCTCCGCGGGCAGCCCCCGGGCCCGCCAGGTCCGCAGTGTCTCCGTCAGCAGCCACAGGCCCATGATGTTGCGCAGGAAGCGGATGGTGCCGTCGACGCCGCGCTCGTTGGTGAAGTTGGCCGCCCGCGCCGGCTCGTCGATCACGGGCGCCTGAAGTTCGAGCCCGGCCAGCGACCAGGTGCCGCAGGAGACGTACGCGAACGCCTCGTCCGCCGCGGGCACGGCCACCACGGCGGAGGCCGTGTCGTGGGAGGCCACCGCCGTGACCGGGGTGCCCTCCGGCAGCCCGGTCGCGGCGGCCACCGCGGGGCGCAGGGTGCCCGCGGAATCCCCGGGGAAGCGCAGCGGCGGCAGCAGCCCGCGCGGGATCCCGAGCCGCTCGGCGACCGGGTACGACCAGCCGCCGCGCCGCGCGTCGAACAGGCCCGTCGTGGAGGCGTTGGTGGCCTCGGCGCCCACGCTCCCCGTCAGCCAGTACGTCAGCAGGTCCGGGACGAGCAGCAGGGTCCTCGCGAGGCCGAACTGCGGGGTGCCCGCCTCGGCGGCCAGCTGGTAGACCGTGTTGAACGGCAGGTGCTGGAGCCCCGTGACCTCGTACAGCTCCTCCGCCGGCAGCACGCCGTCGAGGCGCGCCGCCACCCCCTCGGTGCGGCCGTCCCGGTAGTGGTACGGGGTCCCGAGCAGCCGCCCCGAGCCGTCGAGCAGCCCGTAGTCCACGGCCCAGCTGTCGATGCCGAGGGAGGCCACGCCGCCCGCCGCCCGCGCCGCGTGCGCGAGGCCCTCCAGTACGTCGCCGTACAGCCCGACCATGTCCCACCGCAGCCCGTCGGGGAGTTCGACCGGCCGGTTGGCGAAGCGGTGCACCTCGGTGAGGCGCAGGCTGTCCGCGTCCGCGCGTCCCACCATCACGCGCCCACTCGTGGCTCCGAGGTCGACGGCGGCGAAGGACGGGGTGCGGCTCGGCATGACGGCTCTCTCGGTGGGGCGTACCGGTGGGGCGGGCGGGCGGGGCCGCCCGGTGGGGGACGGCCGGGGCCTCGGCGGACCTGCCGGGGCCGGGGGCGCGGCGGCAGGCCCGGCTCAGCGCAGGAAGGCCGCGGCGACGCCCGCGTCCACCGGCACGTGCAGCCCGGTGGTGTGCGTCAGCTCCCCGCCGGTCAGGGCGAAGACCGCGTTCGCCACATGCTCGGGCAGCACCTCGCGCTTGAGCAGCGTGCGCTGCGCGTAGAACTCGCCGAGCTTCTCCTCGGGCACGCCGTACACCGCGGCGCGCTGGGCGCCCCAGCCGCCGGCGAAGATGCCGGAACCCCGCACCACGCCGTCGGGGTTGACGCCGTTGACCCGGATGCCCTGCCCGCCGAGCTCCGCGGCGAGCAGCCGCACCTGGTGCGCCTGGTCCGCCTTGGTCGCCCCGTACGCCACGTTGTTGGGCCCGGCGAACACGCCGTTCTTCGAGACGATGTAGACGATGTCGCCGCCCATGCCCTGCTCGCCCATCACCCGCGCCGCCTCCCGCGAGACCAGGAACGAGCCGCGGGCCATGATGTCGTGCTGGAGGTCCCAGTCCCGCGCGGTCGTCTCGAGCAGCGGCTTGGAGACGGAGACGCCCGCGTTGTTGACGACCAGGTCGATCCCGCCGAAGGCCAGCACGCCCGCGCGGAACGCCGCCTCGATCTGGTCCTCCTGGGTCACGTCCACCGCGACCGCCACCGCGCGGTCGGGGCCGCCCAGCTCCTTCGCCACCGCGGACGCGCTCTCCCCGTCGAGGTCGGCGACGACCACGCAGGCGCCCTCGGCCGCCAGCCGCCTCGCCACCGCACGGCCGATGCCGGAGGCCGCGCCCGTCACCAGCGCGACACGGGTGGCCAGCGGCTTCGGCGCCGGCATCCGGCGCAACTTGGCCTCTTCGAGCGCCCAGTACTCGATGCGGAACTTCTCCGACTCCTCGATCGGCCGGTACGACGAGACCGCCTCGGCGCCCCGCATCACGTTGACCGCGTTGAGGTAGAACTCGCCCGCCACGCGCGCCGTCTGCTTGTCCTTGCCGTACGAGAACATCCCGACGCCGGGCACCAGCACGATCGCCGGGTCGGCGCCGCGCATCGCGGGGGATTCGGCGTCCGCGTGGCGCGCGTAGTAGGCGGCGTACGCGGCGCGGTACTCCTCGTGGAGCACCCGCAGCCGCGCCGCGGCCTCGCCGAGCGGCGCGGAGGCGGGCAGGTCGAGCACGAGCGGGCGCACCTTGGTGCGCAGGAAGTGGTCGGGGCAGGACGTGCCGAGCGCGGCGAGCCGCGGGTGCTCGGCGCGCGCCAGGAAGTCGAGTACGGGCTCCGCGTCGCTGAAGTGCCCGACCTGCGGGCGGTCCGTGGAGGCGAGGCCGCGCAGCAGCGGCGCCAACGCGGCCGCGCGGGCGTGCCGTTCGGCCTCGGGCAGCGGGCCGTGGCCGTCGAGGAGCGGGCCGAAGGGCTCGGGCCTGCCGCGTTCGGCGAGGAAGCGCTCGGCCTCGTGGATGATCCGCAGCGAGTTGGCCTCGCAGGCGTCGGAGGTGTCGCCCCAGGCGGTGATGCCGTGCCCGCCGAGCACACAGCCGATCGCCTGCGGGTTGGCGCGCCTGACCGCGGCGATGTCGAGGCCCAGCTGGAAGCCGGGCCTGCGCCAGTCCACCCACACCACCAGGTCGCCGAAGCACTCCCGGGTCAGCGCCTCGCCGTCGGCCGCGCAGGCCAGCGCGATGCCGGAGTCGGGGTGGAGGTGGTCGATGTGCGGGGCGTCCACCAGGCCGTGCATGGCGGTGTCGATGGAGGGCGCGGCGCCGCCCTTGCCGTGGAGGCAGTAGTCGAAGGCCGCGACCATCTCGTCCTCGCGCTCCACCCCCGGATAGACGCCGGTGAGGGCGCGCAGCCGGTCGAGCCGCAGCACCGCGAGGCCGGGCTCGGCCAGCGTGCCCAGGTCGCCGCCCGAGCCCTTGACCCACATCAGCTCGACCGCGCCGCCCGTCACCGGGTCGGTCGCTTCGCCCTTCGCCGAGGTGTTGCCGCCCGCGTAGTTGGTGTTGCGCGGATCGGCGCCCAGTCGGTTGGAGCGCGCGAGGAGCGCGGCCTTCACTTCGGTGGCGTCGGGCATGTCTTCCCCTCCTGGGGCGGTGACGAGCTGCGCGATGTGATGAATCGATTCAGATGGACCGTAGGTTGCGTGACTCTCGCCTGTCAAGACACGCGCAACGGGCATTGAAACATTTCATCCGGAGCCACCCGGAGCTTCCCTGAGGGAGCGTCACGGGGGCTCCGGGGCGGCCGGCGCGCGGCCGGGGTACGGCCCCGCGGGTCAGGACACCTGGCGCCCCGCGGGCTTCCTGCGGGGGCGCGGGGTCTCGCCGTCCTCGCTGAACAGCTCGGGGTGCCTCGCGCGGATCTTCTCCACGTCGCTGAAGACCAGCCGCAGGTGCTCGCGCAGCGAGCGCTCGGCCGCCGCGGGGTCGCCCGCCGCGAGCAGGTCGACCACCTCGGCGTGCTGCCCGATGAGCAGCGGGAGCTGCTGGGTCAGGGGGAGCGAGAGCCGCCTCGCCCGGTCGAGTTGGGCCTTCGCCTGGGCCACCACGGGCCAGGCGGAGGCGTGGCCGCCGACCGCCATCAGGCGGGCGTGGAAGTCCTCGTCGAGCTGGAAGAAGGCGTCCGTGTCGCCGTCCTCCGCGGCTTCGCGCTGGGCGCGCAGCAGCCGCCGCAGGTCGGTGAGGTCGCGCGCCCCGGCGCGCCCCGCCGCGTCGCGCAGCGCCGCGCACTCCAGCGCCTCGCGCACGAACTGCGCCGAGGCGATGTCGCTCAGCCTGATGCGCGAGACGAACGTGCCCAGCTGCGGGTAGACGTCGACCAGGCCCTCGTCGCCCAGCAGGATCAGGCTCTCGCGCACCGGCGTGCGGCTCACCCCGAGCTCGGCCGCGAGGTCGTTCTCCGAGAGCGCGGAGCCGGGTTCCAGTTCGAGCCGGATGATGCGCGCGCGCAGCCCCTCGTGCACCTGCTGCCGGGTGTTCGCCACGGACTCCCCTTCACCGAACCGTCGTCCCAGGACGCTATCGCGCCCGCCGCGCCCGTCCCCCTTGCGGGGAATCGCGGGGCTTGACCGCGCCCGCTCGCATACTTGTATGGTAGCCGACATCCTCCGATGACGAAGGGCCGATGACACCGCCATGAACGAATCCGTCACACCCCCGTCGGCGCCGCCGGGCACGGCCGGAGCGGCGCCCGCGGACCCCGGCGCCGCCGGGGTGCAGCGCCGCGCCCTCCGGCGGATCGTGTTCGCGTCCGTCATCGGCACGGTCGCGGAGTACTACGACTTCTTCATCTACGGCACCGCATCGGCGCTCGCGTTCAACAAGATCTTCTTTCCGGACGTCTCGCCCGCCCTCGGCACGCTCGCCTCGTTCTCGACGTACGCCGTGGGCTTCTTCAGCCGGCCGCTCGGCGGACTGGTGTGGGGGTTGGTGGGCGACCGCCTCGGCCGCAAGCGGGCCCTCGTCTTCACGCTCCTGCTGACCGGACTCGGCACCTTCGCGGTCGGCTGCCTGCCGACCTACCGCCAGATCGGCATCTGGGCCGCCGTCATCCTCGTCTTCGTCCGGCTCGTCCAGGGCTTCGGCGTCGGCGGCGAGCAGGGCGGCGCGATCCTGCTGACCGCGGAGGCCGCGCCCCGCGCGCGGCGCGGCTTCTGGGCCAGCTTCGTCCAGCTCGGCTCGCCCGCCGCCTACCTCGTGCCCACCGCGCTCTTCGCGGTCCTCGACGGCCACCTCTCCGACAGCGCGTTCCTCTCCTGGGGCTGGCGGGTCCCGTTCTGGCTCAGCGCCGTCGTGGTCCTCGTCGGCCTGTTCGTCCGCAGCAGGATCCAGGAGTCCGAGACCTTCCGCGCCGCCAAGGCGGACGCCGCGGGCAGGGCGCCCTCGCCGATCCGCACCCTCTTCGCGCGCCACCGCCGCGAGCTGGTCGGCGGCCTGCTCGCGAAGTTCGTGGAGGCCGCGGTCTTCCCCTTCTACACGGTCTTCCTCGTCTCCTACGCCGACTCCCTGCACCACGACACGGGCACCGTGCTCGACGCCGTGATCATCGCCGTCGTCTGCGAGCTCGTGGCGCTGCCGCTGCTCGGCCGGCTCACCGACAGGGTCGGCCGCCGCCCGGTGTTCCTCACCGCCGCCGTGCTCAACCTCGTCCTCGTCGTGCCCGCCTTCGAGGCCGTGCGGTCGGGGAACACCGCCGTGATCACGACCGCGCTGATCGCCGGGCTCGCGCTCGGCCACGCCGGCACCTACGCGCCGCAGGCCGCCTACTTCCCCGAGCTGTTCCCCTCCGCGGCCCGCTACAGCGGGGTCTCCCTCGTCTGGCAGTTCGGCTCGATGATCGCGAGCGGCCCGTTCACCGTGGTCGCGGCCGCGCTGCTGATCGCCGGCGGCGGCTCGTACGTCTGGGACGCCGTCTACGTCGGCGCGCTGATCGCCGTCAGCATCGTCGCCCTCTCCCTGCTGCCGGAGACCGCGCCCGGCAGACTCGGCGGCCGGGAGTACGCGCACTGGCCGCACCGCGACGAGCGCGCGCCCGCCTGAGACCCTGCGGCGGCCTCCCCGCACGACCGAGCAGACACCGTGCACGACCGAAGGACAACGGAAAGAGGAACCGGCCCATGGCCACCATCACCGCCGCCGAGGTGTTCGTCACCTCACCGGGACGCAACTTCGTCACGCTGCGGATCACCACGTCCGACGGCGTCACGGGACTCGGCGACGCCACACTCAACGGCCGCGAACTGTCCGTCGCCTCCTATCTGCGCGACCACCTCGTGCCGCTGCTCGTCGGCCGCGACCCGGCCCGCATCGAGGACATGTGGCACTACCTCTACAAGGGCGCGTACTGGCGGCGCGGCCCGGTGACCATGACCGCGATCTCCGCCGTCGACACCGCCCTGTGGGACATCAAGGGCAAGGTCGCGGGGCTTCCCGTGTACGAGCTGCTCGGCGGCCTCGCCCGCGAGGGCGCTCTCGTCTACGGCCACGCGAGCGGCGCGGACACCGCCGAACTCCTCGACGACGTCGCCCGCTTCAAGGAGCTCGGCTTCCGCGCCATCCGCGCGCAGGCCGCCGTGCCCGGATCGCCGGGCAGCTACGGCGTGCGCCACGGCGACGGCCAGGGCTACGAGCCCGCGGCCACCGCGCTCCCCGACGAGCAGGCCTGGCACACCGAGGACTACCTCGACTTCGCGCCCCGCTACCTCACCGCCGTGCGGGAGCGCTTCGGCTTCGGCTTCCACCTCCTGCACGACGTGCACCACCGCCTCACCCCCACCGAGGCGGGGCAGCTCGGCCACCGCGTCGAGGACCTCAGGCTGTTCTGGATGGAGGACCCCACCCCCGCGGAACTCCAGGAGAACTTCCGCCAGGTGCGCGCGGCCACCCGCACCCCGATCGCCGTGGGCGAGGTCTTCAACTCCATCTGGGACTGCCAGCAGCTGATCTCCGAGCGGCTCATCGACTACATCCGCGCCTCCGTCGTGCACGCGGGCGGCATCACCCACCTGCGGCGGATCTTCCACCTCGCCGAGCTCCACCAGGTGCGCACCGGCTCGCACGGCGCCACCGACCTCTCGCCCGTCAGCATGTCGGCGGCCGTCCACCTCGACGTGACCGTGCCGAACTTCGGCATCCAGGAGTACATGGCCCACGACCCGCTCACCCACGAGGTGTTCACGCCCGGCTACACCTACCGCGACGGCGCGCTGTTCCCCTCGCAGCGGCCGGGGCTCGGCGTCGAGTTCGACGAGGAGGCGGCGGCACGCTTCCCCTACGACCCCAAGTACCTGCCGGTCAGCCGCCGCCGCGACGGCTCGGTGCACGACTGGTGAGCGCCGTGCCCCGCCTCTCGTACGACGCGCTGCCCGCGCGGCTGCGGCCCGCGGCCGACCCGCGCGCCCTGCCCGTACGCGCCGTCCACCTCGGGCTCGGCGCCTTCCACCGCGCCCACCAGGCCCTCTACACCGAGGCGGCGGGCGACGGCTGGGGGATCGCGGCGGTCGCCCAGCACAGCAGGGCCGTCCTCGACGCGCTGCGCGCCCAGGACCACCTGTACTCGGTGACGCTGCGCCACCCCGAGGGGGCGCGCACCCGGGTGGCCGGCGTCCTCGCCCGTACCCTGCACGCCGGGGCCGACGCCGGGCCGCTCAGGGACCTGCTGGCCGCGGGGGAGACGGCCGTGGTCACCACCACCGTCACCGAGAAGGGCTACCGCAGGGACCCCGCGAGCGGCGGCCTCGACCTGGCCGACCCGCTGGTCGCCGCCGACCTCGCAGGCCGCGCCCCCGCCACCCCGGTCGGCCAGCTGGCCGCAGGGCTGCGCGCCAGGCTGCGCGCGGGCGGCGCCCCGCTCACCGTCGTGTGCTGCGACAACATGGCCGACAACGGCCCCGTACTGGCCCGCCTGGTACGGGAGTTCGTCGAGGCCACCGGCTGGCCGGAGCGGGCCGCGCTCGCCGACTGGATCGCGGGCGGCGCCGTCGCCTTCCCCGCGACCGTCGTCGACCGCATCGTGCCGGCGACCGCCCCCGGCGACCTCGACACGGCGCAGCGGGCGCTCGGCGTGCGCGACGAGGCCGCCGTGACGTGCGAGCCGTACACCGAGTGGGTGCTTCAGGACGCCTTCGCCGGGCCGAGGCCCCGCTGGGAGGCGGGCGGCGCGCGGTTCGTCGCCGACGTGGCGCCCTACCAGCTGACCAAGCTGCGGCTGCTCAACGGCTCCCACTCGCTCCTCGCCCACCTCGGCCTGCGCGCCGGCTGCCGCACGGTCGCCGATACGCTCGCCGCCGGCTGGGGCGAGGACGCGGTGCGCGGCTACTGCGCGGAGGTCGCGCCCACGCTGCCCGGCGCAGGACCCGACCCGGCCGCGTACGCGGAGGCGCTGGTGGGCCGGTTCGGCAACCCGGCGGTCCACCACCGCCTCGACCAGATCGCCGCAGACAGCTCCCTGAAGATCCCCGAGCGCTGGCTCACCCCGCTGCGTGAGCTGCGCGCCGCGGGCCGCGACACCCCGTGGCTCGCCCGCGCCCTCGCGGTGTGGGCCGCGTCCTGCAGGGACGGCGCCGCGCACGCCGACCCGGCGGCCGGGCGGCTGCGGGACGCCTGGCGGGCCGCGGCGCCTGCCGACGCGGTACGGGCCCTGCTCGGCCTCCTCGGCGCACCCGACCTGGCCGACGACGCGCCGCTGGTCGCAGCGGTGACCGAGCGGCTGCCCGCGGCCGGCTGACCCGGGGCGGTGCGGATGTGCCCCGCCCCCGGCAGGGCACATCCGCACGGGCTCAGGGCGCCACGCCCGTCTCGTACACCTCCGTCGTCCAGGCCAGGGCCTGCGCGCTCGGCGTGAGGCCGAGGCCGGGGCGGTCAGGCACCAGCATCCGGCCGTCCTCGACGGTCAGCCGCTCCTCGAACAGCGGCTCCAGCCAGTCGAAGTGCTCCACCCACGGCTCCGCCGGATACGCGGCGGCCAGGTGCAGATGCAGCTCCATCGCGAAGTGCGGCGCCAGCTGGAGGTGGTGCAGGCCCGCGACCGTCGCCAGCTGGAGGAACGGCGTGATGCCGCCGACGCGCGGCGCGTCCGGCTGGAGGACGTCCGCGGCGCCGAGCCTGATCAGCTCCCGGTGCTCGGCCACGCTCGCCAGCATCTCGCCGGTCGCCACCGGCGTGTCAAGGGCGGCGGCCAGCTCCGCGTGCCCGGCCGCGTCGTAGGCGTCGAGCGGCTCCTCGATCCACACCAGGCCGAACTCCTCAAGGGCCCGCCCCATCCGCAGGGCGGTCGGCCTGTCCCACTGCTGGTTCGCGTCGACCATCACGGGGACGCCGTCGCCGAGCCGCTCCCGCACGGCGGTCAGCCTGCGCAGGTCCTCCCGCGGGTCCGGGTGGCCCACCTTCACCTTCACCCCGCCGATGCCCCGCGCGACGGCCGCCGCGGCGTTCTCCACCAGTTCCTCGACGGGTGCGTGCAGGAAGCCGCCCGAGGTGTTGTAGCAGCGCACCGAGTCCCGGTGGGCGCCGAGCAGCTTCGCCAGCGGCAGCCCGGCCCGGCGGGCCTTCAGGTCCCACAGCGCGATGTCGTACGCGGCGACCGCCTGCGTGGCGAGCCCGCTGCGGCCCACCGAAGCACCGGCCCACACCAGCTTCGTCCAGATCTTCTGGATGTCGCTCGGATCCTCGCCGAGCAGCTCGGGGGCCAGCTCCCTGGCGTGCGCGAACTGGCCGGGGCCGCCTGCCCGTTTGGAGTACGTGAAGCCGAGGCCGCGCTGTCCCCGCGCGGTGGCGATGTCCGCGAACAGCAGCGCCACCTCCGTCATCGGCCGCTGCCGCCCGGTCAGCACCTTCGCGTCGCTGACGGGCACCGCGAGCGGCAGGCGCACGGCCGAGAGCCTGACCCAGGAGATCGTGTCGTGAGTGGTCATGTACCCGGCATCCCCGGGACGCGCCGCGCGCATGCGCCCGTTAGAGTCGCTCTGGTCGGCAGGCGGCCGGGAAGCCACAGGTCACAGCGATTCGGTGGGGGCACAGTGCGGCTGAGGGTGGAGTACACGACGGAGCCCTTCGACCTGGAGGAGGCGCCGGAGCACGCGGTCGTCGCCCGCGAGGTCGTCGCGGCGGCACGGCTCGACGCCTTCGACGTCGGGCCGTTCGGCAACACCGCGGAGGGCGGCGCCGACCAGGTGCTCGACGCGGTGGGCAGCCTGCTGCGCGCCTCGCTCGGCGCCGGCGCGACCCGGATCTCCGTGCAGGTCAACGTGGTGCCGGAGGCGGAACCTGAACCCGAGTCGGAGCCGGAGGGCGACAGGTGAGCGGCGGGCCCGACCACCCGCTGACTGCGGCCGTACGCCCGCTGGTGGACGCGATGGGCGGCGAGGTCGTGCCGCACGGGGACGCGGGCCCCGACGACGTGGTCCTGTCCTGGGAGGGCGCGCCGGTGCTCGCCGTACGGCTGCCGCAGCTCGCCGACTCCCTCGACCACATCCTCGCCGCGCTCGAACGCACCCACGGCAGGCCGCTCGCCGACCTGGACCGCCGCACCAAGCAGGAGGTCGTGCGCGGCCTCGAGGCGCGCGGCGCGTTCTCCGTGCGGCACGGGGTCGAGACCGTCGCCTCGGCGCTCGGCGTCAGCCGCTTCACCGTCTACAACTACCTCAACCGCGACAAGGCGCCCTGACCCGGCCGTCCGGCGCGCGGACACGGAGGCCGCATTTTTTCAACAAAGTGTTGACGCCTGTGCGGTGCGGGGCGTTAGCTGAGGCGCAGCCGGTCCCGCACTGCCAGGAGGCTTCGGTGACGTCCCCCCTCGCCCGGTTCAACTCCGCCCCGCGCCCCGACGCGCTCGCCGCACTGCACGAGGTGTGCGCAAGCCCCGCCTGGGGCGCACGGCTGCTCGCCGGGCGGCCGTACGCGTCCTCGGACGAGCTGCTCGCCGCGAGCGACGCCGCCACCGGGGCGCTCACGGGGACCGACCTCGACGAGGCGCTCGCCGGGCACCCCCCGATCGGCCGCCCCACCCCGGGCGACCCCGTCTCGGCGCGCGAACAGCGGGGCGTGGCCGGGGCGTCCGACGCCCTGCGGGCCGAGCTGACCGACCTCAACCTCGCCTACCAGGACAGGTTCGGCCACGTCTTCCTCATCTGCGCCACCGGCACCACCGGCGAGCAGGTGCGGGACGCGCTGGTGCAAAGGCTCGCCCACACTCCCGAGCAGGAGCGCGACATCGCGCGCGCCGAGCTCGGGAAGATCAACCGGATCCGGCTCACCCGCCTGGTCGCGGGGCCCGCCCCCTCGGTGTCCACGCACGTCCTCGACACCAGCAGGGGCCGGCCCGCCGCGGGAGTGCCGGTCGCGGTGTCGGCCCGTACGGGCGCGGACGCGGTCTGGACCGCGCTCGGCGCCTCGGCGACCGACGCGGACGGCCGGTGCAAGGACCTGCCGGCCCTGCCGGACGGCACCCGGCACGTACGCCTCGTCTTCGACACCGGGGCCTACTACGCGGCCACCACCGCAGCAGGCAGTACCACCACCCCAGCCGAGGCACAGCAGGACGCCCCCGCGCTTCGGGACAGCGGCGCGTTCTTCCCCGACGTCACGGTCGCCTTCGCGGTCGCGCCGGGGGAGCACCACCATGTGCCGCTGCTGCTCAACCCGTTCGGCTACTCCGTATACCGAGGGAGCTAGCAGATGCCCACCACCGTTCTCGGCCAGAACCAGTACGGCAAGGCGGAGTGCCGTGTCGTCAAGGTCGTACGCGACGGCACCACCCACCACATCAAGGACCTGAACGTCTCCGTCTCCCTCTCGGGCGAGATGGACGAGGTCCACTACTCCGGCTCCAACGCCAACGTCCTGCCGACCGACACCACCAAGAACACCGTGTACGCCTTCGCCAAGGAGCACGGCATCGCCTCCGCCGAGGAGTTCGCCGCCCTGCTCGCCCGGCACTTCGTCGCGGGGCAGGAGCAGATCCACCGCGCCCGCATCCGCGTCGAGGAGTACGCCTGGGACCGCATCGCCGCCACCGGCCACTCCTTCGTGCGCGGCGGCCGGGAGACCCGGCTCGCCCAGGTGGTCTACGACGGCGAGCAGCTCCAGGTGATCGCGGGGCTCAAGGACCTCACCGTCCTCAACTCCACGGGATCCGAGTTCTGGGGCTACGCCAAGGACCGCTACACCACCCTGCCCGAGACCCACGACCGCATCCTCGCCACCGACGTCTCCGCGCGCTGGCGCTACGGCTGGACGGGCGCGGACGGCGCGCCCGCACCCGACTGGGACGCCGCCTACGCGCGGGCGCGCACCCACATCCTCGACGCGTTCGCCGAGACCTACTCGCTCTCGCTCCAGCAGACGATGTACCGCATGGGCAGCCGCGTCGTCGAACACGACCCGGACGTCGAGGAGATCCGCTTCTCCCTGCCCAACAAGCACCACTTCCTGGTGGACATGGAGCCGTTCGGCCTCAAGAACGAGCCGGAAGCGCCGGGCGGTCCCGTCTACTTCGCCGCCGACCGGCCCTACGGGCTGATCGAGGCGACGATCCTGCGCGAGGGAGCCGAGCAGCTGATCCCGGTCGACCTGACCACCCTCTGATCCGCCTCGCACACAGCACACCACGGCACCACCCCTCGACGCGCGCGCCGGCGTCGCCCCGGGCGGGACACCGCCCGGGGCCGCGAGGGAGAGCGGGGGCATCTGCGCACCCCTGAACCGCCGCCGTCCCGCACCACCAAGGCGGCGGCGCACCGCGGACTCGGTCGTCACCCCGCTCGGCCCCCGGGTCCGTACGCTCAAGGGACCGGAGCCGGCACGCCCGGCGCTCAGGCCCGCCACAGGGAAGAGGAACCGCCATGGCGGCTTCGCGCATCGTCATCGAGAACTGCGCCGTCGCGACGGTCGACGCAGCGGACACCGAGTACGCCTCGGGCCACGTCGTCGTCGCGGGAACGCGCATCGAGTCCGTGGGGGCCGGGCCCGCCCCCGACGGCCTCACGGACGTCGTACGGCGGGTCGACGGCACCGGGCACCTGCTCACCCCCGGCCTCGTCAACACCCACCACCACTTCTACCAGTGGATCACCCGCGGCCTCGCCACGGACCACAACCTCTTCGACTGGCTCGTCGCCCTCTACCCGACCTGGGCCAGGATCGACGAGCCGATGGTGCGCGCCGCGGCGCAGGGCTCCCTCGCGATGATGGCGCGCGGCGGCGTCACCACGGCGACCGACCACCACTACGTCTACCCGCGCGGCGCGGGCGACCTGTCGGGCGCCGTGATCGGCGCAGCCGCCGAGACCGGCGTGCGGTTCACCCTCGCGCGCGGCTCGATGGACCGCGGCGCCTCGGACGGCGGGCTGCCGCCCGACTTCGCCGTCGAGACCCTCGACGAGGCGCTCGCCGCGACCGAGGAGACCGTCGACCGCTACCACGACGCCTCGCCCGACGCGATGACCCAGGTCGCGGTCGCGCCCTGCTCGCCGTTCTCCATCTCCACCGAACTGCTCAAGCAGGGAGCGGAGTTGGCGCGCCGCAAGGGGGTGCGGCTGCACACGCACGGCAGCGAGACCGTGCAGGAGGAGCAGTTCTGCAAGGAGCTGTTCGGCATGGGCCCCACCGACTACTTCGAGTCCACCGGCTGGCTGGGCCCCGACGTGTGGATGGCCCACTGCGTCCACATGGGCGACGCCGACATCGCCGCCTTCGGCCGCACCGGCACCGGCGTCGCGCACTGCCCGTCCTCCAACGCCCGGCTCGCCGCGGGCATCGCCCGCGTCCCCGACATGCTCGCCGCCGGGGTGCCGGTCGGCCTCGGGGTGGACGGCACCGCCTCCAACGAGTCCGGCGAACTCCACACGGAGCTGCGCAACGCCCTGCTGATCAACCGGCTCGGCGCGCACCGCGAGTCCGCGCTCACGGCGCGCCAGGCCCTCAGGCTCGGCACCTACGGAGGCGCCCAGGTCCTCGGCAGGCAGCGGGACATCGGCTCCGTAGAGCCGGGCAAGCTCGCCGACCTGGTGCTGTGGCGCATGGACACCCTCGCCCACTCGTCCATCGCCGACCCGGTCGCCGCGCTGGTGCTGGGCGCCGCGGCGCCCGTGACCCTCTCGCTGGTCGGCGGGGCGCCGGTGGTCGAGGACGGGCGGCTGACCCGCGTGGACGAGGACGCCGTGGCGCGCGCGGCCCGCGCCGAGGCGCGGCGCCTCGCGCGCCACGCTGCCGCGGGCTGAGAGCCGTGGACTCCGGCCGAGGGGGACGGCCCTCGGCCGGCCGCCGCGGGCCCGAGCGGGGCCCACGGCGCACCGGGCCGGGAGGACACCGCGAAGCCGTCGCGGCCTCCCGGCCCGGCGCATGCCCTCCGCGCTCCGCGTGAAAGCACGCGTCCCCGGCCCCCGGCCCGGCACACCGTCACCGGTTCGGCCGAATGCGGACCCGCTTCCTGTCTCTGTTACGGTGTGTCACCGCTGGGCGTCCCCCGGGCGGTCGGGGATGCCCTAATTCACAGCGTCGTGAGCGGTGCGGCTCCGGCCCCGTGGGTAGACGGACGCTCGGCGGATCATGGCAGCGTCCCGCGCGCACGGCGCGTGCCCGGCACGACCGCGCCCAGCGGCCCCCGGTACGGCCCTCCGGTCGGCGGAATGCTTACATGGATCCGAACGAAATGGACCGTTTCATAGTGATTTGCCCGGCAGGTGGCCGGGTGACGTACGCGAGGTGATGGCCGTATGGCCCAAACTGTCAGAGAAGCAGGGGCGCCGGGCCGCAAGGGCAAGGCGCTGGGGGTCTCCATCGCCGCCGCCGTGGGCGGCTTTCTCTTCGGCTTCGACTCGTCGGTCATCAACGGTGCGGTGAACTCGCTCACCGACCACTTCCACCTCGGGTCCTTCCTCTCCGGCTTCGTCGTCTCCATCGCGCTCCTCGGCTGCGCGGTCGGCGCCTGGTACGCGGGCCGGCTCGCCGACCTGTGGGGCCGGCGCAATGTGATGCTGCTCGGCTCCGCGATGTTCATCATCAGCTCGGTCGGTTCCGCACTCGCCTTCTCCGTGCCCGACCTGCTGGTGTGGCGCGTGATCGGCGGCCTCGGCATCGGCATCGCCTCGGTGATCGCCCCCGCGTACATCTCCGAGGTGGCCCCGGCGAGCGGCCGCGGCGCGCTGGGCTCGCTCCAGCAGCTCGCGATCACCATCGGGCAGCTGGTCGTGCTCAGCTCCAACAAGGGCCTCGCGGGCGCCGCGGGCGGCGCCTCGGAGGACCTGTGGTGGGGCCTGCCCGCCTGGCGCTGGATGTTCCTCGTCGGCGTGATCCCCGCCGCCGTCTACGGCGTGCTCGCGCTCTCGATCCCCGAGTCCCCGCGCTACCTGGTCCAAAAGGGCAGGCTCGACGACGCCGCGGGCGTGCTGGAGCGGATCTCCGGGGAGCCGGACGGCGCCGCGAAGGCCGACGAGATCCAGCGGACCCTGCGCAAGGAGCACCGCACCAGCTTCGCCGACATCCGCGGCGCGCGGTTCGGCCTGCACCCGCTGGTCTGGGTCGGCATCATCATGGCCGCGCTCCAGCAGCTCGTCGGCATCAACGCGATCTTCTACTACTCGACCACGCTGTGGCAGTCGGTGGGCTTCAGCGAGTCGAGCTCGTTCACGACCTCCGTGATCACCGCGGCGATCAACGTGGTGATGACCGTCGTCGCGATGCTGTTCATCGACCGCGTCGGCCGCAGGCGGCTGCTGACCATCGGCTCCGTGGGCATGTTCCTGGCGCTGCTGCTGACGGCGATCGCGTTCTCCCAGCAGCACGGCAGCGGCAAGTCCATCAGCCTGCCGCACCCGTACGGCCCGCTGGCGCTGGTCGGCGCCAACGCCTTCGTGGTCTTCTTCGCCCTGTCGTGGGGCCCGGTGATGTGGGTCATGCTCGCGGAGATGTTCCCCAACCGGATGCGCGCGATGGCCCTGGCCATCGGCACCGCGTCCAACTGGATCTTCAACTTCATCGTGACCTTCGCCTTCGAGCCGGCCACCCGCAACGTCGGCCTGTCCTGGCTCTACGGCGCCTTCGCCCTCTTCGCCTTCCTCTCGATCTGGTTCGTCCGCTTCAAGATCCCGGAGACGAAGCAGAAGACGCTGGAGTCCATGACGGGCGACACCTACCGCCGCCCCGACGCCACGGCCCCCACCGCCTGACACCCCCGGCACCGAAGGGCGCCCGACCCCACCCGGGGCCCGGGCGCCCTTCGCCGCACGAGGCCGTCGCGGAGACCGGCGCCGCGGCGCGGCCTGGGGCGATCCGGTTACCGGGCCGCCACGAGCTCATGACTGCCCACGAGCTCCCGCAGCTTCTCCTGGGTCTCAGGATCGGTGGAGTAGAGCACCGTACCGATCATGCCGCGGGTCAGCAGCACCTTGTAGGTGTTGCGAATCAACAAGCCGACCGTGTCCTCAGGGACGGACCTCTTGAACACCGGGTCCTTCGACTCGCTCCGGTGCGCCACCCAGTGGTCACTGCGCCAGACCAGGTCAGGCCCCATGATGACGCCGCTCCAGTCGTACTCGAACCCCTGGGCCGTGTACACGCAGCCCACCTGGCCGAAGCCGGCGGGGTTCGTCGCCCAGAGCGCCGAAGGGGGCGCGCCGTCGATGCCGCGGTCTCCGTAGACGTTCCACGGCCGTGCCCAGTCCCCGATCACGACATCGTCGGGCAGCGGTCGGCCCGGTTTCACGTCCTTCGTCCACTTCCAGCAGAAGCCCGCCGACATCCGTGCGCCGTACTTCTCCCTCTTCGCGGACAGGAACGCCTCCATCTCGGCGGGGCTGTCGGCCACCAGCAGCTGCATCTTCCCGTCCGCCTGCCACGGGACGGGACCCCCCGGCTCGAGGCCGAGCAGGCGCAGCACCCACCGGAGATATGCGTCGCTGCCCCCGCACCGGAACTGGTCCTCGAGCCTGATGACGGTGCAGGAGAGCCCCTTGGCGGCCGCAGCGGCCTCGATCTGCGGAACGCTCCCCATCTCGCCGGGCCGAACAATCTGGTGCTCGTCCAGCAGGAAAACGGGCACGCGTGCCGCATCGATCAGTTCCGCCACCTGCGGCCGGTCGGAGCGGAGGCGGGCAGGGGTGTAGCGGTTGGCCGAGGTCTCCCTCATACGGTGTGCTTCGTCGCAGATGACGACGTCGAGCGCGTTGCGTTCGGCCGTCATGAAGCTGTTGAAGTACTTGAAAAGGTCCTGGACCTGGGGTTTTCGCGCGCCTGCCACTTTGCGCATGGTCTTGGTGAAGGACTGCGAGCCCGTTGCGTGGAGCGCCGGGCGCCCCTGCCGGTAGAGCTCGCCGAGCAGGGAGAGGGCGATGACGCTCTTGCCGGTGCCGGGGCCCCCCGTGACGACGACGACCTCCTTGCTGTCGGCCTCACGCGCCTTCTGCACCGCGTTCATCACCGTCCTGTACGCGATGAGTTGCTCATCGAGCAGTACGAACTGCTCACGGTCGCGGACCTCGTCCGCTGCTACCGCCATCAACTGCTTGGACGGCACCGCCTTCGCATTGACGAGTTCGTCGACCGCCGCGCTTCCGCTCGCGGGGGAAAGGTGCCTCCGGAGGAAGTCGATGAACTCCTTGCGGTCGTTCCCCGTGAACAGCTGGCCGTGCGTATCGAGACCGACCTCCTGGAGGCCCCCCACACCAGAAGCGGTCGCGTTGTGCAGATAGGCCGCGCCCGACACGCGTTCCGGGTTCGCTGCGAGCGCCGCGTTGAACGAGACCAGGTACCGGCAGTACGCGCGTACCTGCTCGATGGGGTTGAGTACGGCGCGGCGGTAGCCGTCGACGTGGCACAGGGCGGGGTCCTCCGCGTCGGGGGTCGCCCGGCTCCACTGTTTGAGCTCCACCACGACGAACGACGGTGCTCCCGTCTCCGGGTGTGTGCCTGCCAGGATCACATCCGTCCGCCTGCTGGTCAGAGGCAGCGTGTATTCGATCAGCGCGGTGACCTCGTCCAGTCCTGCTTCGAGGAGCACACGCATCAGCGCGGGCAGGCTGCGCTCCCACGAGCGGATTTCCGAAGTGTTCGGCTGATACCCGTGCACCTCGGCGAATTGCTGCGTCAATTCGAACGCGAGGTTCCCGCTCATGGCCATGGCGGCGATTGTCGAAACGGGTTCACGAAGCACGGCAGGCTCCCGGGCAGCACGGTATGAGGCGTGCGGGTGGGGGCGTGTCCGAGGAGGGAAGCCCGGCGGGCCGCGAGGTCGAGGTGAACACTATCCTGCGCCGCACCGCGGTCACCGGCGCTTGTCGCTTGCGAACAAGGCGCTGGAGTGGGCCGCGAGTTGTTCGACGACGGCTGCCCGGTCACGCGAATGCGTGTTCTGCAGCGCCATTTTCGCGAGGTAGTGCGCGGTCAGACAGGCCAGTGCGAAACGCACCGTCGAGCGAACGGCGAAGAGGAAGACGGAGAGGAGCGAGAACAGCACCATGTGCACCCTTGGTCTGAGGGCGGCCGCCGGGATAGCTCGAAACGCGCCGGAGAGCGAACGTTTCTCCCAGCCCGGTCCGCCGTGTGTGGAGGAACGGACGTGGGATCAGGCGTGGGGGTGCTGATCCACCCGGAGCAGACGGGCTGGTGCGTTGTTCACGGCATGAGACCGGAGGGGCGGTTCGCCCGGGAATCGACGAGGCACAGAAAGGTGCCCTCCTTGCGGTGTGGGGGACTGGTCCGACTTCGACAGTCCGGCGGGTTCCGTAATGAGGCACGAACACCGTAGCGGATGATAGCTGCTATGGCCAAGGGTTTTGGGTGCGTGTCGGAGATTTCCCGGTCGACCTCGCACCGGCAGCACGCGGCGGACCCGGCGTCCGAGACGCCGGGTCCGCCATGGTGGCACCGGAGGGAGCGTGCGGCTCAGCCGCGGAGGCGTTCGTAGGCGGGGAGGGTGAGGAAGTCGGCGTAGTCGGCGTCGAGGGAGACGGTGAGCAGGAGGTCGTGGGCCTGCTGCCACTCGCCCGCCGCGTAGGCGTCCTCGCCGAGCTCCGCGCGGATCGCGGCGAGTTCGCGGGCCGCGAGGTCGCGCACGAGGTCGCGGGTGACCGGCACGGTGCGGCCTTCGTGCTCGAGCTGGACGCCCGCGTTGATCCACTGCCAGATCTGCGAGCGGGAGATCTCCGCCGTGGCCGCGTCCTCCATCAGGTTGAAGATCGCGACGGCGCCCGCACCCCGCAGCCAGGACTCGATGTAGCGCAGCCCGACCTGGACGGCGTTGACGAGGCCCTCGTAGGTGGGGCGGGCGTCGAGGGAGTCGACGGCGATCAGGTCGCCCGCGGCCACCGAGACGTCCTCGCGCAGCCGCTCCTTCTGGTTCGGGCGCTCGCCGAGCACCGCGTCGAAGGACTCGCGGCAGACCGGCACCAGATCGGGGTGGGCGACCCAGGAGCCGTCGAAGCCGTCGTGCGCCTCGCGGTCCTTGTCCGCCTTGACCTTCTCCAGGGCGACCTTGTTGACCTCGGGGTCGCGGCGCGACGGAATGAAGGCGGCCATGCCGCCGATGGCGTGCGCGCCCCGCTTGTGGCAGGTGCGGACGAGGAGTTCGGTGTACGCGCGCATGAACGGCGCCGTCATCGTCACCGCGTTGCGGTCGGGCAGCACGAACTTGGCCCCGCCGTCGCGGAAGTTCTTCACGATGGAGAACAGATAGTCCCAGCGGCCCGCGTTGAGCCCCGAGGCGTGCTCGCGCAGCTCGTAGAGGATCTCCTCCATCTCGTACGCGGCGGTGATGGTCTCGATCAGGACCGTGGCCCTGACGGTGCCCCGCGCGATGCCCAAGTGCTCCTGGGCGAAGACGAAGACGTCGTTCCAGAGCCGCGCCTCCAGGTACGACTCGGTCTTCGGCAGGTAGAAGTACGGGCCCTGCCCGCGCTCCAGCAGCCGGTGGGCGTTGTGGAAGAAGTACAGCCCGAAGTCGACCAGGGCGCCCGGCACCTCGCGGCCGTCCGCCGCGCGCAGGTGGCGCTCCG
Source organism: Streptomyces sp. NPDC047002 (assembly GCF_040704505.1). Lineage (NCBI taxonomy): Bacteria > Bacillati > Actinomycetota > Actinomycetes > Kitasatosporales > Streptomycetaceae > Streptomyces > Streptomyces sp. NPDC047002. Next base: position 22,074 of record NZ_JBEYWC010000050.1, read on the forward strand.
CCAGGTGCCAGCCGCGGGGCCGCACCACGACCGTGGCGAGGTCGGCCTCGTCGCGCAGCGCGTACGACCTGCCGGTCCGCTCGTCGGTGAAGTCGATGCGCCGCTCGTAGGCGTCGATCAGATTGAGCTGGCCGCCGACCACGTTCTCCCAGGTCGGCGCGGACGCGTCCTCGAAGTCCGCGAGCCAGACGCGCGCGCCCGAGTTGAGCGCGTTGATCGTCATCTTGCGGTCGGTCGGGCCGGTGATCTCGACCCGCCGGTCGTCGAGCGCCTGCGGCGCCTGCGCCACCCGCCAGCTGTCGTCGGCGCGGACCGCCGCCGTCTCCGCCGGGAAGTCGAGCGTGGACGTACGGGCGATCTCCGCGCGCCGCTCGGCACGGCGTGCCAGCAGCTCGTCGCGGCGCGGGGTGAACCGCGCGTGCAGCTCGGCGAGGAAGGCGAGCGCGGGCCCTGTCAGCACCTCCTCCTGGCGCGGCAGGGGTGCGGGGGCGACGACTTCCAGCGGTGACGGCGCTGGTGCGGACATGGGGTCACTCCTTGGGCGGCGGGGCCTGCGGCGCTCGGCGGCGCGGAGCGGCGGCACCGGGTGCCACCGTGCGTCGCGGTGGCGGTACGTACCGTTCCGAGGCACCGAAAGCTTCTGACCAGTGGATAGTAGTTTCCTCATGGTGGAATTTCAATGGTTTGTTGACGTCGAGACTCTCCGGGTCGAGGCAACCCGGCCCGCAGTGCCACGGCCTGCCCCAAGTCCCCGCGCCCCGCAGGGCGTTCGGTGCCTCACTCCAGCCGGGACAGGTCCTCTGGCGTGTCGATGTCGTACGGCTCCGCCACGTCGCCGCACTCGACGAGCGCGATCTCCTCCTCGTGCGCGCGCAGATAGGCGCGGGCCCCGCGGTCGCCGACCGCGTCCCGCGCCACCTCGGCCCAGCGGTCCGCGCCGAGCAGCACCGGGTGGCCGCGCCTGCCGCCGTATGCGGCGGCGGCGAGCGCGGACCGGGAGCCGCCGTACTCGGCGAGCACCCGGGCCACCGCGCGCGCCCCGATCCCCGGCTGGTCCACCAGCAGCACCAGCGCGGCACCCGGGCCGTCGAGCGAGGCGAGCCCCGCGCGCAGCGACGAACCCATGCCCTGCGCCCAGTCCGGGTTCTCCACCACCGCGCAGCCGGCCAGGTCGGCCCGCTCGCGCACCTGCCCGGCGGCCGCGCCGAGCACCACGTGCACCGGACCGCAGCCGCCCTCCCGCAGCGCGCGCACCGCGTGCTCGACCAGTGGCCGCCCCCGGTGCGGCAGCAGCGCCTTGGGCCGGCCGCCGAGCCTGCGTCCGCCCCCGGCGGCGAGCAGCAGGCCCGCCACCGGCGCGGCGGCCTCCTCCGTGTGCTTCTTCGGTGTCTGTTCCATGACCTCTGCATATCCCATGGCGGTCCGTTCGCCGCGGATGCGGTACGCCAGGTGGCACATACTGACCGGTACGCGTTAACTTGCCTGCGAAACCAGGGAGGTTGGCCGCCGAGGTGGGGCACATACCAGCACCATGCCGTGCGAGGGCGAGGGCGAGGGGGAGAGCAGTGCTCTGGAGCAGCGGGCGGGCGCGCGTGGCGGAGCAGGCGCCGCCGGACGGCGGGCGGGCCGCGGCCGATGCGGACGCCGGGGGACCGGTGCTGCGGGTGGCTGTCGCCCGGCTGCGCAGGCAACTCGCCGCCTGCCCCGCCGAGTTCAGGGACCGCGGGGTGGCCGAGGAGGAACTGGCCTCGCTCGCGTCCATGGCTGCGGCCGACGCGCCGCCCGAACTCGCCAGGGTCCGCCGCTCGCTGCTGCTGGTCGTCGGCTCGATCGGCTCGGTCAGCGCGCTCGGCCCCGCGCTGTACGAGGTGCGCGCCGCGGTCGACGCCCTCGCCGCGGCGCCACCTTCCGACCCCGGCTGAGCGCCGGCGCCCGGACGCGGCCGTCACCGCCCGGGCGCCCCGCGCGGTGCGCGTGGTTCAGGGCGCCGTGTTCTTCAGGACCTCGGAGAGGGCGGCGGCCACCTCTTTGAGCACCGGCACGATCCGGTCCGTCGCGGCCTCCGTCACCCGGCCCGCCGGGCCCGAGATGGAGATGGCGGCGGCCGTCGGCGAGCCGGGGATCGGCACGGCGAGGCAGCGGACGCCGACCTCCTGCTCGTTGTCGTCGACCGCGTAGCCCGCGGCGCGCACCTCGTCGAGGGCGGCGAGGAAGCGGTCGGGCGTGGTGATCGTCCGCTCGGTCGCCGCCGGCATGCCCGTACGCGCCAGGAGCTCGCGCACCTCGTCGCCCGGCAGGTGCGCCAGCAGCGCCTTGCCCACGCCGGTGGAGTGCGGCAGCACCCGGCGGCCGACCTCGGTGAACATCCGCATCGAGTGCCGGGAGGGCACCTGCGCCACATACACCACCTCGTCGCCGTCGAGCAGCGCCATGTTGGCCGTCTCGCCGGTCTCGTCGACCAGCCGGGCGAGGTAGGGCCGTGCCCAGGTGCCGAGCAGCCGGGAGGCGGACTCGCCGAGCCTGATCAGGCGCGGCCCCAGGGCGTAGCGCCGGTTGGCCTGCTGGCGCACGTAGCCGCACGCGACGAGGGTGCGCATGAGGCGGTGGATCGTCGGCAGCGGCAGCCCGCTGCTCGCCGACAGCTCGCTGAGGCCGACCTCGCCGCCCGCGTCCGCCATCCGTTCGAGCAGGTCGAAGGCGCGCTCCAGGGACTGCACGCCGCCGCTCGCGGCGGCGGGCTTCCCGGCGTCTGTGGTGCTGGCGCTGGACGACGGCACGTGGGCGGTCCTTTCGCGGACGGGCGGCTGAGGTTCGAAGCCTAGCGGCCGCGCGGCGCCCGCAGCCTCCCGGTCAACGGTACATTCTGCTGCGCGGAATTCACCTTTCGTGTCGCGGAAAAACTCGAATGGCGGCCCTTGACGGACCCCGGAGCGCGGACAAGACTCTTCAACAGTTCGTTGAATTCGCGTGACGGCCGGCGGCCGCTGCCCCGGTGACCCCCACCCGAGAGGTGCGCATGCCCGAGGTGAGTCTTGTCCTGCGGTCGACCCGTGTCGTCACGCCGGAGGGCGTCCGCCCGGCCGCCGTGGCCGTCGCGGGGGAGCGGATCGCCGCCGTCCTGCCGTACGACGCACGGCTGCCCCGGGGCGCCCTGGTGGAGGACGTGGGGGACCGCGCGGTCCTGCCGGGGCTCGTCGACACGCACGTCCATGTGAACGACCCGGGCCGCGCCGATTGGGAGGGCTTCCCGACCGCGACGCGGGCGGCCGCGGCCGGAGGCATCACCACCCTCGTGGACATGCCGCTGAACTCGCTGCCGCCCACCACGACCGTCCCGCACCTGCGCGTCAAACAGGAGGCGGCACGCGGACGCGTCCATGTCGATGTCGGCTTCTGGGGCGGTGCGCTGCCGGACAACACCGGCGACCTGCGGGCCCTGCACGAGGCGGGCGTCTTCGGTTTCAAGTGCTTCCTCTCGCCGTCCGGCGTGCCGGAGTTCCCCGAGCTCGACCGTGCGGGACTCGGCGCGTCGCTCACCGAGATCGCGGGCTTCGGCGGGCTGCTCATCGTGCACGCCGAGGACCCCGCGGCCCTGGCGGACGCCCCGCACCGCGCGGGCCCCGCCTACGCCGACTTCCTCGCCTCCCGCCCGCGCGACGCGGAGAACGACGCCGTGCGCACCCTCCTCGACGCGGCCGGGCGCACCGGCGGCCGGGTGCACGTCCTGCACCTGTCGTCGTCGGACGCGCTGCCGCTGCTCGCGCGGGCCCGCGCCGACGGCCTGCGGGTCACCGCCGAGACCTGCCCGCACTTCCTCACCCTCACGGCGGAGGAAGTCCCCGACGGCGCCACCGAGTTCAAGTGCTGCCCGCCCATCAGGGAGCGCGCCAACCAGGACGCCCTGTGGCAGGCGCTCGCGGACGGCACCATCGGCTGCGTCGTCTCCGACCACTCGCCGTGCACCGCCGACCTGAAGACCGCCGACTTCGCCACCGCCTGGGGCGGCATCTCCTCCCTCCAGCTCGGCCTGCCCGCCGTGTGGACCGAGGCGCGCCGCCGCGGCCACGGCCTTGACGACGTGGCGCGCTGGATGTCCACCGCGCCCGCCGAGCTGGCCGGGCTGCACACCAAGGGCGCCGTGGCCGCGGGTCGCGACGCCGACTTCGCCGTCGTCGCGCCGGACGAGGCGTTCACCGTCGACCCGGCGCACCTGCACCACCGCAACCGCGTGACGGCCTACGCGGGCCGGACCCTGTACGGCGTGGTCGAGGCCACCTGGCTCAGGGGCCGCCGGATCGCCGGCGCGGGCAGCACAGGACAGCCCACAGGACGACTCCTGGAAAGGAACCACTGAGGTGAAGGAAGCGCCGCAGACCACCCTCGTATCCGACCCGGGGCCCGCGCCCGCCCAGGCGGCGGCGACGGCCGCGCCCGCCGCGTTCACCGGTGACGTACGCCCCTACGCGGGCGGCGACCCGTACGCCGACTACCGCGCGGCCGACTTCCCCTTCACCCGCCTGGCCGACCTGGCGGACCGCAGGCTCGGCGCCGCCGTGGTCGCGGCGAACGACGAGTTCTTCGCGGAGCGGGAGAACCTGCTCAAGCCGACGCCCGCCGTCTTCGACCCGGCGGCCTTCGGCCACAAGGGCAAGATCATGGACGGCTGGGAGACCCGCCGCAGGCGCGGCACAGGCCCCGACGCCCCGCACCCCGCGCCCGACGACCACGACTGGGCGCTGATCCGCCTCGGCGTGCCTGGCGTGGTGCGCGGACTCGTCGTGGACACCGCCCACTTCCGCGGCAACTACCCGCAGTCCGTCGCCGTCGAGGGCGCCGCACTGCCGGGGCAGCCCTCGGTCGCCGAGCTGACGGCGGACAGCGTCGTGTGGGTGCCGCTGGTGCCGCGCACGGCGGTCGGCGGCCACGCGGCCAACGGCTTCGCCGTGGACGTGCCGCGGCGCCTCACCCACCTCAGGCTGCGGCAGTTCCCCGACGGCGGCATCGCCAGGCTGCGGGTGTACGGCGAGGCCCTGCCCGACCCGGCGTGGCTCGCGGCGCTCGGCACCTTCGACGTCGTCGCGCTCGAACACGGCGGGTACGTCGAGGACACCTCCGACCGGTTCTTCTCGCCCGGCTCCAACACCCTCGCGCCCGGCCGCTCCGCCACCATGGACGAGGGCTGGGAGACGCGGCGCAGGCGCGACACGGGACACGACTGGATCCGCTACCGCCTCGCCGCGCAGGCCGAGATCAGGGCCGTCGAGATCGACACCGCCTGCTACAAGGGCAACGCGGCGGGCTGGGCCGCGCTCTCGGTCCGCGACGGCGCGGACGGCGCGTGGCGCGAGGTGCTGCCCCGCACCCGGCTCGAACCGGACGCGGTGCACCGCTTCGTGCTGCCCGAGCCCGCGGCCTGCGACGGCGTGCGCCTCGACACCTTCCCGGACGGCGGCATCTCCCGGCTGCGGCTGTACGGCTCGCTCACCGCGGGGGGCGCCGCCGACCTGGCGGCGCGCCACCGGTCGCTCGGCGGCTGAGCCGGGAGCACCGCCGCGGTCTCCTGCGGGGCACGGGGACCGGGCCCGCGGGCGGGCGGAGCCCGCAGGCCCCGCGGACTGAGCCCGCAGGCCCCGCGGGCGGGCGCCGCGCCCCTACCGCTCGGCCCCGCGCACCGCGAACAGCGCGGCCTCGGCCGCCGCGCGGTCGGGTGCGTCCCACCCCGACACCAGGACCGTCGCGCTCTCGCCGGGCAGCAGCGTGAACAGGCCCCGGTCGGCGGCGGCACCGGGCGCCAGCCGGTCGGCCTGGAGCAGCAGGTCGCGCACCAGCGTCCGCGCGGTGACCCGCACCGCCGCGCGCCCCTCGCCGAGCCGCTCGACCGCCACCTCGTAGGACGGCTCCGGATAATCGAACTCCCGGTCCCGCACGGGGAAGTGGAGGGCGCGCAGGCCGTCGGCGTCCGCCACCAGATACTCGGTGCGCGACCCGGCGGCCGGCAGCAGGTCCGCGGGCACCGCGCACTCGGCCACCGCGCGCGGCCCGGCCGCCATCCGTACCCGCGCCTCGGCGAGCACACCGCCCGACGCGGACATCCGGCGCAGCAGCACCTCCGCCTCCCAGGCGTCGGCCGACTGGTTCACCGCGCACACGGCGGGTCCTGCGGCGCGCCGCTGGACGGTGAGGAGCCGGTCGGCGTACAGGCGGCGCAGCTCGTGCCAGAGGGGCTTGGGCCGTGCGTCGCCGTCGACTGCGGCCCAACTCGTCACCGGCCAGCAGTCGTTGAGCTGCCACACGATGGCGCCAGCACAACGCGGCCAGTGCGAGCGCCAGTGCTCGACGCCGGTGGCGACCGCCCGCGCCTGGTTGACCTGCATCAGGTAGTGCCAGGTGTCGAAGTCGGCGGGGACGTCGAAGTGGCGGGCGAGCCCGCGCTCCAGCTTCCCGTTGCCGTCCTCGGCCTTCTGGTGGTGCAGCATGCCGGGGGAGCCGGGCGCGAGCTCCTCGCCCGGCAGGGCGCGGCGCAGCGTGGCGTACGCGGGCGGCGCCTGCCAGCCGAACTCGGCGACGAAGCGCGGCACGTCGTGCAGGTAGTCGGTGTAGTCCGCGGTGTTCCACACGTCCCAGGAGTGCAGGACCCCGTGTGCCGGGTCGTTGGGGTGGTGTTCCCACGAGCCCGACCAGGGGCTGCCCGCCCAGTAGGCGCGCGTCGGGTCGGTGTCGGCCACGACGCGCGGCAACAGTCCCAGGTAGTAGCCCTCGCCCCAGGAGTTCCCGGCGAGCGGCTCCTCCCAGGCCCAGTCGCGAAAGCCCCAGAGGTTCTCGTTGTTGCCGTTCCACAGCACGAGGCTGGGGTGCGGCATCAGCCGGGCGACGTTCTCCCTCGCCTCGGCCTCGACCTCGCCGCGCACCGGCTGCTCCTCGGGATAGGGCGCGCAGGCGAAGAGGAAGTCCTGCCAGACCATCAGGCCCAGTTCGTCGCAGGCGTCGTAGAACTCGTCACGCTCGAAGATGCCGCCGCCCCAGACCCGTACGGTGTCGGCGCCCGCCTGCGCGGCCTGGGTGAGCCGTTCGCGGTAGCGGGCCGCGGTGACCCGGGAGGGGAAGACGTCGTCGGGGATCCAGTTGACGCCCCTGGCGAAGATCCGCTCCCCGTTGACCACGAAGGTGAAGCCGGAGCCGTGCTCGTCGGCGCCGGTGTCCACGACGACGTCGCGGAAGCCGATCCGCCGCGACCAGGTGCCGAGGAGTGCGCCGTCCGCGGTGCGCAGGTCCACCTCGCAGTCGTAGAGCGGCTGTTCGCCGTAGCCGCGGGGCCACCACAGTGCCGCGGCCGGGACCTCGGCGGTGACGGCGGCCGTGGTGCCCTCGAACTCCACGGACGCGTGCGCGCCGCCCACCCGCAGCTCCGCGGTGAGCGCGCGGCCCGCGCCCGCGGCGGTGCGCTCGACGTCGATCCTGGCCTCCACCCGGCCGGTGCCGGTCGCGGTGTCCACGGTGACGAGCGGGCGCACCCGCGCGAGCCGCGCCGTCGACCAGTGTTCGAGCCGCACGTCCTTCCAGATGCCGGCCGTCGGCAGACTCGGGCCCCAGTCCCACCCGTACGCGCAGGCCATCTTGCGGATGAACGGCCGCGGGTCGGCGCCGTACGCCTCACTGGACGCGCCGAGCCGCTCCCGTACTGCCTCGGCGGCGTCGTACGAGCAGGCGAAGCGCACCGCGAGCGGTGCCTGCTCCGCGAGGCGCCCGGTCACGTCGAAGCGGTAGCCGCGGTGCATGTTGGCCGTGCGGCCGACGAGTTGGCCCCCGAGGGTGACCTCGGCGACCGTGTCGAGGCCGTCGAAGACGAGGTCGGTGCGCTCGTGTGCGGTGGTGCGCGCCGGCAGCACCGTGTCGTACACCCAGTCCCTGCGTCCCACCCACTCCACGACGGTCTCGTTCGCCGAGAGGAAGGGGTCGGGGACGACGCCCGCCGCCAGCAGGTCGGTGTGCACACACCCCGGCACCTCGGCGGGCAGCGCCCGGCCGTCGTGGCGCAGCGTCCAGCCCGCGTGCAGCAAAACCGCTTCGAGGGGCGTGCCGTCGTGTCCGGACCGTGCCGTCGTCGTCACCGTGCTCACCGTCGTTCCGCCGTTCCTGTCGGGGGGAGGGAGGATGCGCGCCGCGACCGTAACCAGGGTTTCCTTCCACCGTCAATATATGTGCGGACCCGGGGAGCCGCGGGCGCCGGGCCCGCGCGCGGCGACCCCGGCCCCCGGTGGGCCCGCCCCCCGGACCGTCAGCCGGGCGCCGGCACCGGTTGCCCTGCGAGCCACACCCGGGCGGGCCGCAGCTCCTCGTCCAGCTCCACCAGGTCGGCCCGCAGGCCGGGGCGCAGCTCGCCACGGTCGCGCAGCCCCAGCAGGCGGGCCGCCGTGCCGGAGGCCATCCGCACCGCGTCGGACAGCGGGAGCCCCACCACGCGGACCGCGCGGCGCAGCGCCTCCGCGACGAACAGCGTGGAACCTGCGAGCGTTTCGGTGCCGCGCAGCCGCGCCACCCCACCCTCGACGGTCACCTCGCGGTCGGCGAAGGCGTACGTGCCGTCCGCCATGCCCGCGGCCGGCATCGCGTCGCTCACCAGCGCCAGCCGGTCGGGCCCCGCGACGCGGTGCGCCAACCGGACGGTGTCGTCGGCGAGATGGTGCCCGTCGAGGACCAGCTCGCACACCAGCCTGGTGTCGAGCAGCGCGGCGGCGACCGGCCCCGGGTCCCGGTGGTGCAGCGGCGGCATCGCGTTGAACAGGTGTGTCACCGCGCGCGCCCCCAGGTCGGCGGCGCGCGTCAGCCGCTTTGCGTCCGCGTCGGTGTGGCCGACGCAGCACAGCAGCCGGTCGGCGTACCGGCGCACCAACGCGTCCGCGCCCGGCAGTTCGGGCGCGAACGTCATCGACACGGCATGCCCGCCGGCCGCGTCGAGCAGCCGCGCGAGCAGCTCCGGGTCCGGGTCGCGCAGCGCGCCGCGGGTCTGCGCGCCGCGCCGCGCGGGCGAGAGGAAGGGGCCCTCGAAGTGGATGCCCACCAGGTTCGGCGCCGACCCGTCGTCGATCACCTGTGCCACCGCCGCCGCTGCCGCGGCCATCGCCCCGGGTTCGACGGACGCGACGGACGCCAGCATCGACGTCGTACCGCGCGCCAGATGGCAGGCGGCCGCGGCCCGCACGTCGTCCGGGTCGCCCGTGTAGAGGGAGTGCCCCGCGCCGCCGTGGCAGTGCGGGTCCACGAACCCGGGCACCACGAGCCGCCCGGCCAGCTCCGCCACCGGCTCCGGCACGCGGGGCGGCTCCCCCGAGCCGAGCGCGTGGACGCGCCCGCCGCGCACCAGCAGCCACCCCGCGACCGTCCCCGCGTCGGGCGTGACGAACCGCCCGCCCGTGAACAGCCGCCCGCCGCCCGCCGGTTCGGCCCGGGGTCCCGGCGCCGTCACCGCAGCCCGCCGGTCACCGGGCGCCGAGCAGCACGTCAACCGCGGCCCGTGCGCAGACCTTCGAGGCGCCGAACGTCCGCACCCAGCCGCGGAACCCGCCGAAGTCGTCGCCCGGCACCCCCATGTCGACCACCACGCAGCCGGGGTGGCGCGCCAGCAGCTCGTCGAGCACCGGCCGCTGCCACGGGAAGCGGTGCGGGCTGCGCACCAGCAGCACCACGTCGGCGTCGGGCCCGTACTCGTCAAGACAGAGGCCGATCTCGGCCCTGATCATGCCCTCGGCGTTGTACGTGTCGCCCGCCACGGCCAGCGCCTCGACCTCGACACCCGCCGCGCGCAACGGCTCCTCGACGCCCCAGGACGCGCCGCCCTGCGCCGGCGAGTGCGTCGGGTCGAGCCGTACGACCAGGGCCCTGCGCCCCTTGAGCGCCGGGTCCCCGTGCACCTCCACCACCTCGCGGGCCAGCAGCTCGCCGACGGCGTCGTCGGGGGCCGCGGTGGCGCGCGGCCGGGTGCCGAGCCTCGCGATCCTGGCGTTGGCCTCACGCAGCCTGCCCTCGGGCAGCGACCCGTCCTCGACGGCCGCGACCAGGGCGCCCGCCGCCGCGTCCACGTCGTCGCCGAACGCCCAGGCGCCCAGGCACAGCGCGTCGGCGCCTGCCGCGACCGCCCGCACGGCCGCCTCCGGCAGGCTCGCCACGTCGCTGATGCCGTGCATCTCCAGCGCGTCGGTGATCACCACGCCGTCGAAGCCGAGTTCGCCGCGCAGCAGCCCGGTGAGCACGGCGGGGCTGATGGTGGCGGGCACGTCGTCCAGCTGCGTGAGGCGGACGTGCGACACCATGATGCTGTCGACGCCCGCCGCGATCGCCGCGCGGAACGGATCGAGGTAGTGCTCCACCAGCTCCTGCCGCGACAGGTCGACCACCGGCGTGCCGAGATGGGCGTCGGTGGAGCTGAGGCCGTGGCCGGGGAAGTGCTTGGCGCAGGCGCTCACCCCGGCGGCCTGGAGCCCCTCGACCCAGGCAGCAGCGTGCCGCGCCACCAGCGCGCGGTCCCCGCCGAAGGTGCGGATGCCGTTCGGGGAAAGGGGGTTGACCGCGGTGTCGACGGCGGGCGCCAGGTCCCAGTCGACGCCCGCGGCCACCAGCGAGAGGCCGATCTGGTACGCGGCGTCGCGGGTGCGCTCCGGATCGTCGAGCCGGCCGAGGGCGTGGTTGCCCGGCACCGACGTACCGCCGTGGTTCTCCAGGCGGTTGACGTCGCCGCCCTCCTCGTCCACGGAGAGCAGCACATGCTCGCGCAGGCCGTGCAGGCCCGCCGTCAGCTCGCGCACCTGGACGGCGGACACGATGTCCCTGCCGAACAGGACGAAGCCGCCGAGCCCTTCGGCGACGCGGGCCCTCGCCCACCGGGGGACGGCCGGCCGGCCGAGCGCGGGGAACAGCACGCCGTGGGCGAGCCGGGACAGCTCGGTCATGGATCTTTCCTCACCTTGCAGTGCGCCGTCCGGGTGCGGGCGGCGGGTCGGGTATCGGGTCGGGCGGCGGGCTCAGCCCTTGACCGCGCCGCTGGTCATGCCGCCCACCAGGCGGCGCTGCACCAGCAGGAAGAAGACGAGCACGGGGACGGAGAAGATGGTCGAAGCGGCGATCATCGCGCCGTAGTCGACGCTCTCGGAGGTCTTGAAGGACACCAGCCACACCGGAAGGGTGTAGTTGCTCTGCGACTTCATGATCACGTAGGCGAAGATGTAGTCGTCCCAGGCGTTGACGAACGCGAAGATGGACGTGGCGACGATGCCGGGCATCAGCAGCGGCAGCAGCACCCTGACGTACATCTGGAAGCGCCCGCAGCCGTCCACGAGCGCGGCCTCCTCCAGCTCGACGGGGACCGCGTCCACGAACCCGCGCAGCGTCCAGATGGTGAACGGCAGCACGAACGTCATGTAGGTGAGGACCAGGCCGGGCACGAAGTCGAGGGCGCCGATGGAGCGCAGCATCAGATAGACGGGGATGACCATCGCGGCGGCCGGCACCATCTGCACCAGCACCAGGACGGTCAGCACCGCCTTGCGCCCGGCGAAGCGGAAGCGCGCGATGGCGATCGCCGCGAACAGCGAGATCACCAGGGACAGCACCACCGAGGAGAGCGTCACCGTCAGCGAGTTGCGCACGAACGTTCCGAAGCCCGGCTTCTCCAGCGCCCGGGCGAAGTTCTCCGGGCTCAGCGGCCAGGGGAAGAACTGCGGTACGGAACTGAGGATGTGCGCCCGCTGCTTGAGCGCGGTCGCCACCATCCAGTAGACGGGGAAGACCAGCACGGCGGAGACCGCGAGCGCGACGGCGTTGTGGGCGGCGCGCCGCCGTCGTGCCGGGGTCCACCGGTGTGTCGTCGGGGCGCTCATACGATTTCCCCCTGCCGGGACAGCCTGCGGACGTAGGCGACGGAGAACAGCGCGAGGACCACCACGGTCACCACCGCGACCGAGGCGCCGCTGCCGTACTGGTTGCGGCTGAAGGCCGTGATGTACGCGTACACGCCGAGCGTCGTGGTCTGCCCGTCGGGCCCGCCCTGGGTGAGCACCCAGATCGGGGTGAAGGAGTTCACCGACCAGATGACCTCGAGGATCGTCAGGATCGCCAGCACGGGCCGCATGAGGGGGATGGTGACGTGCCGGAAGGTCTCCAGGGTGCCCGCGCCGTCCAGCCTGGCCGCCTCGTACAGGGACTCGGGGATCTGGCCGCGCGCCGCGAACAGCGTCAGCGCCACGAACGGCAGCCCCTTCCACACCGTCAGCACGACGATCAGGCCCAGCGCGGGCACCGGGTGCGAGAACCAGTCGTAGGCCGACAGGTCGCCGAACGCCCTGACCTGTGTGAGCAGCCAGTTGACCACCCCGTACTGCGGCTGGAACATCCACTGCCACACCAGCGTCGCCGCGACCATGGGCATCGCCCAGACCAGCACGAGGCACACGGTGGTGACCACGCGGGCCCACGCGGAGACGCCCGTGAGCAGGTGCGAGAGGAGGAAGCCGAGCACCATCAGCAGCGCGACGCACAGCAGGGTGAAGACCACCGTGCGCACCAGCACCCCGAGGAAGTCGGAGTCCGCGAAGATCCGGGTGAAGTTGCCGAGGCCGACGAAGTCCGACTCCCCGGTGAACAGCGACCGGGGGCCGAAGTCCTCGGTGGACAGCACCAGCAGCCGCACCAGGGGGTAGCCCTGGACCAGCAGCAGCGCGGCGAGCGCGGGCGCGACCATCGCCCAGGGCAGCAGGCGGCCGCGCGCCGCGCGGCGGCGGGCCGGCGGGGCCGGGCGGGGCGGGCGCCCCCCCGGGCCCCGGCCGCCGCCGG
>NZ_JBEYWC010000051.1:0-30803 GCF_040704505.1 Streptomyces sp. NPDC047002
CAAGGAACGGACGCTTCCTTCGGACCCCCTCACAGGGCTCCTCCGGGCTTTCCCTTCGGTGTTTCGCGTTTCCGACTCTATCAGACGCTGTTTCCGTCCGATTCCCCGTCAGAAGAGGGTGCTTCCAGATGGACGCTTTCGCGTTTTCCCTTTCCGCTTTTCTGATCGTAGCAGACCAGTTGGGTGCCGATTACCGGCATCCGTACTGCTCTGAGTTCGAATCAGAAGGGCTCGCCCGGAATTCAATTCCCGGCTGTGAGCCTCGTAGATGTTAGCGCCTGTCGTGCTGGCCGTCCAAGCGGCCCCGGCAACCACACAAATCTACTGCCCCTGTTCGACCGCGTCAACGGTTTTCCTGGGGTGCGGATGAGCGTAACAGGTCACAGAGGTGCGGTGCACATCAGGCTGCACCTCGGGTGGTCGGTATCCACCAGCGGCGTGCGCGGTAGACGGCCGCGGGGAAGCCGGCGGTCAGGAACCGGACCGCGTCCCGCCGGCCCGCCCTGCGCACCCCGGTGACCGTGGCGCGCGCTGCGGCGACGAGGCGGGGGAGGCGGGCCTCCAGCATCGGGTCGGGCGCGGCGGACTGGATCAGCGAGAGGTGGGTTCCGGCGCGCTGGTAGAGGGTGACGAGTTCGTCCGCCTCGGCGCCGGTGAGGCGGCGTCCCCGGCGCAGGAGGTGGCCGAGGCGTTCCCACTCGGCCCGGTGCCGTCGGGGTGGGCCGCGCCGGGTGGGCCCGGGGCGGGCGCGCCGAGCACCCCCGTCGCCCCGGGCGCACCCGACGCCCCCTCCGCTGCCTCGGCGCCGTCGCCGCTCACCCGCGGCATGCCGGCCGCCGAACGGGCAGAGCCCCGGCGCCTGCTGGGCCCGCGACGGGGTTCGTGCCGCCGGCCCGAAGGTGCGGGCGGCGGCCTCAGCGGTCGTGGAAGGCGGAGGGCGGGTCGCTGAGGTCTTCGAGTTCGATGCCGGGGGCGGAGAGGACCACGTCGCCGGCCAGGTGGACGGCGTGCTGCTCCCCCGTGTCGAGCTCGCTGACCTGGTATTCGTCCACGATCAGGGGCCCGTTGTCAGTGGCGTGCGCTTCACTGTTCACCAGGGCCCAGGACTGGTCGACGGTGCGGGGGGCGAGGACGGGGTCCGTGAGGGCGACCAGTCGTACGCGCGTCGCGGGGGATCGGGGGGTGAGGCGCAGGAGCAGTGCGGTGGCCACGAGGAACGCGGGAGATGCGGCCGTGAAGGCGTGGGCGCGTACGGTGCCCTCGGTGGCGTGGGTGCCGGTGGGGTCGGTGCGTACCCAGGTGACGCCGTCGAGCGCGGCGCCGCGCACCTGCCAGGCGCCGGCGTGGAGTTCGAGGCGGATGGGGCGGCCGAGTTCGTCGAGGGTCAGGTCGACGGAGCCCGCGTGGTCGCCCCCGGGGGTCGTCCGCTCGGCGACGTAGCGCCAGCCGGAGGGGCCGGGCGCGCAGTGGAAGTGCTCTTGGGCGAGAGGGGTGTGGTCGTGCGGGTCATGGAGCGAATACCGGCCGCGGGGCATGGGGTGGGTCCTGGCGTTCGTGCGGTGGGTGAGCCGTGGTGCGGGCGGGCACCCGGCGGGTCCTCGGGCGGACGCCGAGCGAGCAGGCGGAGCAGCCGTCCGGCTGGCCCGGCCACTCGGCCGTCCGGCTGCCCGGCTCCCCGGCCGGCGCTGCACGTCGTGCGCGGACGTCGGGTGCCGGGTACCGGGTGCCGGACGCTGGTGTCGAGGCCCGTGCACGGACGCGCAAGGGCGCCCGGTACCGGCGTACCGCGTGGGTCAGGCCCCCGGCCGTGGCGCGGGGGCCTGACGGGTGACGCGGGGCGGCGGGTCGCTCGGCGGCCCGCCGCGGGCCGGGTCAGTAGCGGTAGTGGTCCGGCTTGTACGGGCCGTTGACGTCGACGCCGATGTACGACGCCTGGTCAGGACGGAGGGTCGTGAGCTTCACGCCCAGCGCGTCGAGGTGGAGGCGCGCGACCTTCTCGTCCAGGTGCTTCGGCAGCACGTAGACGCCGATCGGGTACTCCTCCGGCTTGGTGAACAGCTCGATCTGGGCGAGCGTCTGGTCGGCGAAGGAGTTGGACATCACGAAGGACGGGTGGCCCGTCGCGTTGCCCAGGTTCAGCAGGCGGCCCTCGGAGAGGATGATGATCGTCTTGCCGTCGGGGAAGGTCCAGGTGTGCACCTGGGGCTTCACCTCGGACTTGACGATGCCGTCGATCTTGGCGAGGCCGGCCATGTCGATCTCGTTGTCGAAGTGGCCGATGTTGCCGACGATCGCCTGGTGCTTCATCTTGGCCATGTCCGGGGCCATGATGATGTCGCGGTTGCCGGTGGTGGTGACGAAGATGTCGGCCGTGCCGACGACGTCGTCGAGGGTCGAGACCTGGAAGCCGTCCATCGCCGCCTGGAGCGCGCAGATCGGGTCGATCTCGGTGACGATCACGCGGGCGCCCTGGCCGCGCAGGGACTCGGCGCAGCCCTTGCCCACGTCGCCGTAGCCGCAGACCACGGCGACCTTGCCGCCGATCAGGACGTCGGTGGCGCGGTTGATGCCGTCGATCAGGGAGTGGCGGCAGCCGTACTTGTTGTCGAACTTCGACTTGGTCACCGCGTCGTTCACGTTGATCGCGGGGAAGAGGAGGTCGCCGTCGCGCTGCATCTCGTACAGGCGGTGGACGCCGGTGGTGGTCTCCTCGGTGACGCCGCGGATCTCGGAGGCGAGCTTGGTCCACTTCTGCGGGCTCTCGCCGAGGGTGCGGTTGAGGAGGGTGAGGATCTCGCGGAACTCCTCGCTGTCCGCGGTCTCCGGCGCGGGCGCCTCGCCCGCCTTCTCGAACTCGACGCCCTTGTGCACGAGGAGGGTGGCGTCGCCGCCGTCGTCGAGGATCATGTTCGGGCCGCCGGTGGGCGAGTTGGGCCACGTCAGGGCCTGCTCGGTGCACCACCAGTACTCGGCGAGGCTCTCGCCCTTCCAGGCATAGACGGGCACGCCCCGCGGGTTGTCCGGGGTGCCGTTCGGGCCGACGGCGATGGCCGCCGCCGCGTGGTCCTGGGTGGAGAAGATGTTGCAGGAGGCCCAGCGCACGTCGGCGCCGAGTGCGACGAGGGTCTCGATCAGCACGGCCGTCTGCACGGTCATGTGCAGGGAGCCGGTGATGCGGGCGCCGGCGAGCGGCTTGGCCTCGGCGTACTCCTTGCGGATCGCCATCAGGCCGGGCATCTCGTGCTCGGCGAGCGTGATCTCCTTGCGGCCGAACTCGGCGAGCGAGAGGTCGGCGACCTTGAAGTCCTGTCGGTTGGCGACAGTCGTCATTTCGGGCTGCTCCTCGTAAGGGTCGAGGGTGGTTTTCGTACGGCTGGCTCTGTCGGCGCGGACATACGAATGCCCGAGCCTACGCGGCAGCACCGTCCGTCGGGCCCCTCTCTCCCTCGGCAGGTCCGCGGTGCGGGCCTGGCCGACCGCCATCAGCAGCGACGTCTGGCTTCCGTACGAATCTACACGGTCGCCCCGGGCGCCCGCAGTGGACCGGCGAACTCGGCAGGCGGCCCGGGGCGGGGGACGGTGGGGGGCGGGTCAGTGGGGCGCGGGGGCGGGCCCCGGGCCGCCGGGGGTCGCGGCGGGGTCGGCGCCGGCGGCCGCGGCGGTCTCGCTGTAGATGTCGGGTTCGAGGTAGATGGCGCGCGCGATGGGCACGGCCTCGCGGATGCGCGCCTCGGCCGCGTCGATGGCCGCGGCGACCTCGGCGGCGGTGTCGTCGTGCCGTACGGCGATCTTGGCGGCGACGAGCAGCTCCTCGGGGCCGAGGTGCTGGGTGCGCATGTGGATGACGCGGGTCACGGCGGAGCCGTCGACGGCGGCCTCGCGGATCTTCGCGACCTGTTCGGCGCCCGCGGACTCGCCCAGCAGGAGCGACTTGGTCTCGACGGCGAGCACCAGCGCGATGACGATCAGCAGCGTGCCGATGCAGAGGGTGCCGATGCCGTCCCAGACGCCGTTGTGGGTGCCGAGGGCGAGGCCGACGCCGCCGAGGGCGAGAACGAGGCCGATGAGCGCGCCGAAGTCCTCCAGCAGGACGACGGGCAGCTCGGGGGCCTTGGCGCGGCGGATGAACTCTCTCCACGACATGGATCCGCGGGTGGCGTTCGACTCCTTCATCGCCGTGCGGAAGGAGAAGCCCTCGGCGACGACGGAGAAGACCAGCACGCCGACCGGCCAGTACCAGTCGTCGAGCGGGTGCGGGTCCTTGATCTTCTCGAACCCCTCGTAGACGGCGAACATCCCGCCGACGGAGAACAGCACGATGGAGACGAGGAAGCCGTAGATGTAGCGCTCGCGGCCGTAGCCGAAGGGGTGCTCCTCGGTGGCGGCGCGCCGGGCGCGCTTGCCGCCGAGCAGCAGCAGCCCCTGGTTGCCGGAGTCGGCGACCGAGTGCACGGCCTCGGCGAGCATCGAGGACGACCCGCTGAACAGGAACGCCACGAACTTGGCTGCCGCGATCGAGAGGTTGGCGCCGAGCGCCGCCACGATCGCCTTGGTTCCGCCTTGCGCGCTCATGAGTGCGCGGTGTCCCTTCTCGCGGTGGAGTGGTCCCGGGTTGTCGTCGCGTGGGCCGGCGTGCGCCGCCCATACGGCCGGTCATTGTTGCAGCCGCGCGGGGCGGCCGGAGCGGTACGGGCCGGGTCGGCCGGGCGGGGCGGGCCGCGGTACGTCCGGGGTGCGGGCCGCGGTACGGGCTGGGGCACGTCCTGCGGTACGGGCCCCAACCCGGCACGGCGGCCCGTCAGATCACCACCGTGGCGCGGAACACCGTGCCGGGGCCGGACAGTTCGGTGCGCTCCCCCGCGGCGGCGAAGACGGCGTCGCCGGGCCCGAGTTCCAGGTCGCCCGCGCGGGGCGTGCCGGCCGTGCAGAGCAGGATCTGCGGGGCCGAGGGGGCCGTCAGGTCGCGTGGGGCGCCGTCCGCCGGCAGGACGTACCGGGAGAGGCGGAACTCGTCGATCGGGGCGGCGTACACCTCGGCGCCCTCCGCGTCCCGCACGGGGCGCAGCACGCCGGGGTCCTTCGCCTCGAAGCGGACGATGCGCAGCAGTTCCGGCACGTCGATGTGCTTGGGGGTGAGGCCGCAGCGCAGGACGTTGTCGGAGTTGGCCATGATCTCGACGCCGAGGCCGCTGAGGTAGGCGTGCGGGACGCCGGCGCCGAGGAACATCGCCTCGCCCGGTGCGAGGGTGACGAGGTTGAGCAGCATCGCCGCGATGACGCCGGGGTCGCCGGGGTAGTGGCGGGCGATGGACGCGTACGTGGCGTACGGGCCGCCGAGGCGCTCGGCGGCGGCCGCGGCCTCCGTCACCGTGGCGGCGGTCGCGGCGGGGTCGCCGGTGAGGACCGCGGTGAGGACCTCGCGCAGGGCGGCGTCCTCGGGCCGTGCGCGCAGGAGGTCCACGTACGGCTTGAGCGAGTCGACGTCCAGCGCCTCCAGCGCGGCGGCGGCCTCGGCGGCGGGGCGGAAGCCGCAGAGCCCCTCGAACGGCGTGAGGGCGCAGATCAGTTCGGGCTTGTGGTTGGGGTCCTTGTAGGTGCGCTCCGGCGCGTCGTGCGGGACGCCCCTGCGCTCCTCGTCCGCGTAGCCCTCCTTGGCCTGGGCGAGGTCGGGGTGGACCTGGAGGGAGAGCGGGGAGCCCGCGGCGAGGAGCTTGAGCAGGAAGGGGAGGCGCGGCCCGAACTTCGCGACGGCAGCGGCGCCGAGTTCGCCCTCGGGGTCGGCGGCGATCAGGTCGGAGAGCGGGACTTCGCGTGCGGTGCCGTCCGCGGCCGTGCGGACGGCACGGGACGGGTCGCCGGGGTGGGCGCCCATCCACACCTCGGCCTGCGGCTCGCCGGTGGGCTCGGTGCCGAGCAGCTCGGGGATGGCGGTCGTGGAACCCCAGGCGTAGGGACGCACGGGGTTGGAGAGGCGGTCCATGGTGCGGGCTTCCTTCTCGGGGTCTCGGCTTGCTGGGGCGTGCGTGCTGGGCTTGCCGCACGGTCGGTGCTGCGGAGCCGTCCGCACTCCGGGACTCGGGCCGGCGTCTGCGCGGGCGGGCCAGGGTTCCGGCGGGGTGCGCTCAGGAGTCCGGGGACGCCAGGGCCAGGTACGCGGCGGCGAAGTCGGTGACGGCGACGAGTTCCGCGAGGGCTTCGAGCGGGCTGCCGGGCGCGGCCGGGGCGTCCGTGCCGTTCACGGCGTCGCCGCCGGTCCCGCCGCCTTCGGCGGCTGTGCGGCTCTCCGCCGCCTCCGGCGCCTCCAGTTCGCTGAGGGGCGTGCCGTGCTCGTCGGCTGCCGCGCGGGCGGCCGGGGCCGCCGAGAGCGCGTCGGTGGGGCGGTCGCGCAGCAGTACGATCCGGGCCCGCAGCGCTTCCGGTTCCTCGACGCGGTCGCGGAAGAAGTCGTCGGGGCCGCCGCCCGCGAGGGTGCCGCGCAGCAGCGCGGCGTGCGCGCCGAGCGCCTCGGGGAGCTCGGCGGCGAGCGCGGGCCTGCCGGTCAGCTCGGCGAGCACGGCGGCGAACCTGCGGCCCGCGGGCGCGGCGGCCGTGCCCTCGGTCCAGATCAGCGGGAGGCTGTCGGCGAGTTCGACGGCGAGCGCCTTGGCGGGGTTGCTGTAGGTGGCGACCGCGGGGCCGCACCGCTCGGCGACCCGGTCGAGCCGGTCGGCGAGGCGGGCGAGCGCCTCGGGCGGCGCGGCGGCGAGGCCGATGCGGTCGAGCAGCACGAGGAGCGGGGTGAGCAGCGCCCAGAGCGCGCCGGGGCTCGCGGGCACCTGCTCGGGCCCCGGCGGGGCGGGTTCCTCGCGGCGAGCGGGGCCGTAGGACGGCCCCGCGGGCTCGTGGGGCGCCGCGTACGGCCGGCCCGGCGCCGTGGCCATCGGGATCAGCAGGCCCCGTACGCCGTCGACGGTCTCCGTGAGCAGGGAGCCGCGCGGCGCGACGCCGACGACGGTGCAGCCGCGCCGGTACGCCTGCTCGGCGAGGAGGCCGAGGCCCGGTTCGCCGCCGTCGGTGGTGACGATCAGCAGCAGGTCGACCGTGCCGGTCCAGCCGGGCAGCGACCAGCGCAGGGCCCCGGCGGCGAGCGCGACGCCGGTGGGCCGGAGCCTGACCACGGGCGCTACGGCGCCGGCGAGCGCGCCGACCAGGTCGGCGACGGCGGCGGCCGCGGCGCCCGAGCCCGCGACCATGACGGTGCGCGGCCTGCCCTCGGGGTCGAGTGCGGCGAGCCCGGCCTCGTCGGCGTGGCGCAGCGCGGTCCGCACGTGGGCGCCTGCCTCGGCGGCGCCGCGCAGCAGGCCGCGGTGGTCGGCGCCCGCGAGTGCGTCCGGGGCGTCGAGCATGGACTCGTCGAGCATGTGTGGGCCCCTCCGGGTCCTTCGGTACGCGGCGCGGCTACGCCGGGCGGCGGGCCTCGTCGACGAGCAGGACGGGGATCTCGTCGCGCACCGGGTAGGCGAGCCCGCACTCGTCGCTCGTGCACACCAGTTCCGGGTTGTCCGCCGCGGTCCTGTCGCTGAGCGGCGCATGGCAGGCCGGGCAGGCGAGGATCTCCAGGAGACCGGCTTCGAGCGGCATGGGCGGGGTCCCTTCGGGGTGGGTGTCTGGCCTCGTCAGCGTACCGCCGGTGGCGGGCCGCCCGGCGTGCGGTACGGGCGCGGCCCACCGCCCTCGTACGGGCCCGGCACACCGCGTCCGGCGCACGGGCGTCCAGCCGCACGCGGGCCCCCTCCCCTGCCGGTCCCGGCACGCCGCGTCCGGCTCCACGCGGGACCGCCCGGGCCGGGAGTGGCCCGGCGGCCCGGCGGATCGGCGGATCGGCGGATCGGCGGATCGGCCGCGGGGCAGACCGCCGGTGCCGTCGTTTGCCCGCAGCCCGCCGGGCCGGTTGGATCGCTTCCTGCCGCACCGCGGCCCCGGGGAACCACCCGGGGCCGCGCGCGGCAGGACGGGAGGGCAACGATGCGCGCCAGCGGGCCCGCGGCGGCAGGACACGAGGACGGCAGCAGCGGACGGCGGGCGCCGCGGCCTGCGCTCGGCCGGCCCTTCGCCTGGCTCTGGACGGCGTACGCGGTCAGCACGTTCGGCACGTGGCTGGCCTTCGACGCCCTCCCCATGATCGCGATCCTGGGGCTGCACGCGGGGCCCGCCGCGGTCTCGGTGCTCGCGGCCGCGGGGCCTGCGGTGGGAGCGCTCGTCGCGGTGCCGCTCGGCCCGTGGACGGAGTTCCGCGCGAAGCGCCCGGTGATGGTGGCGATGGATCTCGCCAGGTGCGCGGCCGTGCTGAGCCTGCCGGTCGCCCAGCTGCTCGGCGTGCTGGGGTTCGGCCAGCTGCTCGCGGTGTCGGTCGCGGTCGCGGCGGCCGACATCACCTTCACCGCGGCCTCCGGCGCCCTGGTCAAGTCGCTGGTGCGGCCGGCGGACCTGCTGGTGGCGAACGGCAGGTTCGAGTCGACGCAGTGGACGGCGAGCGTGCTGGGGCCGCCGCTCGGCGGCGCCATGATCGGGCTGTTCGGGCCGGTGGCGACGGTGGTCGCCGACGCGGTCAGCTACCTCCTCTCTGCGGGCGCCCTGCGCACGATGGGCGTACGGGAGGAGCCCGCGCCGGCGCGGGCTCCCGCGGCGGCGCCCCGCAGGGCAGCCGACCTGCGGGGCGGGTGGCGCTGGGTGCTGGCGCATCCCGCGCTGCGCCCGCTGTTCTTCAACTCGGTCCTGGTCAACGGGCTGATCATGGCGACGGCTCCGCTGCTCGCGCTGCTGATGCTCGGCCCGCTCGGCTTCGCGCCCTGGCAGTACGGGCTGGCCTTCGCCGTGCCGTGCCTCGGCGGGCTCGCCGGGTCGCGCGCCGCGCCCCGGCTCGTGGCGCGGTTCGGCAGGGACCGGGTGCTGCGGACGGCGGGCGCGCTGCGGGCGTGCTGGCTGCCGTGGCTGGCGTTCGTGCGGCCGGGCCCCGGCGGCCTCGCGCTCGTCATGGGCGTCGAGCTGGGCCTGATCTGCTGCGCCGGCGTGTTCAACCCGGTGTTCGCCGCGTACCGGCTCGAACAGGTGCCGCGCCTGCGGGTGGCGCGGACGCTGTCCGCCTGGTCGGTCACCTCCAAGGCGTCCATCGCCGCCATGACGGCGCTGTGGGGGCTGCTCGCCTCCGCGCTCGGGCCGCGCGCCGCGATCGCGGCCGCCGGTCTGCTGCTGCTCGCGACGCCGCTGCTGCTGCCGCGCAGGGCCGCGCTCGCGCCGGCGGAGGCTGCGGCGCGTACGGCGCCCTGAGGGGGTCAGGCCGGGTCGTCGGCCCTGATGACCGCGAGCGCCTCGTCCCTGACGGCCGCCATGGTGGCGGCATCCCTGGCCTCGACGTTCAGGCGCAGCAGCGGCTCGGTGTTGGAGGGGCGGACGTTCAGCCACCAGTCCTTGGCGGTGACGGTCAGGCCGTCGAGCTCGTCGAAGGCCACGTCGTCGCGGTCCGCGTAGCGTGCGCGCACGGCGGCCGTACGCGCCCGCTGGTCGGCGACGGTCGAGTTGATCTCGCCCGAGCCGGTGTAGCGCTGGTAGGCGCCGAGCAGCTCGGACAGCGGCCGGTCGGTGGCGCCGAGGGCGGCGAGCACGTGCAGCGCGGCGAGCATGCCGGTGTCGGCGTTCCAGAAGTCCTTGAAGTAGTAGTGCGCCGAGTGCTCGCCGCCGAAGACCGCGCCGGTGCGCGCCATCTCCTGCTTGATGAACGAGTGGCCCACGCGCGTGCGGACCGGGGTGCCGCCGTGCTCGCGCACGACCTCGGGCACGGACCAGGAGGTGATCAGGTTGTGGATGACGGCGGCGCCGGGGTGCTTCGCCAGCTCGCGGGCCGCGACCAGGCCGGTGACGGCGGACGGGGGGACGCCCTCGCCGCGCTCGTCCACCACGAAGCAGCGGTCCGCGTCGCCGTCGAAGGCGAGGCCGAGGTCGGCGCCCTCGGCGCGCACCCTGGCCTGGAGGTCGACGAGGTTCTTCGGGTCGAGCGGGTTCGCCTCGTGGTGCGGGAAGGTGCCGTCGAGCTCGAAGTAGAGCGGTACGAGGTCGATCGGCAGGCCCTCGAAGACGGTGGGCACGGTGTGGCCCGCCATGCCGTTGCCCGCGTCGACCACGACCTTCAGGGGGCGGATGGAGCCGAGGTCGACGAGGCCGCGCAGGCAGGCGGCGTAGGAGGCGAGCGTGTCCCGCGTGGTGACCCGCCCGGTGCGGGGGACGGGCAGGCCGGTGCCGAGGGTCTCCTCGACGCGGGCCCTGATCTCGGCGAGGCCGGTGTCCTGGCCGACGGGCGCGGCGCCGGCCCGGCACATCTTGATGCCGTTGTAGCGGGCGGGGTTGTGGGACGCGGTGAACATGGCGCCCGGCAGGCCGAGCGAGCCCGACGCGTAGTACAGCTGGTCGGTGGAGCAGAGCCCGATGAGGATCGCGTCCGCGCCGCGCGCGGTGGCGCCCCTGGCGAACGCCGCGGAGAGCGCGGGGCTCGACGGGCGCATGTCGTGGCCGACGACGATCTCCCGGGCAGCCGTCACCTCGGCGAACGCGGCGCCGAAGAGTTCGGCGAGCCCTTCGTCGAGCTGGTCGGGGTAGACGCCGCGCACGTCGTACGCCTTCACGAGCTGGGACAGGTCCGCGTCGGCCACCGGGTGTCTCCTGAGTCGTTCGCACGGGCAGTCGGCTCACCGTACCCGCAGGGGTCCTGGCGCGGATCGCGCACCGGGAGGAGCGGCAGGTCAGGAGTCGGGGCTGCGCAGCACCCTGAGGTGGCCCCTGCGCCCGACCTCGACCGGGTCGGCGCCCGGGGCGCCCTTGCCGCCCGCCTCGGCCGTGCGCTCCTGGGGGCGTGCCGCCTCGCGGACGGCGTTGGCCAGGGCTTCCAGGTCGTCGCCGCTGGGGCGGGAGGGCGCCGAGGCGTCCGTCAGCCGGACGACCTCCCAGCCGCGCGGGGCTGTCAGGCGCTCGCTGTGCTCGGCGCACAGGTCGTAGCAGTGGGGTTCCGCGTAGGTGGCGAGCGGGCCGAGGACGGCGGTCGAGTCGGCGTAGACGTACGTCAGCGTCGCCACGGCGGGACGGCCGCAAGCGGTGCGCGAACAGCGACGTACAGGGCTCACGGTGTTGGACGGTACCGCACTCTTGAGCGGCCCGCGACGACTCAGCTGCACGTCACCCGCCCGTGTCGCCCTGTGAGATCCGGCACAGCTGACTCTCTGTCAGCTGTCCGGTGACCCTGAGCGGTCGCCGCGGGCCGCGCGGGACGGTCTTCGGGGCCGCGCGGCCGGCGGTGACGGCCCTGGCACGGCCCCGGGAAGTACCCTGCGTCAGTGATGGACAGCTCCGTACCGCCACCGCCCCAGGCCGAGCCGAGGCCGCGCCGCCGCGACCGCCACGGCCGCGGGATGCGCGGCCCCGTCGCCCCGCCGCAGGTGCCGCTCTCCGCCAGCCGCGCCGAGACCTTCCAGGACCTCGTGCGGGACTCCGTGGACCGGCTGGAACGCCGCTGGCCGCAGCTGGCCGACGTGGAGTTCATGGTGATGGACGTGCCGGGGCGCGAGGAGGACTCGGTGCCGCTCGGCCGCTCCGTGCCCGCGGGCAAGCAGCAGCCCGCGCGCATCCTCGTCTACCGCAGGCCGGTGGAGATCAGGACCAAGAACCGCGACGAGCGGGCCCTGCTCGTCCACGAGGTCGTGGTCGAGCAGGTCGCCGAGCTGCTCGGGCTCTCCCCCGAGTCCGTCGACCCGCGCTACGGGCAGGACTGAGGCGCCGGCCCGCAGCCCGGCCGCCGGGTCCGCGCTCAGCCCGGCGGCCGGGTCCGCGCTCAGCCGCCGGACTCTCGGTCTCAGTCGTCGGACCTGAGGATCGACAGGTCCTGCCTGGCCGCGGGCACGGAGACCGTGCCGCGGTCGTCGGGGAGGGTCTGCACCGTGAACATCGGCACGCCGTCCTTCGGCAGGGCCAGCGTCCTCGCCGCGTACACGGGGCCGCCGGACTTCGGCTCCACCGTGAGCGCGTAGGAGCCCTTGAGCCCGTCGGGGGCCGGCGGGGTCACCGCGAGGGTGGTGCCCGCCTTGACGGTGTACGTCTTCGTCACAGGCGTCCCGCCGCCGGTGCCCGCGGACGCGGTGACCGCCACCTCCGCGGCGCCCTGGGGCGCGGTCAGCGACAGGGTGGAGCCCTTGGCGCGGTTGTCCGCGGCGGTCGCGCGGGCCGTGACGGGCGCGGTGGCGGGGATGAACGCCATCTCCCGGTCGTCGCCCTTGCCGCGCACCACCTGGAGCGCGGCGACGACCGGCGTGGGGCGGTCGCCCGACGACGGGGTGAGCAGCAGCGAGCCGGCCTCGCCCCGCGTCACGTCCTTCAGGTCGACGGATGCCGTCATCCCCGACTTGACGTGCAGCGACTCGTGTCCCGCGGGGACGATGCCGCCGGTCGGCCCGGCCAGTTTCAGGTTGAGGTCCGCGTCGTTCTGGCCGGGCGCGAAGACGACGAGCCGCACGTCGGAGGCGTCGGCGGGGATGCCGGGCAGGACGAGCGAGGACGCCGGGTCGGCCGAGGGCGCGAGCCAGTCGACGCCTGTGGTGCCGTCCGAGGCGCGCAGCGCCGCCCCGACCCGGCCGCTGCGGGTGGTGACGTGGACGGTCACGTCGTCCTCGGCCCGGGAGGTCAGCGTCGACAGCAGGACGGGCACGCTGGAGTGCGCGGGCACGGGCAGGCCGTCCGCCGTGTCGGACTTGAGGGCGCCGTTCCTGCCGTAGAGCCGCAGGTCGACGACGGCGGTGGAATCGTCGGGGTTGGTGAGGTGGACGTAGTCCTCGCGGTCCTCGGCGGTGCTCGCGCCCGGCAGCCAGAAGTCGGTGTCGGGGGCGGTGCAGGTGAGGCCCGCGACACCGCGGCCGTCGCCGACGTCGTCCGTGGTGGTCTCCTGCGTCGTCCAGCCGGGGGCGAGCGCGCCGGTCGCGGTGCCGACGAGCGCGGCCGGGTCGTCGCCCGCCGTCGCGGTGACGGGGGTGCCCGGCTGCTTCAGGGAGAGCAGAGGCTTGGCGCCTGAGGCCGAGGGGGACGCCGAGGCGGTCGCCCTGCCGTTCTTGCTGTCCTTGCCGTTCTTCTTGCTGGACGCGGACGGCTCGGAGCCCGGGCCGTCGCCGGTCGCCGCCGGTACGAGGGCGGCCGCGCCGTCGCCGTCCGGCGGCGCGCCCGTCCCCTTGGGGGTGACGGAGGTGTAGGTGGTGTCGGCGGTCTGCGAGTCCCCGGGCGAGGGGCACAGCGCGCTCGACCGCTCGACCGGCAGCCGCGCGGGGGACGAGGCCGCGGCCGTGCCGCTGTCGCCGCCCGAGGTCGCCGAGGCGATCCCGGCGACCGCGGCGAGGGCGACCACGGCCGCGCCCAGGGAGAGAGTCGTACGGTTCACTGGTTGCCGCTCCCGTCCGGGTGCTGCGCCCGCCGGGCGCCGTCCTGGTCGTCGCCGTACTGCTGGTCCTGGCCCTGCGCCTGCTCGTGGCCCTGCTGGTGGGGGACCTGTCCGCCGTAGCCGTACGGGTCGTACTGCGCGGGGTCGTAGCCCTGCTGCGCCGGGTCCTGGTAGGCGCCGTAGCCCCACTGCTGCTGTGCGTACTGCTGCTGGTCGCCGTAGGGGGCGTACTGCTGGGGGTCCGGGTACTGGCCGCCCTGGTAGGGGTCGCCCGCCCCGTACTGCTCCTGCCCGTCCTGGTAGCCCTGCTGGGGGTATCCGGCCTGGTAGGCGGCGTGCTGGGGGTAGTCGCCTCCCTCGGCCTGGTAGCCCTCCTGGCCCGTCGCGCCCCAGTCGCCGTACGGCTGCTGCTGGTGCGGCACGGCCGCGTACGGGTCCACGCCCTGGCCCTCCTGGGACCCGGCGTCCTGGGCCGCGGCCTCCTGGGGCGTCCGCTGCCGCGGGGTGAAGACGTCGGCCTCTTCCGGCTCGTCGCCCTGCGGATCCGGGGCGCCGGTGCCGTACGGGTCGGTGCCGTACGGCGGCTCCGCCGCGTACTGCTCCGCGGTCCCCGGTGCCTCGTACGGGTCGTAGACGGCGCCGGAGCGCACGGCCTCCTCGGCCGCGGCGGCCGCCGCGTCCACGGCCTCCACCTCGGCGGCGGCGCGCAGCCTGCGGGCCCTGCGGCCCTCGCCTTCGAGCGCCTCCGGCGGCACGGCGGCCAGCGCCTCGTCGGGCAGGTCGTCGTCGACGTCCCTGCGGCCCGCGGGCAGCGCGAGGACGAGCAGGACGAGCCCGAGCAGGCCCTGGAGCCATACCCACGCGGTGTGGGTGAACGGCTCGTCGTACGTCAGGTCGAGCCTGCCGCCCTGCGCGGGCAGCTGGAAGCCCTGGGCCCAGCCGTCGACGGTGGTCCTGGTGAGCGGCTTGCCGTCGAGCGTGGCCTGCCAGCCGTCGGATGCGGAGTCGGCGACCCGCAGGACGCGGCCGGCGGGTCCCGCGGGGACGGTGGTGTGCGCGTCGACCGTGGACGCGGGCACGGAGACGGGCGGCGCGGTGTCACCCGTGCCCGCCGCCGCTCCCGCGGACGGCGGGGGGACGATCATGACGCGGGAGACCTGCTGGTCGATGCGCCACAGCTCGCTGCCGTCCAGCTGGCTGAGCCTGCTGAGGCCGGGGGTGGCGTCGAGGACGCGGCTCATCTCGCGCGGCGCGCCGTCCCGCAGCAGGACGTAGCGGATGGCGAAGCCGCGCAGCTGGGCCGTCTGGTCGGCGCCCGAGCCCGCGACGAGGTTGGCGACGACCTTGTCGAGCCGCGGGTCGTCGCCCGCCGCCCTGGTCAGCTCGGCGTCTCCGAGCCTGCCGCCCTCGCCGCGCACCAGGCTGTACGCGACCGATCCCGGCGATGTGCCGCTGAGCACCAGCGTGCGCGGCTGGTCCGAGGTGGTCGACTCCTCGGCCACGAAGGCGGGCACCTGGACGGGGTCCGTGCGCTGGAGCGGCCCCGCAGCGCCGGTGACCATCCAGCTGAACGCGGCGACCAGCGGCGCGATGGCGGCGAGCACGGCGATGAGCGCGGCGAGCGGCTGCCGCCAGCCGAAGCTCAGCTCGGCGACCCGCAGCCGTGCGCCGTCCGCGCCGACGAGGGCCGCGGCGAGCAGCGCGACCGCGTACACCAGGGTGGCGGGGCCCGCCCACCCCGAGTGGTCGGCGGCCACGGCGAAGACGAGGGCGACCACGGCGGCGGCCCACGCGGTCCGCACGGCGAAGGTCCGCTCGGTACGCAGCAGCGCGGCGAGCGCCGCGAGGACGACGCCGAGCATCAGCACGCCGCCGACGGCCTTGGGCCCCCCGGGGTCCATGCCGAGCAGGTCGAGCGCGGACGCGGCGCCGGAGCCGTAGTCGAGCCCGGCCTCCCGCAGGAAGTCCCCCGGGCTGGTGAGCAGCGTCAGGGACCAGGGGGCGAGCAGCACGAGCGGGGTGACGGCGGCGGCCAGCACGCGGGGCCCGTACGCGCCGAGCTCGCGGCGGCGCAGCACCAGCACGCCGAGCCCGAGCACCAGCGACAGCGGCCACACGACGGGCGTGAACGCGGTGGTGGCGGTGAGCAGGAAGGTGTACGCCCAGGTCGCACGCCAGGTGCCGCGCCCGCCGCTGCGCAGCCCGTAGGCGGAGACCGCGGCGCGCGCCGCGACCGGCAGCAGGATCGCGAGGACGGCGGTGCCGAGCCGGCCGGTGGCGAGCGCGCCGGTGGTGGCGGGCAGGAAGGCGTAGACGACGGCGGCCCAGGCCCGCAGCAGCCGCGAGGGGACGAGCGAGCGCGAGGCGAAGTAGGCGCTGACGCCCGCGAGCGGCACCGAGCACACCAGCAGCACGGTCAGCGCGAGGCCGGTCGAGCCGAGGGCGAGCACGGAGAGGGTGGCGAGGATCGCCAGGTAGGGGGGCGCCGTCTCGGTGCCGCCCGTGCCGACCGCGTGCCAGCTGTCGGCGTAGCGGTCCCACAGGTCAAAGACGTGCTCGGGGGCGGGCAGCAGGGCGCCGCCCGCGAGGGAGCCGCCGCTGAGCAGGGCGCGGCAGGCGACGAGGGAGAAGACGAGGAGGACGGCGAACAGCACGGGTCCCGGCCTGCGGGCGAGCTTCTTCAGCCGCGCGAACTGCTCGATCTCCAGGTAGTCGGCGTCGTCGCCGCCGGGGCCCGACTCGACGACGCCGTGGCGGGAGCCGCCGGTCTCGGCGTCGGTCGCGCCGCCTGCGCCGAGGCTCGCCGCGGCCTGTTCGACGGTGGCGCGGAGGGTGGCGCCCGGCGGCGGGAAGAGGGGGCGCAGCTCGGCGAAGTCGGTGGGTGCCCCGGCGCGTGCGCGGCGGCCCGCGAGGATCCTGCCGGGGCGCAGCAGGGTGGCGGAGAGCCCTGTGACCTCGTCGACGGCCTGTCCTGGCGCCTTGGCGAGCAGGTAGCCGAGGGTGCGCAGGAGGGTGCCGACGACGAGCCGCAGCAGCACCCACGGGAGCGCGGCGCCGCGGGCGTTGACAAGCATCGTGTAGGCGGCGCCCGCCTTGTCGACGCGGTGCGGGCTGGTGGCCGAGCGGCCGACGCAGTCGACGGTCCGGCGCTCGCGCGCCGACGCCTCCGCGTGGCGCAGCACGGCGTCGGGGGCGACGAGGACGCGGTGTCCCGCCGCGTGGGCGCGCCAGCACAGGTCGACGTCGTCGCGCATGAGGGGCAGGCTGCGGTCGAAGCCGCCGAGCTGCTCCCACACGTCGCGGCGGACGAGCATGCCCGCGCTGGAGACGGAGAGGACGGTGCGGACCTGGTCGTGCTGGCCCTGGTCCTGTTCGCGCCGGTCGAGTCCGGTCCAGCGGCGGCCGCTGTTGGCGATGGAGACGCCGACTTCGAGCAGCTGCCTGCGGTCGTACCAGCCGCGCAGCTTGGGCCCGACGATCGCGGCGTGCTTGTCGGACTCGGCGACGCGCAGGAGTTCGGCGAGCGCGTCGGGCGCGGGCGCGCAGTCGTCGTGGAGCAGCCAGAGCCACTGCACCGGTTCGCCGTACGGCAGTTCCGGCATCTCGTACGCCTCGTCGCGCCAGGTGCGCGTGACGGGGTCCCAGCCGCTCGGCCGCCGCAGGTAGGGCAGGTCGTCGGGGGTGAGGAGGGGCGCGGTGCGTACGGCCTCCTCGACCGCGGTGCCGAAGCCCGACCTGCGGGCGAGGTGCAGGACGCGGTCGGCGCCGAACGCCTCGGTCAGCAGCTGCGCGGAGTTGTCGGCGCTGCCGGTGTCGGCGGCGACGGCGTTCTGTACGGGCCGTTCCTGGCCCAGCAGACCCGCGAGGGTGTCGGGCAGCCAGCGCGCACCGTCGTGCGAGACGACGACCGCGGTCACGACGTGGCGCGGGTACTCGGGCGGCGCGGCGGGCGCGGGGCCGCCCTCGGTGGCGGGGACGAACGCTGCGGTGGTGGCGGACATCGAGGTGAAGGGCCCTCCGGCCGGGGGTTCCGCCCTCCAGGGGGCGCTGAGCGTCAGGGACGGGCCACCACACTAACGGTAGGGACAAATGCGGTGCGCCGAGCGCCGGATGAGGCCGCCCGTCGGGGGCCGGTGCGGTATACGGGCAGCGGGGCGCGCGGGACCAGTGGGGCGTGCGGGACCGGCCGCGGGGGCGGGCGTGCGGCCGCGGGGCCGGGGCGTGCGGCTGCCGGCGGGTCCTTACATGACGACGGTCCGCCTCCCGCGCGCTGGGCTGCGGGTGGCGGACCGTGGGTCGTGGGCCGGGCCTGGGGCAACGTCCGGTGGCTGCGTGTGCCGCCGGCCCGGGGGTACGGGGCTGACGGCGGGCGCCTGCGCTCCGGCGCGCCGCGGCGGTTCAGATCGCGGCCTTCTTCAGGCGGCGGCGCTCCCGCTCGGACAACCCGCCCCAGATGCCGAAGCGTTCGTCGTTGGCGAGGGCGTACTCGAGGCATTCGGAGCGGACTTCGCAGGCGAGGCAGACCTTCTTGGCCTCGCGCGTCGATCCGCCCTTCTCGGGGAAGAAGGATTCGGGGTCGGTCTGGGCGCACAACGCGCGCTCCTGCCAGCCGAGTTCCTCTTCCGCGTCCGCGTCCTCGACCAGCAGTTGCTGGAACAGCTCGGTCATGTGCGCCCCTCGTCTGTCTTAACGTCCCCGTGGTCTGGCCGACGGCCTTTTCCGGTCGAACGACACGGGTGAAATTACAAGTGTGTAGCTCCAGGGTCGTCAAGCTCAGATCTGCTATTGGACCTGGTATTCACTCTGCGGAACCAAGGCTATGCGGAAAGTGTTCAAATCACCAAAAAACTGACACATGCCACTGGCCCGTACCGCACTCCCCGGGAGCAGCCACTTCTCTCTACAGACACGCGGCTGACGCCGGTTTGGTTGAAATCCGACCGGCAAAGCGATCGAGATCACAACGTGATCACGGACGCGTACCGGCGTTTGCCCGCATGACTGCTGCGCCATGTGTCCCGACCTGGGCACATGCAAACCTCCGACCGGCAAGAGCGACCGGATAAGGTGAACCAATAGGGCCAAACCGGTCATCGAGTTGACATCCGGGGAGTCGATTCGCCACCTTTGGGGCATGCCAGCGACCTCCGCGCACCCCGCGACCCACCTCCGTGGACACCGCAGCGCTGCCCAGGTCGGCTGTTGTTGTCGCCTTTCCCACAGGCACGGCGGCTCGACGCGCCACTGAAGGACCGGCGGCGGGCGCCCGGCGGACCGACCGAGTCCCCGGCGCCGTCCCGTATCCGCATCGCCGAACGGCGCGTGCCGCACCCGTGAACCGGGGGCCGTACGCCGCCGGCTGGGTTTTTCTCCGTTCCGACGTCGCCCGACTCCGTTCCGACGCGGCCCGACCGGCCCGCTTCCGTAACCGCCCCGGGGTGATTCGGGGCTCGCGCGGGGATTCGAACGCCGTCCTTGCTTTCTCTTTCTGACGATTTTCTGCACATGTTCTGTCTGTTTCCTTACCGAGGGACCGCGCACCCGATGAACAGCGACAGCGACCTCCAGATCGCCGGAGATCTCTTCGAGGTCGAGCACCTGCTCAAGCCCCCGCGCGAGCACCCCGAGACGGTGGCGGAGTTCGCCGGTCTCGCCCGCTCGCTCGCCGCGGAAAGGGCCGGGTGGGAACCCCTCGTCAGGTACGACGCGACCACCCGCTGGTACCACCGGCTGCGCATCGGGCCCGGCTACGAGGTCTGGCTGCTGTCCTGGGTGCCTGGACAGGGCAGCGGGCCGCACGGCCACGGCAGGTCGGCGGGCGTGCTCACCGTCCTCGCGGGCGAGCTGACGGAGCGTACGCGGCGCGGCGGGCGCGTGCTCGCCCCCGGCGCGCAGCGCGTCTACCCGCCGGGCTTCGCGCACGAGGTCGTCAACGCCTCGCTCGAACCCGCCGTGAGCCTGCACGTGTACTACCCGGGCCTCACCGAGATGCCGATGGCCACGCCGGCCGACCCGGCGGCGCAGGGCGCGCAGGCCGCGCCCGCGGCACCGGCGGCGGCACCCGTACGGGCCGGGGTTCCGGGTCCCGGCTCGCCCGTCCTGCCCGGCTGACACACTTGGCGCATGCGCATTGTGGTTCTGGCCGGCGGCATCGGCGGCGCCCGTTTCCTGCGTGGCCTGAAGCAGGCCGCGCCCGACGCGGACGTCACGGTGATCGGCAACACCGGAGACGACATCCATCTGTTCGGGCTGAAGATCTGCCCGGACCTCGACACGGTGATGTACACCCTCGGCGGTGGCATCAACGAGGAGCAGGGCTGGGGGCGCACGGACGAGACGTTCGCCGTCAAGGGCGAGCTCGCGGCGTACGGGGTGGGGCCCGAGTGGTTCGGGCTCGGGGACCGCGACTTCGCCACGCACATCGTCCGCACGCAGATGCTCGCCGCCGGGTATCCGCTGAGCGCGGTCACCGAGGCGCTGTGCGCCAGGTGGCAGCCCGGCGTGCGGCTGCTGCCGATGTCGGACGACCGCGTGGAGACGCATGTGGCCGTCGACGTCGACGGGGAGCGCAAGGCCGTGCACTTCCAGGAGTACTGGGTGCGGATGCGCGCCGCCGTGGACGCGCAGGCCGTCGTGCCGGTCGGCGCAGAGCAGGCCAAGCCCGCGCCCGGCGTGCTGGAGGCGATCGCCGCTGCCGACGTGGTCCTCTTCCCGCCGTCCAACCCGGTCGTCAGCATCGGCACGATCCTCGCGGTGCCCGGGATCCGCGAGGCCATCGCGGACGCCGGGGTGCCGGTCGTCGGGCTCTCCCCCATCGTCGGGGACGCGCCGGTGCGCGGCATGGCGGACAAGGTGCTCGCCGCGATCGGCGTCGAGTCGACGGCGGCCGCGGTCGCGGGGCACTACGGCTCCGGGCTGCTCGACGGCTGGCTCGTCGACACGGTGGACGCCGCCGCGGTCCCGGAGATCGAGTCGGCCGGCATCAGGGCGCGCGCGGTGCCGCTGATGATGACGGACGCCGAAGCGGCCGCCGCGATGGCCCGCGAGGCGCTCGCGCTGGCCGAGGAGGTCAGAGCGTGAGCGGCGCGGCACCCGCGGCCTACGCGGTACGGGCCGTCGGCGACGGCTTCCCCGAGGTGCGGCCGGGCGACGACCTGGCGAAGCTGATCGCCGCAGCGGCGGCGCCCGCGCTCGCCGACGGCGACATCCTGCTGGTCACCTCGAAGATCGTCTCCAAGGCCGAGGGCCGGATCGTCGAGGCCGACGACCGCGAGGCGGCCATCGACGCGGAGACCGTACGGGTGGTGGCGCGGCGCGGGACGCTGCGGATCGTGGAGAACCGGCAGGGCCTCGTGATGGCGGCCGCCGGGGTCGACGCGTCCAACACGCCCGCGGGCACGGTGCTGCTGCTGCCCGAGGACCCCGACGCGTCGGCGCGCGCGATCCGCGAGCGGCTGCGCGCCGACCTCGGCGTGGACGTCGGCGTGATCGTCACGGACACCTTCGGGCGGCCGTGGCGCAACGGCCTGACGGATGTGGCGATCGGCGCGGCCGGGGTGCGGGTCATCGAGGACCTGCGCGGCGAGCGGGATGCGCACGGCAATCCGATGTCCGCGACGGTGGTGGCGCTCGCCGACGAACTGGCGGCAGCCGGTGACCTGGTGAAGGGCAAGGCGGCGGGGATGCCGGTCGCGGTCGTCAGCGGCCTCGCCCACCTGGTCGCCCCCGGGCGTGACGCGCCGGAGGGCGGCGCGCGCGAGCTGGTGCGCACCGCCGCCGACGACATGTTCAGGCTCGGCACGTCGGAGGCGGTGCGCGAGGCGGTCGCACTGCGCCGCACCGTACGGGAGTTCACCGACGAGCCGGTCGACCCCGGCGCGGTCAGGCGGGCGGTCGCCGCGGCGCTCACGGCGCCCGCGCCGCACCACACCACGCCGTGGCGGTTCGTGCTGCTGGAGTCCGCCGCGTCCAGGACGCGGCTGCTCGACGCGATGCGCGACGCGTGGATCGCGGACCTGCGGCGGGACGGCAGGTCCGAGGACTCGGTCGCCAAGCGGGTGCGCAGGGGCGACGTGCTGCGCCGTGCGCCCTACCTGGTGGTGCCGTGCCTGGTGGCGGACGGCGCGCACGCGTACGGCGACCCGCGGCGGGACGCGGCGGAGCGCGAGATGTTCGTGGTGGCGGCGGGCGCCGGCGTGCAGAACCTCCTGGTGGCGCTCGCGGGCGAGCAGCTGGGCTCCGCGTGGGTGTCGTCGACGATGTTCTGCCGCGACGTGGTCCGCGAGGCGCTGTCGCTGCCCGCGCACTGGGACCCCATGGGCGCGGTCGCGGTGGGCCGCCCCGCCCGGCCTGCACCGTCGCGCCCCGACCGCCCGGTGGACGACTTCGTCACGGTCCGCTGAGCGCACGGCCCCCGACCGCACGGGCCCACGGGCCCGGGGGCTCGGGCCCGGCGGCGGGGCGGGCGCGGGGGCGGCGGCGCGGGCGGCCTAGCGGGACGCGATCTCGCCGACCGCCATGCGCGGGGCGCGGCGCTCCGGGAGGCGGCCGCTGAGGAGGATCAGACGGACGGCCCGGTGGCGCTGGCCCGCGTAGGGCGCGAGGAGTTCCAGCATGCGGGCGTCGTCGGCGTCGCGTTCGCCCGCGAGGACATGGCCGACGATGCCCGGCAGGTGGAGGTCGCCGACCGTGACCGCGTCGGGGGCGCCGTTGGTGCGCTGGACGACCTCGGCCGCCGTCCACGGGCCGATGCCCGTGATCAGGCGCAGGCGGGCCGCGGCCGCCTCGGGCTCCATCGCCGCGGCCTCTTCGAGGCGCCGCGCGACCCGTACGGCGCGCAGCACGGTGGACGAGCGCTTCTCCTCGACGTTCGCCCTGTGCCACTCCCAGGAGGGGATGCGCGCCCAGGTGCGGGGCTCCGGCATCACGTGCAGGCCCTCCACGGGGCCCGGCGCGGGTTCGCCGTACTTCCGCACGAGCGTGCGCCACGACCGGTAGGCGCCCACGGTCGTGACCTTCTGCTCCAGGACCGACGGGATCAGCGACTCCAGCACGAGGCCGGTGGCGCACAGCCGCAGCCCCGGCCTGCCGCGGCCCGCCGCGAGCACGGCGCGGTGGCGCGGCACGAAGGCGCCCGGGTCGTCGTGCTCCCCCAGCAGGTGCGGCAGGCGCGCCAGCATCCAGCCGGCGCCGGGGCCCCACGCCTCCGCGTCGACCGTGCCGTCGGCGCGCTGCGCGAGCCGGAGCGTGGCGGGGCCTTCCGGGGTCCTGCTGGCGCGCCACACGGCGCCGTCCGGGGTCTGGCGGAACGTCGGGTCGGCGGGGCCGCGGCGCAGGGGGCCGAGCACGAGTCCGAGGTCGTAGGGGCCGTCCGGCGGGGTCCAGCACGCGCGGGCGCCAGGCTCGGCGGCGGCGCGCACGTGCACGGCCGACCTGGGGCGCGGGGCGAAGCGGCCGGCCATGGGTCCTCGGGGAAGTCGGAAGCGTCGGGCTGTACGGGGTGTTCGGGGTGTTCGGGGCTGCGCCCAGCGTGGCGGCCGCGGGCGGGCCGCGGGCCGGGGCCGCGCCGGGCCGTACCGAGCGTACGGGGTCGGCCGGGGGCGGCCCGTACGCGGGGCTGCCGCGGCCCGGGGCGTGCTACGCGTCCGAGGAGAAGCGGATCGCGGCCCGCGGCAGCGTGGCGCCGCACCAGATCCGTACGCCCTCACGCAGTTCGTTGTCGGCGCCGACGTGCGCGCCGTCGCCGATCACCGCGCCCTCGACCACCGTGCGGGCGCCGATCCGCGCGCCCTCGCCGATCATCGAGTCGGTGACGACGGCGCCCGGCTCGACGACCGCGCGGTCGAGGACCGTGGACCCGGCGATGCGGGCGCCGCCGCCGACGACGGCGCCCGCGCCGATCACCGTGCCGCCGGTCAGCTTGGCGTCCGCCGCCACCTCGGCCGTCGGCAGCACGAGCCGCTCGCCGCACCTGCCGGGCACGGCGGGCGACGGCGCCCGGCCGAGCACCAGGTCGGCCGAGCCGCGGACGAACGCCTGCGGGGTGCCCAGGTCGAGCCAGTACGTGGAGTCGACCATCCCCTGGAGGTGCGCGCCGTCCGCGAGCAGTCCTGGGAAGGTCTCGCGCTCCACGGAGACGGGCCGCCCGGCCGGGATCGTGTCGATGACGGATCTGCGGAAGACGTAGGCGCCCGCGTTGATCTGGTCGGTGACGATCTCCTCCGGCGTCTGCGGCTTTTCGAGGAACGCCGTCACCCTGCCCGTGCCGTCGGTCGGCACCAGGCCGAAGGCGCGCGGGTCGGGCACGCGCGTGAGGTGCAGCGACACGTCGGCGCCCGTGTCCCTGTGGGTGTCCACGAGGGCGGGGATGTCGAGGCCCGTGAGGATGTCGCCGTTGAAGACGAGCACGGGGTCCTCGGGCGCCGAGCCGAGCCGGCCTGCGACGTTGCGGAGTGCGCCGCCGGTGCCGAGCGGGTCGGCCTCGGTGACGTACTCCAGGTGCAGGCCGAGGGCGGCGCCGTCGCCGAAGTACGGCTCGAAGACCTCGGCGAGGTAGGAGGTCGCGAGCACCACGTGCTCGACCCCTGCGGCCCGCGCGCGGGCCAACTGGTGGGTGAGGAACGGCACTCCCGCCGCGGGGACCATCGGTTTCGGCGTGTGCACGGTGAGCGGCCGCAGCCGGGTGCCCTTGCCTCCGACGAGGAGGATCGCCTCAGTCACCTGTCGTCTCCGCTTCCTGCCGGGGTCGTCTCCGGCCATGGGGTCGGCCATGGCCGTGTCTGCCATGTGTTGCCGTCGTCTTGGGGCGCTCCATTCGTACACCGGTCCCCGTCGCCGCGATCACCGGATCACCTCATCAGGCGTTTCGGGGGCCGCGAAGTACGCTGTCCGGCGTGAACGCAAGCGAACACACTCCGGCCGACCTGCTGCGCTCCGCGCTCGCTGCGGACCCGGCGAGGCCCCTGGTCACCTTCTACGACGACGCCACCGGGGAGCGGGTCGAGCTGTCCGTCGCGACCTTCGCCAACTGGGTCGCCAAGACCGCCAACCTCCTCCAGGACGACCTGTCGGCGGGCCCGGGCGACCGGCTCGCGCTGCTGCTGCCCGCGCACTGGCAGACCGCGGTGTGGCTGCTCGCCTGCGCGTCCGTGGGCGTGACCGCCGAGCTCGGCGGCGACCCCGCGGACGCGGACGTCGTGGTCAGCGGCCCCGACACCCTGGAGGCCGCGCGCGCCTGCGGCGGCGAGCGGGTGGCGCTCGCGCTGCGCCCGCTCGGCGGCCGGTTCCCCGAGCCGCCCGCGGGCTTCGCCGACTACGCCGTCGAAGTCCCTTCACACGGCGACCGGTTCGTCCCGTACGCACCGGTGGACCCGGCGGGCATCGCGCTGCGCCTGGCCGACGGGTCAGGCGGTACGGAACTGACGGCGGGCGCGCTCGTCGGGCGCGCGGTCGCCGACGCGGAGCGGCGCGGGCTCGGCCCGGGGTCGCGGCTGCTTTCGGGGCTGCCGTACGACACCTGGGAGGGCCTGTCCTGCGGCCTGTACGCGCCGCTCGCCGCCGGCGGTTCCGTGGTGCTCTGCCGGAACCTGGACAAGCTGCCCGCGGAGGACCTCGCGCAGCGCACGGCGAGCGAGCGGGTCACCCACAGCGCCGAGTGAGCCACCGCCCGCGCGGCACGGCGGAGCGGCGGCGCGACATGAGGCGCGCGTGCGGGGGCAGGCGGGCACCACGGCCCTTGACGACCGACGGCCGCACGGGGGGCGATCGGCATGGAGAGCGGCGCGGACACCGGCGGGGACGCCGACGCGTACGCGGACACAACCAACCGCGGCTTCCGGCCGTCTACCCGTGGGGAGAGGCCGCCGGAGCGCCCCGCCCTCGGGGCGGACGGCGCGACGCCGCGGGCACGACCGAGGACCGGGGGCGCCTCACGCCACCGAAGCACCGAAGGACGGACGCAGACGTGACCGAGAGGGCCTCAGACGCCGTGGACGGCGTAGCGGGCGAGGAGGGGACCGGCGCGCACGGGGCCGTGTCACGCGGCGCGGGCGACGGCCGGGGCGAGGGCTCTGACATCGATGCCATACCCGCGGCCGGTGGCGGGTACGCCACCGGCCTGAACGGTGCAGCCGGCCCCGAGGACTCCACCGCCGCGCCCGACGACTCCGCCGCCGCACCCGGGGACGGCACCGCAGCGACGGCGGCGGACGGCCCGGCTGCCGCCGGGCGGTCGGGACGTGGCGGGAACCACACCGGCGGGCCCGGGGGCGCCCCGCGGCCGCGCAGACGGCGGCCGTGGCTGCGGTGGGTCGCGGTGGGCGTCGGTGTGGCCGTGCTCGCGACCGCGGGCACCGGCTGGTGGTTCTACGAGAAGCTCGACGGCAACATCACCACCGACACCGAGGCCGCGTCGCAGCTCCAGACGTACGCCAAGGAACGGCCCGCGCCGGTCGCGCTCGACGCCCTGAACATCCTGCTCATCGGCTCCGACA
Organism: Streptomyces sp. NPDC047002; assembly: GCF_040704505.1. Classification (NCBI taxonomy): domain Bacteria; kingdom Bacillati; phylum Actinomycetota; class Actinomycetes; order Kitasatosporales; family Streptomycetaceae; genus Streptomyces; species Streptomyces sp. NPDC047002. The sequence continues at coordinate 25,936 of NZ_JBEYWC010000051.1, forward strand.
GCCGCTCGGGCAAGGGCAACGGCGCGTACGGGCACGACGAGGGCGGGACGGCGCGCTCGGACACCACGATCCTGCTGCACCTCGCCGCCGACCGGCAGAGCGCCACGGCGGTGTCGATACCGCGGGACCTGATGGTGCACATACCGAGCTGCGGCAAGCCCGGCGGCACCACCACGCGGGCGCAGTTCGCCCAGTTCAACTGGGCCTTCGAGTTCGGCGGCACGGCCTGCACGACCCGCACCGTGGAGCAGCTGACCGGGGTGCGGATCGACCACGAGATGGTCATCGACTTCAGCGGCTTCAAGGACATGGTGGACGCGGTGGGCGGGGTGCAGGTGTGCCTCGCCGAGCCGGTCCACGACACCGACGCCCACCTCGACCTGCCCGCGGGCAGGCAGACCGTGAAGGGCGAGCAGGCCCTCGGCTTCGTCCGGGCGCGGCACGGCATCGGCGACGGCAGCGACACCCAGCGCATCCAGCGCCAGCAGGGGTTCCTCGGCGCACTGTTCACGAAGCTGCAGAGCGACGGGGTGCTGCTCAACCCGGCCCGGCTCTATCCGGTGCTCGACGCGGCCACCAAGGCCATCACCACGGACCCGGGTCTGAGCAGTTTGCGAGATCTCTACAACCTGGCCCACTCCATGCGGAACGTGCCCACCGACAAGGTGCAGTTCCTCACAGTGCCGCAGCGCCCGTACACACCCGACCCGAACAGGGACGAGCTGGTGCAGCCGGCCGCCGGCACCCTGTTCAAGCAGCTGCGGGACGACGCCGCCGTCACGGTGCGGACCTCCGGTTCGCCCACGGGCCCCGGCACGGGAAGCCCGTCGGCCGGGCCGACGGGATCCACCGGTAAAGACTCCGGCAATTCGGCGGGCGCTCCCGCGCACGGGTCCGCCCCCGCCGTCCCTGACGCGGGGGCGGGCGGATCGCCCTCGGCGTCACCGGCCCCGACGTTCACAGGAACCAATGCCAGTGTCGGCCTGTGTGCGTGAACCCTGTGTGCGAACCGTGACGGCGGGGAGCACAGGGGCGCATGACGATTGGGTGGATTGCCCGCTTGTAAGAACGCAGGGGTCCGGCACCGCCGTCGCTCGACGGCGAACGGGGCGGATAGTGTGTCGCGATCCGGCGCTTTCGGCCGCCGCCGCGCGCCGCCGGATCGAAGACCTGGCGCCCGAGGGGGAGGCGCTTCACGTGGCACCGACGGAGGATTCAGGCAACCGTGGATGCACAGAACAGTGGGCAGGGCGAAATCGACCCCGCCGACCAGTGGGTCCTCAACCCGGAGACAGGCAACTACGAGCTGCGACTGGACAACCCCGCACCGCAGCCGCCCTCCCGCCGCACCGCTGAAGCACCCTCCGGCCGCGGCGCGTCCCGCCCCTCGCAGCAGCCCGCGGACGCCGGGCGCGCGGCGCGCAGGCAGGGCGGGCGCACCGCCGCGGCCGAGGCCCCCGTGGGCCGGGCGGGCCGCAGGGGCGCACAGGCCGGCGGGCCGCCCGCGGGCCCCGAGGTGCCGGGCCAGCGCAGCCGCCGCAGGGGGGCGCAGCCGGGCCCGCCGCCGAGCCGCCGCAGGGGCAAGGGCACGAAGAAGTCGGGGAAGAAGAGGGCACTGCTGTGGACCAGCGGTGTGCTGGGCTTCCTGGTCCTCGCCACCAGCGGCGGCGCGTACGCCTACTACCAGCATCTGAACGGCAACATCTCCACCGTCGACGTCGGCGGGGCGGGCAGCCAGAGCAGCTTCGACTCGGGCAAGCCCGTCAACATCCTCCTGATGGGCACCGACAAGCGGACCGGCGCGGGCAACGAGGGCTACGGCGACTCGGGCAGCGTCGGGCACGCCGACACCAACATCCTGCTGCACGTCTCCGCCGACCGGACCAACGCGACGGCCCTGTCGATCCCGCGCGACCTGATCACCGACATCCCGGACTGCGAGACCAAGGAGTCGGACGGGCAGACGAAGGTCATCCCCGGCACGCCCGACACCCGCTTCAACACCAGCCTCGGCCAGGACGGCCGTGACCCCGGCTGCGCCATGCGCACCGTGGAGGAGCTGACGGGCGTCAAGGTCGACCACTTCATGATGGCCGACTTCAACGCCGTGAAGACGCTGTCCACCGCGGTCGGCGGGGTGCCGATCTGCGTGGCGCACGCGGTGGACGACCCCAAGTCGCACCTGCACCTGTCGGCGGGCGAGCACACCGTCGAGGGCGAGCAGGCCCTCGCGTTCGTACGGACCAGGCACAGCTTCGGCACCGGCAGCGACCTCAGCCGCATCCAGGTGCAGCAGCAGTTCCTCAGCGCGCTGCTGCGCAAGCTGAAGTCGAAGGACACGCTGAGCAGCCCGACGAAGCTGGCGAGCCTCGCGGAGGCCGGCACGAAGGCGCTGACGGTGGACACCGGCATCGGGTCGATCAAGAAGCTGAGCAGCCTCGGCGAGGAGATCGCCAAGGTCGACCCGAAGAACATCACCTTCGCGACCCTGCCCGTGGTCGACAACCCCGACGAGATAGTGCACGCGACGGTCGTGGTGAACGACGCGCTGGCCGATCCCCTCTTCAGCGACCTCCAGAACGACACCTCGCTCACCGAGGTCAAGAAGAAGAAGTCGGCCTCCGACGACAAGGTGCTCGAAGGCCCGAAGGCGGCGGCCGACGACGTGCGCGTGGACGTCTACAACGGCGGGGCGCCCGACGGGGCCGCGCAGGCGACGCTCTCCTGGTTCCAGAACGACAAGCAGGCGCCGAAGACGACGAACAAGGGCGACGCGGGCGCCGAGGCGGCCAAGACCACGCTGGAGTACGCGCCGAACCAGGCCGACCAGGCGCGCACCGTCGCCGCCTGGATGGGTCTCTCGGCTTCCGCCCTGAAGAAGGGCACCGAGGACGCGGTCGGGCTCCAGGCGATGAAGCTGACGCTCGGCAAGGACTTCAAGGGCGCGGGCGTGCCCCTCTCCGGTCCCGCACAGGTGTCGTCCAGCGTGCAGAAGGTGGAAGCCGACAAGCAGGTCTGCGCCAAGTGACGCCCGCACGGCGGCACGCGGGCGAGTCCTGAACCGAGGGGGACGGATGGGGCAGGGCGGTACGACGCGACGCGCGGGACCCGGGGCGGCGCGGGCGCGGGAACTCGGCTGGGACGACAGCCTCTACGAGCGGGCCGGCGGCGGCGCCGCGCCGCGCACGGCGGGCGTGCCCGGGCAGCAGGACGGCGGCGGCCCTCCGTCCGGCGCGCCGGGCGGCGGGCGCGGCGGCGGCCCGGGGAAGCGCACAGGACGCCGGAGATTCCGCGCGCTGCGCTGGGTCTCCGGGGTGCTGTCCCTGCTGATCCTGGGCACGGCGGGGGCGGGCTACCTCTACTACCGGCACCTCGACGGCAACCTCCGCAGCGACTCGCGCGCCGGCTCGGACTCCGGGGTGGCCAGGCCCCAGGCCAACGCGGCCGGGCAGACCCCGCTGAACATCCTGCTCATCGGCTCCGACAGCCGGGCGAGCGACGCCAATGTGAAACTCGGCGGCGGGAAGAACCTGCGCACCGACCCGCCGCTCGCCGACGTGCAGATGCTGCTGCACGTCTCGGCCGACCGCAAGAACGCCTCGATGGTCTCGGTCCCCCGCGACACCCGTGTCGACGTACCGGCGTGCAAGGACGCGAAGACGGGCCGTGCCTACCCGCCGACCAACGCCGTCATCAACACAACCCTGGCCCGCGGCGGCCCCGGCTGCACCCTCTCCACCTGGGAGAAGCTGACCGGCGTCTACATCGACCACTGGATGACCATCGACTTCGCGGGCGTCGTGCAGATGGCGGACGCGGTGGGCGGCGTGCCGGTGTGCGTACGGGAGAACGTGTGGGACCGCCCGACGCCTGCTGCGCCCGGCGGCTCGGGGCTGAAGCTGAAGGCGGGCACCACCGACGTCAAGGGCGAGCAGGCCCTCCAGTGGCTGCGCACCCGGCACGCCTTCGAGAGCGACCTGGGCCGCAGCAAGGCGCAGCACCTGTATCTCAGCTCGATGTTCAGGACGCTGAAGTCGCAGAACTACTTCACCAGCCCGTCGAAGCTGACGGCCCTCGCCGATGCGGGCACCAAGGCGCTTGAGGTGTCGCAGGAGATCGGCTCCGTGAAGAAGCTGTTCGACCTGGGCATGCAGCTGAAGAACGTGCCGGTGGACCGCATGACGATGGTGACCATGCCGACGGTGCCCGACCCGCAGTCGCCGGCCAACCACCTCGTGGCGAACACGGCGGACGCGCGGCAGCTGTGGTCGCTGCTGCGGGACGACGTGCCGTTCGACACGCACGGCAAGGCCGTCTCCCCCTCGGCCGGTGCCTCGTCCCCGGCGTCGGACGCGCCCGCGCCGGCCGACGCGCCGGGCCGGACGGCCGTGAGCGTGCGCAACGGCACGGGCGGCGGCCAGGCGCCGGTCTCCGGGCGGGCGGGCGAGGTCGCCGGGCTGCTCGCGGACCAGGGGTACGCGCGGGCTGCGGCCGACCGCGAGCAGATGCCGATGGACACCACGTCGGTGCTGTACCCGAGCGCCGGTCTCGAAGGCGACGCGCGGGGCGTGGCGAAGGCGCTCGGCCTGCCGTCGGACGCGGTGCGGCGCTCGGCTGACGTGTCGGGTGTGGTGCTCGTGGTGGGCGCCGACTGGCGGCAGGGCGACACCTATCCGCAGCACGCGAAGCCCGCCGCGGGTTCCGTGCCGGTCAGCGCGGACGCGGTGCACGGCGACGACCGGAGCGCGTGCATGGAGGTCTACCAGCCGTACCGGTGGTGAGGCGGCGGCGCTGCCTCACCACCACGCCCCGGGCGCCCCCGACCGCCGGCGGGGGGGGGGGGGCCGCGGGGCGGCGGCGGGGGGCGT
>NZ_JBEYWC010000052.1:0-29605 GCF_040704505.1 Streptomyces sp. NPDC047002
CAGTTGACCGGATCAATTTTAGGCGGGTACGGGTGCGGTCTGTCCGGCCGTCAGGCACGCGGGGCAGACGATCCTCGGGGTGCCCGTGCCGGGGAGCCCGCGCCCCGGCACCCCCGCCGGGGCACGGCCGCCGTCCGCGACGGCGGTCTCTCGGTTCTTGCGCAGTCCTTGCTCGGTCCTCGCTCAGTCCTCGCTCGACGCCGACGGCAGCTGGCTCTGGATCAGGTCCATCACGGACGCGTCGGTCAGCGTGGTCACGTCGCCGAGCCGGCGGTTCTCCGCCACGTCCCGCAGCAGCCGCCGCATGATCTTGCCGGAGCGCGTCTTCGGCAGCTCGGCGACGGGCAGCACGCGCTTCGGCTTGGCGATCGGGCCGAGCGTCGCGCCGACGTGGTCGCGCAGCTCGGCGACGAGCCCGTCGTCGACCTGCGCCGAGCCGCGCAGGATGACGAACGCGACGATCGCCTGGCCCGTCGTCTCGTCCGCGGCGCCGACGACCGCGGCCTCGGCGACCTTCGGGTGCGAGACGAGGGCCGACTCGACCTCCGTGGTGGAGATGTTGTGGCCGGAGATCAGCATGACGTCGTCGACCCGGCCGAGCAGCCAGATGTCGCCGTCGTCGTCCTTCTTGGCGCCGTCGCCCGCGAAGTACCTGCCCGCGAAGCGGGACCAGTACGTGTCGATGAAGCGCTGGTCGTCGCCCCAGACCGTGCGCAGCATCGACGGCCACGGCTCGGTGAGGACCAGGTAGCCGCCGCCCCCGTTCGGCACCTCGTTGCCCTCGTCGTCCACGACGGTGGCGGAGATGCCGGGCAGCGGGCGCTGCGCGGAGCCCGGCTTGGTCTCCGTGACGCCGGGCAGCGGGGAGATCATGACGGCGCCCGTCTCGGTCTGCCACCAGGTGTCGACGACCGGGGTCTTCCCGCCGCCGATGTTCTCGCGGTACCAGACCCACGCCTCCGGGTTGATCGGCTCGCCGACCGACCCGAGGATGCGCAGGCTCGACAGGTCGTGGCGTGCGGGGATGTCGTCGCCCCACTTCATGAACGTGCGGATCGCGGTGGGCGCCGCGTACAGCAGCGTCACGCCGTACTTCTGCACGATCTCCCAGAACCTGCCCTGGTGCGGGGTGTCGGGGGTGCCCTCGTACATGACCTGCGAGGCGCCGTTGGCGAGCGGCCCGTAGACGATGTACGAGTGTCCCGTGACCCAGCCGATGTCGGCGGTGCACCAGTAGACGTCGGTCTCCGGCTTGAGGTCGAAGACGGCGTGGTGGGTGAAGGACGTCTGCGTCAGATAGCCGCCCGACGTGTGCAGGATGCCCTTCGGCTTCCCCGTCGTGCCGGACGTGTACAGGATGAACAGCGGGTGCTCGGCGTCGAACGCCTCCGGCGTATGCTGCGCGGACTGGCGGTCCACGATGTCGTGCCACCACACGTCGCGGCTCGTGTCGAACGCGGTCTCCTGGCCCGTGCGGCGGACCACGAGCACGTGCTCGACCTGCGGGCACTTGGCGACGGCCTCGTCGATCGCGGGCTTCAGCGCGTTCGGCTTGCCGCGGCGGTAGCCGCCGTCCGCGGTGATGACGACCTTCGCGTCGGCGTCCTGGATGCGGGAGGCGACGGCGTCGGCAGAGAAGCCGCCGAAGACGACGGAGTGCGGCGCGCCGATCCTGGCGCAGGCCAGCATCGCGACGACGGCCTCAGGGATCATCGGCAGGTAGACGGCGACCCGGTCGCCCTTGGCGACGCCTAGTTCGAGCAGCGCGTTGGCCGCCTTGGAGACCTCGTCCTTGAGCTGCGCGTACGTCAGGGTGCGGCTGTCGCCGGGCTCGCCCTCGAAGTGGATCGCGACGCGGTCGCCGTTGCCGGCCTCGACGTGCCGGTCGACGCAGTTGTACGCGACGTTGAGCCTGCCGTCGGCGAACCACTTCGCGAACGGCGGGTTCGTCCAGTCGAGCGTCTGCGTCGGCTCCGTGTCCCAGGCCAGCCGCCTCGCCTGCGCGGCCCAGAAGCCGAGCCGGTCCTCCGCCGCCTGTTCGTAGGCGTCCGCCGTCACGTTCGCGTGCGCGACCAGATCCGCGGGCGGCGCGAACCGGCGTTCTTCCTTGAGCAGGTTGGAGAGGGAGGGATGCTCACTCATGGCGACTCCTGACGCAGACGTGCAGCTGGTTTAGACCAATTCTCGGGATGCTCGATCATCGCAGTCAACAGGTGATCCTGGCACCTCTGCGCGCACCGGGTACAGCGCCCCGGCGGGGTCGGGGCGCCCCGGGCGGCAACTCGCCCCGTCCTTCGGACATATGAACGCCCCCGCCCCGCGGGACACGGGGAGGGGGCGCCGCCGTCGGCCGGGGGGTGCCCGCGGCCGGCGGCCCGCGGCTCAGGCGGGGGAGCCGGCCGGCTCGGTCTCGGCCGTGCCCACGCGGTGGAAGACGGGGGCGTCGGCGCCGGGCGCGTCATCCGGCAGGGACAGGGCGCGGTGCGGCTCGTCCAGCAGATACGCCTGGGCCTCCCCGACGTGGAAGTACATGCCGTGCAGCGCCAGGGTCCCCTCCGCGATCCCGCGGGCCACGGCGGGATGGGCCCGCAGGTTGTCCAGCTGCTGGACGACATTGGCGAGGCACAGCTCCTCGGCCGTGTCGGCGGCGGGCCGCGCGGAGAGCCGCGCCGCGGGGCCGCCGGGCTCGCGCATCCGCCGCAGGCTCGGCAGGCCGTGCCGCAGCCAGCGGCGCAGTGGGGTGGGTCCGGCCGCGGCCGGACCGCCGTCCTGCCGGGCGGCGTCGTCGGCGAGCAGCGCCTGCATGGCGCCGCAGCCCGAGTGCCCGCACACGGTGATGGAGCCGACGCGCAGCACGTCGACCGCGTACTCGATCGCCGCGGCCACCGAGTCGTCGCCGCCCTCCGCGCCGGGCAGCGGGACCAGATTGCCCACGTTGCGCACGGTGAAGAGGTCGCCAGGGCCGCTCGCCGTGATCATGCTCGTGACGAGCCGGGAGTCCGAGCAGGTGAGGAACAGCTGAGAGGGCCGCTGCCCCTCGCGGGCCAGCCGCGCCAGCTCGTCCCGCACCAGGGGGGCCGTGTGCCGCTGGAACGAACTGAGCCCGCTGGCCAGCCTGCCTGCGCCGGTGGCCGGGGCCGCGGGCGCGCCGGGCCGCGCCGGCTGCCCCGCGTGGTCCGGCTGTCCGGCCTGCCCCGCGTGTCCCGCCTGTCCGCCGAGGGGTGCCGGCAGGCGGCGGGCGCGGGCGCGGGCCGCGAGGGCGGCGAGCGGAATGCGCGCGCCGCGCCGCGGCCGTACGCCGTCCGGGTCCCGCACCCGCTCCGCGTGCGGCTCCTCGCAGTGGTGGTTGCGCCACGGCGTCCAGGGGCGGCAGCAGCCGCTCGGCTCGCGCGGCGGCTCGGCGAGCCGGCCGCCCGCCCCGCCGGTGAACTCCGCGATGCCGCCGTGCGCGGCCTGCGCCGTCTGCCACTCGTGCAGCACCTCGTACGCGGCGTGGTCCATGAACGACCCGTCGAGCTCGACCACGCACGCCGCGTGCTGCGGCACCCGGTGCAGTACGCGGGTGAGCCGGGGGACGGCGAGAAACGTCAACTGTCCGCTGACACGCACGTGGTAGCCGTCCCCGAGCTGCTCCACCGTGATCCGCGTACGGGTCAGCCTGCGCAGCGCGACGGCCACCGCGACCGCGCCGCCGACCGCCACGCCCTGGAGCACGCCGAAGAGGAGCACGGAGGCCACCGTCGCCACGTACACCAGGAACTCGCGGTGTCTGTGCACGTTGCGGATGTGCGCGTACGACACCATCTGGACACCGACCGCCATCACCAGCGCGGCGAGCGCCGAGAGCGGGATCCATTCGAGGGCGGGGGCCAGCAGCCCGGCCGCGAGCAGCACCCAGACGCCGTGCAGGACCGTGGAGGCGCGGCCCGTGGCACCCGCCCGCACATTGGCCGAGCCGCGCACGGCGCCGCCGGAGACGGCGAGTCCGCCGAGGAGCCCGGAGAGCGTGTTGGCGATGCCCTGCGCGCGCAGCTCCCTGTCGAGGTCGGGCCGCTGCGTGCGCGGCGCACCGGCGGCGCGTGCGGCGGCGAGCTTGTCGACGGCGACGGCGGAGAGCAGCGACTCCAGGCTCGCGACCAGCGTCATCGTCAGCACGGCGGTCAGCAGCGGGAGCACGGGGCCGCTCGGCACCGCGGGCAGGACGTGCGCGCTCCAGGACGGCAGGTCGACGCGCGCGAGGTCGGGGGCGGTGAACGCGGCGACGGCGGTCGCGGCGCCGACCGAGACCAGCGCGGCGGGGACCCGCCCGACGGTCCTGCGCGCGCGGCCCGGCAGCCGCGGCCAGAGGATCAGCACGGCCAGGGTCAGCGCTCCGATGAGCGGCGAAACCGGCCCGACATGGGCGAGTTGGCCGGGCAGTGCGAGGACGTTGTCGACGGCGGAGCTCTGCGGAGAGCCGCCGAGCACGACATGGAGCTGGGCGAGCGCGATGGCGACGCCGATCCCGGCGAGCGTGCCGTGCACGATGGCGGGGCTGACGGCGAGCGCGGACCTGGCGGCCCTGAACGTCCCGAGCAGGAGCTGGAGGAGCCCGGCCCCGACGGTGACGGCGCAGGTCGTGCGCCAGCCGAACTGCTGGATCATGCCGGCGGTGACGACGGTCAGACCCGCCGAGGGGCCGCTGACGAGGAGGGGCGAGCCGCCGAGTGCGCCGGCGACGATGCCGCCGACGCCGGCGGCGAGGAGTGCGGCGCCGAGCGGGGCGCCCATCGCCACGGCGAGGCCGAGCGACATGGGGATGGCGATCAGGAAGACGGTGACGGACGCCGACACGTCGGCGCCCGCGAGGCGGAGGCGGCGCTTGCCGCCAGGTCCGCGGCCCGGTGCGGGCGCGGCGGTCGCGGACGGTGGCCCGTGAGGGCGCTGGTGGGTGGTGGTCGAGTCGGTCGCGGTGGTGGCGGTACGGGTCGTGGGGCCCGAGGGGGGCCCTGAGGGTACGCGTGCGGACGACATGTTCCCGTCTCCTCTGGGGTGGCACGGCGCCGGTGGTCCGGCGGCCGGGAGTCACGACGTGCAGTGGCGGGATCGGTCAGGGCCGGAAGCGGCACAGGACCGGGATGATTCAAGAATTGGCAAACGAACCGTAACGATGTGTAAAGTCATTGTCGTCCGCCGTGCGGCAGGCGGAGCAACCATTCACTCGCAATAGTGAATAGTCACTTTTAAGGGCTCCGGCGGTATGCCGGAGCCCGAGATGGTGTGCGAGGGATCCGCAGGGGCGTGCGGGCGCGTGCGGAGGCGCGCAGGAGAAGCCGCGAGCGCCGAAGCGCGCGGGAAGCGGGCCCGCGCCGACGCGCCCCTGAGGGCCCGTCAGCCCTGCCGGGCCGGCGCGGCCGTCTCGCCGAGCACGAACGCGGGGTCGACCTGGGACGCCAGGTCGGCGCCCGTCTTGGCGTTGCCCCAGCTCTCCGCGTTCTTCAGGTGGAAGTGCACCATCTGCCGGGTGTAGCGGACCCAGTCGCGGTGCTCGTACGACCGCACCGCGGCGGCCTTGAGCGTGTCGAGGGCGGCGCGGTTCGCCTCCTCGAGCCGGTCGAACGGCGCGGGCCTGCCCTTCTCCATCGCCCGCACCCAGTCCGACTGCGCCAGCGCGACGAGCAGGTCGTCGCCGACCTCGTCCCGCAGGAACCGCAGATCGGACTCGTCCTGCACCTTGTTGCCCACGACCTTCAGCGCGACGCCGAAATCGCGGGCGTACTCCTTGTACTGCCGGTACACGGAGACGCCCTTCCGCGTCGGCTCCGCGACCAGGAACGTCAGGTCGAACCGGGTGAACATGCCGGAGGCGAACGAGTCGGATCCTGCCGTCATGTCCACCACGACGTACTCGCCCGGGCCGTCCACCAGGTGGTTCAGGCACAGCTCGACCGCGCCGACCTTGGAGTGGTAGCAGGCGACGCCGAGGTCCTCCTCGGTGAAGGGGCCCGTCGCCATCAGCCGCACGGCGCCGCCGTCGAGGCGCACCGGGCGGGCGCACGCGTCGTAGACCGGGTTGTCCTCCACCACGCGCAGCAGCCGCGAGCCCTCGCCCGGTGGCGTCGTCTTGATCATCGACTCGGCCGAGGCGATGCGCGGGTTGCTGCCCCGCAGGTGGTCCTTGATCAGGGGGAGGTGCGCGCCCATCGCGGGCAGCGCGGCGGCCTCCTCCTCGGTGAGGCCGAGCGCGGCGCCCAGGTGCTGGTTGATGTCGGCGTCGACGGCGACGACGGGAGTGCCGTCCGCGGCCAGGCTGCGGATGAAAAGCGAGGACAGCGTGGTCTTGCCGCTGCCGCCCTTGCCCACGAAAGCGATCTTCATGCTTACGTAGAGTAGTTGATGTGCTCCACGGCGTGTCCGGCTTGCGTGAAGAAGACCACTCCACCGTGGGCGCGGCGGCGGGGGCGCGTAGCCTCGCTCCCTATGAGCAGGCCCGCCTCCGACGCCCCGTCCGACACCCCGCACCGCCCCGCGGCGGCCCCGCGGCCCGACGACCCGCTGGCGGCGCTTGCCTCGCTGCCCGGGGTCGCCGACGCGGTGGAGTCCGTCCGCGCGGCCGTCGACCGCGTCTACGGGCACCGGGTGATGCGGCGCCGCAGCACGGAGGTCACCTCGGAGGCGGCCCTGCGCGCGGCGCGCGGCTCCGCCGCCCTGTCCGGCGCCGACTGGGAGCTGGAAGAGGTGCGGCGGCGCACCGACTTCGGCGCGGACCCGCAGGCGCGCACGGTGGGTGCCGCGCTGCGGGTGACCGCGGAGGCGGGGCAGCTGCTCTCCGTGTGGCGGCACTCCCCTACGCGCGTGCTGGCCAGGCTGCACCTGGTCGCGGCGGGCGGCGTGAGCGCCGGCGACGAGCGCGTCGGGCGGCCGAGGCTCGCCGGTGAGCCGGTGGTCGAGGCGCCGGGTCACGAGGGCGTGGGGCCGCTGACCGAGGCGCCGCTGCCGGGCCCCGACGAGGTGGCGGGCCGGCTCGACGGGCTGACCGGGCTGCTCCTCGCCCCGAGCGGCGCACCTGCCCTCGTCGCGGCCGCCGTCGTGCACGGCGAACTGCTCGCGCTGCGGCCCTTCGGCTCGTACAACGGCGTGGTGGCACGGGCCGCCGAACGCGTCGTGCTGATCAACAGCGGCCTGGACCCGAAGTCGATCTGCCCGGCCGAGGTCGGCCACGCCGAGCAGGGCAGGGCCGCCTACGCCGCGGCCTTCGAGGGCTATCTGTCGGCCACCCCCGGCGGGATGGCCGCGTGGATCGCCCACTGCGGGCGCGCGGTCGAGCTGGGCGTCAGGGAGTCGACGGCGGTCTGCGAGGCGCTCCAGCGCGGCGCCGCCTGAGGCTCCACCCGAGGCCGTGCGTGACCGGCAGGATCCGGCGCCCGGCGGCGTCCGGTGGGTCGCCTTTCTGGCTGTTTGAAGGTGAAAGTAAAGAAGCGGGACGGCGGGTTCCGTCCCGGTCGGCCCGGGAGTACAAAGGAATCAACGGCCCGCGGGACCACGGACGTCCGAGAGGACGACCGCGTACGCACAGGCCACACGGGCTGCGTGCGCACAACCGGGCACCCACGCGACGTCGACCCGTCGATTACGGGCCAGCCGCACCAGGTGACGGGCAAAGTACCCGACCTGATGGGCGCATATATCGAAGGACGCTTGGTAACCCGGCGAGCGTGCCGGCGGCGGTGTCGGAAGACGCCGCCGCATTTCTTTGCCGGCTCTCTGCCGGCCTTTTCGTGCTGACCCTGCTGCGTCGGTCTTCCCGCGCCGGCCCTTTTGTGTTGGCGTGCGGGTGCGGGTGCGGGTGCGGGTCTCCGGGGCGCCCGCGGGCGGCTCAGGCCAGGGCGCGCCTGCGGTTCGACGCGTACCAGACGAGCCCCGCGGTCACGGCCGCGGCGGCGAGCGCGACGGCCGCCACCACCCCGGGCCGCCCCGGCAGGGAGAGCGCGGGCAGCCGCTGGCGCAGCCGGACCGGGCGGTCGAAGACGAGGACGGGCCAGCCGCGGCTCGCCGCCTCGCGCCGCAGCGCACGGTCCGGGTTGACCGCGAAGGGGTGGCCGACCGACGCGAGCATCGGCACGTCCGTGGCGGAGTCGCTGTACGCGTAGCAGCGGGCCAGCTCGTACCCCTCGGAGGCGGCGAGGGCGCGCACGGCCTCGGCCTTCGTCGGCCCGTACGCGTAGTACTCCACCTCGCCCGTGAAGCAGCCGTCGTCGCCGATCGCCATCCGGGTCGCGACGACACGGTCGGCGCCGAGCAACGCGCCGATGGGCTCGACGACTTCGGCCCCCGAGGTGGAGACGATGACCACGTCCCTGCCGGCCGCGTGGTGGTCCTCGATCAGCGAGGCGGCCTCGTCGTAGATGATCGGGTCGATGAGGTCGTGCAGCGCCTCGGCGACGATCTCCTTGACCTGCGCCACGTTCCACCCCTTGCACAGGGCGGAGAGGTACTGCCGCATGCGCTCCATCTGGTCGTGGTCCGCGCGCCCGGCGAGGAAGACGAACTGCGCGTACGCGGTGCGCAGGACGGCGCGGCGGTTCATCAGGCCGCCTTGGTAGAAGGACCGGCCGAAGGTCAGCGTCGACGACTTCGCAATGACCGTCTTGTCCAAGTCGAAGAAGGCAGCTGTACGTGGCAAGTAGTCGTTTTCCACGCCCCGAGCATATGCGCCCACCATTCGGCGTAAGGTATGGCGTGTGGGTTTGCCTGAGAAGGCTCTCGGGTACACCATGGAAGTCACGGATCGTTCGCGACCGTGTCTAACCCGGTCCGGCTCCTCCCCCCCCGAGTCGGCCGTGGGGACGACCCCCGCTCTCCCCCCCGGCGGGGGTCGTCGCATGTCCGGGCCCGGTTTCGGCCCCCATCCCTTTGTGCCGCGCGCGTACGCGTGCCGCTGCCGGCTGCCCTCCGCGCTCTTTCTCCCCAGCGTGCACCGTCACGATGCGTAGCGGGAGCCCGCTCGGTGAATGTCACCGCTTTGAGCTACTGAGTTATTCACATTCGTCGAGTTGTCCACAGCTTTCGAGCAAGATCCACATGTTTTTCCGGAGTCGGGCAGCCTGATTCCGCGGCGAAGTCCGCAAGGCCGGAATCGCGGATACCGGATCGGTCCGCGCGCTCTGTGGGGCGCGCCGGCAGGCGCCGCGGTGCGGCGGGCGCGCACGGCGTGTGCGGGCCGGGTGCGCGGGTGTGCGCGCCGAGAGATCCGCGCGGCGGGAAGCGCGTGACGAGAGATACGGGGGCTCGGGCATGACGGGGTTCAAGGCGTTGAGGGGACAGGACCGGCGGGGGCGGTGGGAGCGGCGCGAACACCTGGGTCGGTGGGGCGACTTCGGCGGCGAAGGGCCGCCGCGCGCCGCGGGCCCTGGCGCGGCGCGTGCGCGCCCGCTGATCGTGACGGAGGATGTGCGGCTGCTCGACGACCTGTTGCGGCTGTGCGCCGCGGCCGGCGCGGAGCCGGAGGTGCATCACACGCTGCCGGAGAGAAAGGGGAGTTGGGAGGAGGCGCCGCTGGTCCTCGTCGGTGACGACGCGGCAGCCCGGTGCAGGGGAGCGGCCCGCAGGCCCGGTGTGATGCTGGTGGGCAGGGAGCAGGACGACCCGGCGGTGTGGCGCCTTGCCGTGGAGATCGGCGCCGAGTGCGTGCTGCGACTGCCGGACGCGGAGGGCTGGTTGGCCGACCGGCTCGCCGACGCCGCGGAGGGGGCGGCGGAGCACGCGGTCACGGTCGGCGTCATCGGAGGCCGGGGCGGCGCAGGCGCGTCGACGCTGGCGTGCGCGCTCGCCGTCACGGCCGCGCGGGCGGGCCGCAGGGCCATGCTCGTCGACGCCGACCCGCTGGGCGGCGGGCTCGACGTGCTGCTCGGCGGGGAGCGTGCCGAGGGCAGGCGCTGGCCCGACTTCGCCGCCTCCAAGGGGCGCGTCGCCGGTACGGCCCTTGAGGACTCGCTGCCCCGGCTGCACGACCTGAGCGTGCTCAGCTGGGACCGCGGCGAGACGGTCACCGTCGGCCCGGACGCGATGCGTTCCGTGCTGGCCGCCGCGCGCAGACGCGGCGGGGTCGTCGTGGTCGACCTGCCGCGCCGGGTGGACGAGGCGGTCGCCGAGGCGCTGGCGCAACTGGACGTCGGGCTGTTGGTGGTGCCCGCCGAGCTGCGGGCCGTCGCGGCGGCCGAGCAGGTGGCGTCGCGGGTCCGGATGGTGCTGCGTGACCTGCGCGCCGTGGTCCGCGGCCCCTGCCCCGCGGGTCTCGACGGCGCCTGGATCGCCGAGGCGCTCGGCCTGCCCCTCGTGGGCGAACTCCCGCAGGAGCCCGCCTTGTCGGATGCGCTGGAGCGCGGCGCTCCCCCGGGGGCGCGGGCCCGTGGGCCGCTCGCCGCGTTCTGCTCGGCCTTCTGGGAGCGGGCGCTCGGGCCGGAAGGCGGTGCCCGGTCGTGACGGCGCCTGCGGGGGACGGCGGCGCGGGCCTGCTGGAAGCCGTGCGGCGGCGGCTCGCGGAGAGCGGCGCGGAGCCGACGCCCGCCCGGGTGGCGGCCGCGCTGCGGGCGCAGGGGCGGCTGCTCGGCGACGCCGAAGTGCTCGGCGCGGCAGAGGAGTTGCGCAGCGAGCTGGTCGGCACGGGGCCGCTCGACGCGCTGCTCGCGGACGGCGAGGTGACGGATGTGCTGGTTTCGGCGCCCGACCGGGTGTGGGTCGACCGCGGCGGCGGCCTCGAACTCACGGGTGTGGCCTTCCCCGACGCGGCCTCGGTGCGGCGGCTCGCCCAGCGGCTCGCGGCGGCCGCGGGCAGGCGCCTCGACGACGCGCGCCCCTGGGTGGACGCGCGGCTTCCCGACGGCACCAGGATGCACGCGGTGCTGCCGCCGGTGGCCGTCGGATCGGCGTGCCTGTCCCTGCGGGTGGTGCGGCCGAAGGCGTTCTCCCTCGCCGAGCTGGTGGCGGAGGGCACCCTGCCGCCCGGCGGGCAGCAGACACTGCGTGCGCTGGTGGAGGCCGGGCTGTCGTTCCTCATCAGCGGCGGCACGGGGACGGGGAAGACGACGCTCCTTTCGAGCCTGCTGGGTCTTGTGGGGCCGCGGGAGCGGATCGTGCTCGCCGAGGACTCGGCGGAGCTTCGGCCCGACCACCCCCATGTGGTGCGTCTCGAATCCCGGCCCGCCAATCAGGAGGGCGCGGGCGAGGTGACGTTGAAGGACCTCGTCAGGCAGGCCCTGCGGATGAGGCCGGACCGGCTGGTGGTCGGCGAGGTGCGCGGCGCTGAAGTGACGGATCTGCTGGCCGCGTTGAACACGGGACACGAGGGCGGATGCGGCACGGTGCACGCCAACGCGGCGCGTGACGTGCCCGCGCGTCTCGAAGCGCTCGGCACGGCGGCCGGGCTCGACCGGGCCGCGCTGCACAGCCAGTTGGCTGCGGCCGTGTCCGTGGTGCTCCACCTCGTAAGGGACCGTGCGGGGCAGCGGCGCGTGGCGGAGGTGTGCGTGCTGGAGCGCGACCCGGCCGGACTCGTGGTGGCGGTGCCCGCGCTGCGGTGGGCGCCCGACGGGTTCGTCAGGGAGCGGGGCTGCGGCCGGCTGACGGCGCTGATCGGGCGTGCGCTGTGACGGGCGTGTCGGTGGGGGAATGCGCGTGGGCCGCGCTGCTTGGTGCGGTGTGCGCGGCCCTGGTCGGGGCGCGGGGGAGCCGGCTGCGGGCGCGTGCGTGGGCGCTCGCCGCCGGGTTCGAGGGCGCCGCGGCGCCGCCTGGCCCGGTGACGCGGCGCGTTCTGGCGTGGCTGCGCTGCCGGGCAGGGGCGCTCGGCGGGGAGTGGCTCTGCCTGCCCGCTGCCGTGCTGGTGGCGGTGGCGGGTGCGTCGGTGCTGCCGCTCGCCGCGGGGGTGTGCGCTGTGCCGCTGGTGCGCCGGGCGCTGCGGGCGCGCAGGCTGCGCCTGGCCGCCGAGGCGCGGGCCGAGTCGGTGGTCGCGCTGTGCGGGGTGCTCGCGGGTGAGGTGCGTGCCGGGGCGCAGCCCGTGCGGGCGCTGCGGGACGCGGCCGCGGTGACCGGGGGCCTCGGCGGTGAGGAGGCGTCGGTTGCGGCGGCCGTGCGGTTCGGCGGGGATGTGCCGGCCGCGCTCCGGCGGGCCGCGCGGGCGCCGGGCGCGGACGGACTGGTCGGGCTCGCGGCCTGCTGGCGGGTGGCCGTGGACGGCGGCGCCGGCCTCGCGGCCGGGCTCGAACGGCTGGAGGGCGCGTTGCGGGCCGAGTGCGACCAGCGGCAGGGGCTGCGGGCGCAGTTGGCGGGTGCCTGGTCGACGGTGGTGGTGCTCGCGCTGCTGCCCGTGGTCGGTATCGGGCTGGGCTCGGCGATGGGCGCGGGCCCGCTGCGGGTCCTGCTGCACACCCCGGCGGGCCTCGCCTGCCTGGCGGTCGGCGGCCTGCTGGAGGCGACCGGGCTGTGGTGGGCGGCCCGTGTCGTGAGCGCTGCGGAGGCGGGATGAGCGACATGTTCTTCCACAGGCTGTGGATGACGGTCGCGGCGTCGGCCGCGCTCGCCTGTGTCGCCGCCGCGTGGGCCGAGGGGCGCCGGGAGCGTGCCGCGCGGACACGGCAGGGGGCGCTGCTCGCGGGGGAGCGTACCGGCGGACGGCCCCGCCCCCGGCCGGAACTCGCCGCCCTGGCGCGGCGCTGGGGCGAGCCCGTCGCCGTGTTCACCGCGGGGTGGTTCCTGGTCGGCGGGGCGCCGGGGGCCTGCGCGGGCGCGGCAGCTGCGCTGGGGCTGTGGCGGTGGCGGCGTACGAGACCCGGGAAGGACCGGCGGGCCGCAGCCGCTGAGGCCGCCGCGGTGCGGCTGCCGCTCGCGGCCGACCTGCTCGCCGCGTGCGCCGCGGCGGGCGCGGGCCCACGCGAGGCGGCCGAGGCCGTCGGGACCTCGCTCGGCGGGCCGGTGGGCGACCTGCTGGCCGGTGCGGCGGCCGAGATCCAGCTCGGCGGCGAACCCGCCGTCGCCTGGGGGAGGTTCGGCGGAATACCGGGCGCGGCGGGGCTCGCCCGCTGCCTGGAGCGCGCCTGCTCCACCGGCGCCCCGGCCGCAGAACCGCTGGCCCGGCTGGCACAGGGCCTGCGGGCCGAGCGGTCGAGGAGGGCCACGGCCAGGGCCCAGCGCGCCCAGGTGCTGATCACAGGGCCGGTCGGCCTGTGCTTCCTGCCCGCGTTCCTCGCCACGGGCGTGGCCCCTGTGGTGCTCGGCCTGGCCACCGGGCTCCTGGGCGGGCGCTGAGGGCCGCGCGCGGCTCGGGCGTGCGTACGGGACGAACACACCACGGCAGTTGCCGAACGAATCCACGACAGCGGCGACGCCGCACAAGGCGAAAGGCAAGGGACATGGGAAGAAACGGCATGATGGGTACGGGCGGCACGAGGGCGCTCGCGCACGCGGCGGCCTCGCGGCTCAGGGCGGTGTGGGCACGGCGCCCCCGCTCGGACGCGGGCATGACCACGGCGGAGTACGCGATGGGCACGATCGCCGCGTGCGCCTTCGCCGCGGTGCTCTACAAGGTGGTCACGGGGACCACGGTGCAGAGCGCTCTGCAGTCGCTGATCGGGCGGGCGCTCCATGCGACGTTCTGACCGCGGCTATGTCACGGCGGAGGCGGCGGTGACCGTCCCCGGGCTCGTGGTCTTCTCGATGGCACTGGTGTGGGGTCTTGCGGCGGCGGCCGCCCAGATCCAGTGCGTGGACGCCGCGCGGGCCGGGGCGCGGGCGGCCGCCCGGTCCGAGCCGCGGGCCGCGGCGCTCGACGCGGCGCGCTCGGCGGCCCCGAAGGGCGCCGAGGTCAGGCTCGCCAAGACGGGCGACCTGTGGACCGTGCGGGTGTCGGCGCCCACGCCGGGGCCCGGCGCGCTCGCGCTGACGCTGACCGCCCGGGCGGTGGCCTCCGCCGAGGACGCGGCGCCCGCCGCCGGAGCGCCGGCGGGGGGCGGCGCATGAGCCCGCACGGCCGCGCGGGGCGCCGGCCCCGGCCGGCGCCTGCCCGTGGCCCGGCGGGGGACCGCGGTGCGGCGACCGTGGTGGCTGCCGTGCTGGCCTGCGCGCTCTGCGCGCTGTTCGGGGTGCTGCTCGCGCTCGGCCAGGCGGTGGCGGCGCGGCACCGCGCCGGGGCCGCCGCCGATCTCGCGGCGCTGGCAGCGGCCGACGCGGCACCGTACGGCGCCGCGTCCGCCTGCCGCCTGGCGGAACGGGTCGCGGCGGCCCAGGCCACCCGGCTTGCGGCGTGCGCGGTGGAGGGGCCGGTCGCGGAGGTGACGGCGGTCGCCAGGGTCGGTCCGTACGCCCCCCATGTCAGAGCCCGCGCGGGCCCCGGCACCCCGCTCGCCCCGGCAGCGGGCCCGGGGACCGGGGGTGCCTCGGCGCCCGGTGCCGTGGGCGGCGGGCCGGGGGCGGACCCTAGGCCGGTGGTCCCGGCACCTGCGGGTCAGGGGCCTGCGGGGGCGGCGGAGCCGAAGCCTGCGGGGCCGGAGTCCGCGGGGCACGCAGGGCACGCGGGGCCTGCGGGGCCTGCGGGGCCGTGACCGGTGGGGTCGAGGGCGGAGGCTCCTGGGACGGAGCGGGGACCCGAGGGGCTTCGTGGGAGGCCGGGGCGCCCACGGGCTGCGCGGGGTCCCCGGGGCCTGCAGGGCCCGTAGGGACGGCCGCGGAGTCCTCGGGAGTTTCGGGGACCGCGGAGACCTCGGGGGTCTCGGGGGCGTGTTTGAGGAGTTCTGTGAGGAGGCGGACCGCGGCGCGCTTGTGCAGGGGGTCGTTGCCGTTGCCGCACTTGGGCGACTGGATGCAGGACGGGCAGCCGGCCTCGCACTCGCAGGAGGCGATGACCTCGCGGGTGGCGGTCAGCCAGGCGCGGGCCGTGTGGAAGGCGCGCTCGGCGAAGCCCGCGCCGCCCGGGTGGCCGTCGTAGACGAAGACCGTGGGCAGCAGCGTGTCCGGGTGGAGCGGGATCGAGACGCCGCCGATGTCCCAGCGGTCGCAGGTGGCGAAGAGAGGGAGGAGCCCGATGGAGGCGTGTTCCGCGGCGTGCAGGGCGCCGCCGAGCTGCTCGGGGTTGACGCGGGCGGCGTCGAGCTGGTCCTCGGTGACCGTCCACCACACGGCGCGGGTGCGCAGCGTGCGCGGCGGCAGGTCGAGCTTGCTCTCGCCGAGCACCTCGCCGGTGATCAGACGGCGTCTGAGGAAGGAGACGACCTGGTTGGTGACCTCGACGGAGCCGTAGCAGAGGCGCCCGCCGCCCCACGGGACCTCGGTCTCGGTCTCCAGCACGGAGATCGCGGTGGTGTCGCGTGCCGTCGTCGAGTACGGCGGGTCGGCCTGCTCGACCAGGGCGACGGAGTCGGCCAGGTCCAGGTGCTTCACCAGGTACGTGCGGCCCTGGTGGAGGTGGACCGCGCCGTCGTGCACGGCGGTGTGGGCCGCGGCCTCGTCGACCGTGCCGAGCAGCCGTCCCGTGCCGGCCTCCACGACCTGGACGGGGCTGCCGCCCCCGCCGCGGATGTCCGCGAGGTCGGCCGCGCGCCTGCGCTGCGTCCAGTACCAGCCGGAGGAGCGGCGGCGCAGCAGCGCGGCCGACTCCAGCTGCGGCAGCAGCTTCGCCGTCGCCGGGCCGAACAGCGGCAGGTCGTCCTCCGTGAGGGGCAGTTCGGCGGCGGCCGCGCACAGGTGGGGGGCGAGCACGTACGGGTTGTCAGGGTCGAGGACGGTCGACTCGACGGGCTGCCTGAACAGCGCCTCAGGATGGTGGACGAGGAAGGTGTCGAGCGGGTCGTCCCTGGCCACCAGCACGGCGAGGGCGCCCTGCCCCGACCGTCCCGCGCGGCCCGCCTGCTGCCACAGGGAGGCGCGGGTGCCCGGGTAGCCGGTGATCAGGACGGCGTCGAGGCCGGAGACGTCGATGCCGAGTTCGAGGGCGGTGGTGGCGGCGAGGCCGAGGAGCTCGCCCGAGTGCAGGGCCGCCTCAAGGGCGCGGCGCTCCTCGGGCAGGTAGCCGCCCCGGTAGGCGGCGACCCGGCCGGGCAGGGAGCGGTCGACCTCGGCCAGGCGCTCCTTGGCGATGACGGAGATCAGCTCGGCGCCGCGCCGGGAGCGTACGAAGGCGACGGTGCGGACGCCCTGCACGGTCAGGTCGGTGAGGAGGTCGGCGGTCTCCGCGGTGGCGGTGCGGCGCACGGGCGCGCCCTTCTCGCCGTGCAGGTCGGTGAGCGGGGGCTCCCACAGGGCGAAGACGACCTCGCCCCGCGGTGAGGCGTCGTCGGCGACCTCGCGCACGGTCAGGCCGGTGAGGCGGCCCGCGGCGAGCGCGGGGTCGGCCGCGGTGGCCGAGGCGAGCAGGAAGACCGGGTGCGCTCCGTAGCGCGCGCACACGCGGCGCAGCCGCCGCAGCACCTGGGCGACGTGCGAGCCGAAGACGCCGCGGTAGGTGTGGCACTCGTCGATCACGACGTAGCGCAGGGCGCGCAGGAAGGAGGACCAGCGCGGGTGGGACGGGAGGATCCCGCGGTGCAGCATGTCCGGGTTGGTCAGGACGTAGTTCGCGTACTGGCGCACCCACTCGCGCTCCTCGACGGGGGTGTCGCCGTCGTACACGGCGGGGCGCACGGCCGTGCCGAGCGGCGCCGCCAGCTCGCGCACGGCGCGGCGCTGGTCGGCGGCGAGCGCCTTGGTGGGCGCCAGGTACAGGGCGGTGGCGCCCCGGCCGTTCGGCGCTTCCGAGCCGTCGAGGAGGGTGGTCAGGACGGGTGCGAGGTAGGCGAGTGACTTGCCGGACGCCGTGCCGGTGGCGATCACCACGGACTCGCCGTCGAGCGCGTGCTCGGCCGCCTCGGCCTGGTGGGCCCACGGATGGCCGATCCCGGCCGCCTGGATCGCCGCGACGACCTCGCTGCGAATGCGATCGGGCCAGACCGCATGACGTCCCGGTCGCGGGGGCAGGTGCTCCGTATGGGTGATGCGCGCAGCCCGGCCCGCCGCGGCGGCGAGCCGGTCGAGGACCGCGTCCGGCGTGGGGCGGTCTTCCCCGCTCCGGGCGGGTCCACTGGGGTGGTGATTCCTGGCCATCGGCATCGAGTGTGTCACTGGCGTGCGGGACAATGGCCCCAAGGCGTCGTGCATGGCTGCTGGTAAGTGATTGAATGCCATCGCGGCTGGCGATACGTCCCCTGGCTCCGTCGGGGAGACCCGAGGGGCGACCGCTCGATAGCAAGGTGCTGGAGGATCCGTGGACCTGTCCCTGTCGACTCGCAACGTGTCCGGCCCAGGAGGCGACCGCACGGTCGTCGAGGTCGGTGGCGAGATTGATGTGTATACCGCGCCCAAGCTGCGCGAGCAGTTGGTGGAGTTGGTGAACGACGGCAGCTACCACCTGGTCGTCGACATGGAGGGCGTGGACTTCCTCGACTCGACCGGGCTCGGCGTGCTCGTGGGCGGCCTGAAGAGGGTGCGCGCGCACGAGGGCTCGCTGCGTCTCGTCTGCAACCAGGAGCGCATTCTCAAGATCTTCCGGATCACGGGCCTCACCAAGGTGTTCCCGATCCACACCACGGTGGACGAGGCCGTGGCCGCCACCGACTGACGTCGGCAGCGGCTTCCGGAGGATTGGACGGGGGAGCCGGGCGCGTCTGCCCGGGTCCCGCGTTCGCAGGCTCGTGGAAGTGGTGGAGAGTGCACGCTCGTACGTCCGAGGGGGATCCGCATGGCCACCGTTGAACTCCGCTTCAGCGCCCAGCCGGAACATGTCAGAACGGCCCGTCTGGTGGCCGCTGCCGTGGCGCGGCGTGCCGGAGTCGACGAGGCCGTCCTCGACGAGGTCAGGCTGGCCGTGGGCGAGGCGTGCAGCCGTGCCGTGGGGCTGCACCGCAGCCATGGCGTCACCTCCCCCGTGATGGTGGCGCTGACCGAGGAGGAGAAGACCTTCTCCATCGAGGTCGGTGACGGGGTGCCGGGGTCCGGTGCGTCCGGGGCGGGATCCGGTGCGGACGGGCCCGCTGCCGACAGCGGCGAGGGCGAGGACGAGATGGGGCTCGCGGTGATCAGCGGGCTCGTCGACGACGTGAAGGTCACCTCGGGCGCCGAGGGCGGCGTGATCAGGATGAGCTGGCCGACCGCGTCGGCGGTGCCGCTGGCCTGAGGGCGCGGCGCGCCGGGGAGAGGTCCTGTGACCAGGGCCTCTTTTCTCATGTCCGGCGCCGCGCCCGCGCCCGTCGCTCCTGTCCTGCGCCGCGTCCGTACCCGTCCCCCGTGTCCTGCGCCGCGTCCGTACCCGTCCCTCCTGCCCGCCCGGGCGCTCGTACTCGTCGGTAGCGTGAGGTGTCTCTCGTGTGGTGCAAAACCAGTCAAACCGGTGCGGAGTGGTCCGCTTCGGTGCTGACGCGGGGTGAGCGGCGTGTATGTTCCGGGGCCGAGAGCCTCGGAAGGGACCGATCGGTGAAGAAGAAGCTTGCGGCCACGCTGTCCGGTGGTGCGGTGGTGCTCCTGGCGCTGTCCGGGTGCGGCAACAACGACGGCAAGGTGAACGACTGGGCCAAGGGCTTCTGCGACAAGGTGCAGCCGCAGCGGCAGGCCATCTCCGACGCCAACGAGTCCATCGTGAAGGCCACCTCCACGGCGAGCTCCCCCGAGGACGTCAAGAAGGTGGACTCGGCGGCCTTCGGGACCAACGCCAAGGCCTACCGGGCGCTGGCCTCCGCGGTGAAGTCGGCGGGCGCGCCGCCCGTGGACGACGGCGAGAAGACCCAGAAGGACGCGGTCAGCGAGCTCAACGCGACCGCGGGCGCGTACGCGGCGCTCCAGAAGCAGGTCGACGCGCTGGACACCAAGGACCAGGCGAAGTTCGCGCAGCAGCTCGGCGACGTCTCGACGCAGCTCGGCAAGATCGGGTCGAGCGGCGACTCCGCGCTGCGCAAGCTCCAGTCGGGCGACCTCGGCAAGGCCATGGCCAAGCAGCCCGGCTGCAAGAAGGGCGCCCCCTCGGGGGCCGCATCCGCCTCGGCTTCGTAGGCCGGGCGGGCCGGTGCCGGGCGCTGTCAGTGGCGCCCGTCACAATGTGGGGGTGAGTACCACCAGTCTTCCCGCACCCGACCGCGCGGCCCGGCTCCGCGAAGCCCTGCTCGCCGCGGAGTTCACCGCCGACGGCCTGCTCGACCTGCTCGGCGCGCCCGCCTACGCGGCGCTCGCGCGCAGCGAGACCGTGCCCGCGCTGCGCGCCACCGGCGGCGCGTCCCGGCTCGACACGCTGGTGCGGCTGTTCCTGCTCCAGCGCGCCGTGCCCGCGGAGCGCGCGGCGGCGGCGCTGCCGTTCGCGGACGCGCTGGCCGACGGCTGGCTCGCCGAGGCGGACGGCGGGGCCGTGCGGGCGACGGTCGACGTCCGGCCGTACGGCGGGCCCGAGGGGCAGGACTGGTTCATCGTCTCCGACCTGGGCTGCGCGGTCGGCGGCGCCGCGGGCGCGAGCGGGCGAGGCGCGGGCGTCGTGCTGGGCGTCGGCGGCGCGTCGACCACCCTCGCGGGGCTCACGGTCCGCGCGCGGGCCGGCACGGCCCTCGACCTCGGCACGGGCTCGGGCATCCAGGCGCTGCACGCCTCGCAGCACGCGGGCAGGGTCACGGCGACCGACCTCAATCCGCGGGCCCTGGAGTTCGCGGGGCTCACGCTCGCGCTCTCCGGGGCGGCCGGCGCCGAGCTGCTCGAAGGCTCGCTGTTCGAGCCGGTGGGCGATCGTGCGTTCGACCTGATCGTGTCGAACCCGCCGTTCGTGATCTCGCCCGTGGGCCCCGAGGGGGACGCCGCGCGGCGCACGTACAGGGACGGCGGGATGGCGGGCGACGACCTCTGCCGCACGCTGGTGCGGCAGGCGGGCGACCACCTCGCGGAGGGCGGCTTCGCCCACTTCCTCGCCAATTGGGAGCACGTCGAGGGCGAGGAGTGGCAGGACCGGCTGCGCTCCTGGGTGCCGCAGGGCTGCGACGCCTGGATCGTGCAGCGCGAGGTCCAGGACGTCACCCAGTACGCGGAGCTGTGGCTGCGCGACAGCGGGGAGCACGGCGGCCCCGACCCCGAGCGGTACGAGCGTCTTTACGGGGCCTGGCTCGACGAGTTCGACCGCAGGAGGACCCGCGCGGTCGGCTTCGGCTGGATCACGCTGCGCAAGGCCGCGTCCGACCGCCCCTCGGTCGTCGTGGAGGACTGGCCGCACCCCGTGGAGCAGCCGCTCGGCGAGACCGTGCGGGCCCACTTCGCCCGCCAGGACTACCTGCGCACGCACGACGACGCGGCGCTGCTCGCCGACCGCTTCACGCTCGCGCCCGAGGTCGTGCAGGAGCAGGTGGGGCTGCCGGGCGCCGAGGACCCCGAGCACGTGGTGCTGCGCCAGCACCGCGGCATGCGCAGGGCGACGGAGGTCGACACGGTCGGTGCCGGCTTCGCCGGCGTCTGCGACGGCACCCTGACCGCGGGCCGCATCCTCGACGCGATCGCGCAGCTGGTGGACGAGGACCCGGTCGCGCTCAGGGACCGCACCCCCGAGTCCATCCGCCTGCTGATCGGCGAGGGGTATCTGGAGCCCGCGGCGGCAGGCGCGCCCGCGGGGGAGGCAGCGGCAGGCCGGCCCCTGCCCGGGGGCCCGGGGGCGCGCCCATAATCGCGGACATGGACGTGGGGTACGCAGGGGACATCACCTTCGCCGACTTCGAGATGTTCCTGGTCTTCAGCAAAAACGAGCACTTCGGGCACGCGGCGGCCGAGCTGGGGGTGAGTGCGGCCACCGTGCAGCGCACCGTGCGCGCGCTGGAGCGGAAGCTCGGGGTGGCCCTGATCGAGCAGTCGGGGCGCCGGGTGCGCATGCTGCACAGCGGGCACGTGCTGGTGCGCGAGGCGCAGGCGGTGCTGCGGGCCAGGCTGGACGCCGTGGACACCACGCGGGCCGAGTCCGGGGTGCCGCACCGCAGGCTGCGGATCGCGCACACCTACTCCCTCGGGCTCGGCTTCGTCCCCGACGTGCTCGCCGAACTCCTCGGCGCCCACCCGGAGCTGCGGTTCCGCTGCTGGCAGAGCTCGGCGACCAATGTGGTCTCCGCGCTGCTGCGCGGCGAGGCCGACGTCGCGTTCACCTCGCTCTCGCCGACCGAGACCGACATCGTCGTCGAGCCGCTGTTCACCGAGTCGCTGCTGCTGACGGTGCCCGCGGGCGACCCGCTCGTCGGCCGCGGTGAGGTGGGTCTCGCCGAGGTGCGGGACCGGCCGTTCATCGCCATGGAGCTGGGGTCGAGCAGCCGTACGCACATGGTGAACGCCTGCGCGCGCGCCGGGTTCGTGCCCCGCATCACCGTCGAGGGCAACGACCTGTTCGTCGTGGAGTCCATGGTGGGCGCGGGCATCGGGGTCTCGGTGGTGCCCGAGGGCATGGACAACCACCAGCACCCGCGGGTGGCGCGGCTGCCGATCACGGACCCCTCGTCGGCGGGGCGCACGATCTTCCTCGCCTACCAGCGCACGAGCGCCGTCCACGAGAGCGTCCGCACCCTGGCGGGCATCGCGAGGAGCCACGGGAAGGAGCTCGGCGAACCGTTGCGGCCACCGCAATGATTGCAGCGTGCGCTGTCGTTGTTTCGGCCACGGGTCGGCCCTTAGCGTCCCGGCATGCCTCTGGGAACCACCACACGCCCGGCGCACGACGTGTTCTGCCGCCGGCTCATCGACGCGCACGCGGCGCCGCTGCCACCCGCGGTGGCGGCCGCCGCACGGCGCAGTCTCCTCAATGTCCTCGGCACCGCGGTCGGCGCGGCCCACAGCCCCGCCGTGGACGCCGCGCTGGCCGCTGCGCGGGACCTCGGCGCGGTGGGCGACACCGCCGTGCCGGGCCGGAGCGAGACCGTCGACGCGCACTGGGGGGCCGTGATCGCGGGCACCGCCGCGCACTTCGACGACTTCGACGACACCCACCTGGCGACCGTGATCCACCCCGGCGCCGCCACCATGGCCACGGTGCTGGCGCTCTGGCCGGAAATCGACGCACCCGGTGTGCGCTACCTGTCGGCGTTCGCGCTCGGCTGTGAGGCGCAGCTGCGGATCGGCAACGCGATCTCGCCGAGCCACTACGACCGCGGCTGGCACATCACCGGCACCTGCGGGGTGTTCGGCGCCGCGGTCGCCGCCTCCCTGCTCCTCGGGCTCGACGCCGCGGCCACCGGGGCCGCGCTCGCCCTCGCGGGCGACATGGTCCTCGGCCACCGCGAGGCGTTCGGCTCCATGACCAAGCCGTACCACCCGGGCAAGGCCGCGGCGAACGGGCTGCTGGCGGCGCGGCTCGCCGCCGCCGGGGTCGCCGCGCCCCACGACGCGCTGGGCGGCGCCGGTGTCCTGCCGGTGTTCAGCGATGCCGTCGACGAGGGCTGGCTCACCCAGGCCCTCGACGGCACCTGGGAGTTGGAGCGCAACGCGTTCAAGCCGTACCCCTGCGGGATCGTGGCCCACCCCGCGATCGACGCGGCGGTCGCCGCCTCGGCCGAGCTCGCCGACCCGTCGGCCATCACCGCGGTGGAGCTCGTCTGCCATCCGCTGGTGCCCGAGCTGATGGGCAGGGAGCAGCCGGCCGACGGACTCCAGGCCAGGTTCAGCGCCCGGCACGCGGCGGCCGTGGGGCTGCTCGACGGCCGGGTCGGCCTGCCGCAGTTCGCCGACGAGCGGGCCGTCGCCCCCGACGCGGCGCGGCTGCGCGCGCTGATCACACTGCGGCCGAGCGACGACTGCGCGCGCGACGCCGCCACGATCACCGTCGAGCGCAGCGGAGGCGACCCGGTCACCGTGCACATCCCGCACGCCCGCGGCAGCCTCGAACGCCCGCTGACGGACGAGGAGTTGTTCGCCAAGGTGGCCGCCCTCACGGACCCCGTGCTCGGCCCGCACGCGGCCGAGGCGATCCGGCGCGCGGTGGACGGCCTGGAGGCCGCCGCGGGCCCGCAGGACCTCCTCGCCGCGATCCGCCCCACCGGAGCAGCCGGCCGTACCGGGTCCGCCGGGGCCGTCGGCTCGGACGCAGAGGAGGGTGACCGTTGAGCGCCACCGATGAGGCCGTGGACTTCGTCCGTACGGCGGAGCCTTCGCGGGAGGCCCTGGAGCGGGCCGCCGCCGAGGTGTCGGTGTTCCGCGCCGCCGCGGCGGCGGGCGCGGGGACCGCGACCGTACACGCACTGAGGCGCGTGCTCGCGGGGCCCGGGCCGGATCCGTACGACACCGCGGACGCCGCCGGGACCGCCGGGGTCGCCGCGGCGGCGTCCGCGGGGCCCGCAGGGGCCGCCTGGGTGCACGGCACCGCGGCGGCCCTCGGCACCGGGCCGTGGCCCGAGTGGATCGCGGTGTGCGCGGCGGCGGCCGTGCTCGCGCCGCCCCCCGGGGCGGGCGGCGGCCCCGAGGCGGCGGAGCTCACCGCGGCCGTGGCCGTCGGCCGTGAGGTCGCCCGCGCCATCGCGGCCGTGCTCGGCGCCGCGCACCCCGCGCCCGGCTGGTCGGCCGCCGGCGCGGCGGGGACCGTGGGCGCGACGGCCGCCGCCTGCCGCCTCCTCGGGCTCGGCGCAGCGGAACTCCGCCACGCCTTCGGGCTCGCCGCCACCCAGGCCGCGGGGCTCGCCGCGGCCGATCCCACCCCCGCGGGCGCCGTGCGGATCGGCAAGGCCGCGGCCGACGCGGTCGAGGCGGCCGTGCTCGCGCGCAACGGATTCACCTCGTCCGTGCTGCCGTTCGAGGGCAGGCGCGGCATGTTCGCGCTGATGGCACCCGCCGTGGACGAGGGGTCGCGCGACCTCGCGCTCGGTGCCGGCTGGTGAGGACCCCGGGCCGGGCCCGCGGCGTCCATGGCCGCGCCCGGCCCCCACGACCCATGGCCGGGGCGTCCCCCGGCCACCACAAAACACGGAGGGCGCCGTGTACAAAGCTCAGATCGGGACGGGACTGTGTGCGGCCGCGCTGGGCGTCTTCGCGCTGGTCGAGGGGGCGGGCCTGCACATGTTCGGGGAGCACGGGGAGCCGGGCCCCGGCTTCTTCCCCGACCTCTCGGCCGCCGCGCTCGTGGTGCTCGGCGTCCTGCTCGTGGCGGTGAACCTGCTGCACGCGCTGCGCGGGCCGGCCACCGCGCCGCCCGCGGGGGAGGGCCCGCGGGAGGACGGGCCCGCCGGGGCCGCCGACGGATTCGACCCGCGCAGGATGCTGCGCGCCGGGCGGGTGTGGATCGGCTTCACGGCCGGCGTCTCGCTGCTCCAACTGCTCGGCTTCCTCGCCGCCATGGGCCTGCTCGTGGCGTACCTGCTGTTCACCGTCGAGCGGACGCGCGTCCCGCGCGCCCTGCTCGCCGTCGTCCTCATCCCGCTCGCCGTGTACGCGGTCTTCGCCTACCTGCTGGGCGTCGAACTCCCCACCGGCTCCCTGTTCGGCGGCGCGTAGCCGCCGCCGCGCACGTCCACGGGCCCGCGGGGGCCACGACGGCACGCCGCAGCCGCGGCGTACCGCACGGCCTCCGCGCATCCCGAAGACCGGAGAAGGAACGAGACACATGGGATCACTTCAGAACCTGTTCGACGGCTTCGGAGCCGCGTTCAGCCCGCTCAACCTCTTCTGGGTCGCGGTCGGCGTGGTGATCGGCACCCTGGTCGGCATACTCCCCGGCCTCGGGCCGCCCGCCACGCTCGCCATCCTGCTGCCGCTCACCACCAGCCTGCCGCCGGCGACCGGCCTCATCCTGATGGCGGGCATCTACCACGGGGCGAAGTTCGCGGGCTCCACCACCGCGATCCTGCTGAACATCCCGACCGAGCCGTCCTCCGTGGTGCTCTGCATCGACGGGCACCAGCTCGCCAGGAAAGGCCGGGCAGGACCCGCCATGGGCATGTCCGCCATCTCGGGGTTCGTCGCGAGCACCTTCGGCGTGCTCGCGCTGACCTTCGCGGCGCCGCTCGTGGCCGAGCTCGCCGTGGACTTCGGGCCGCCCGAGTACGCCGCGCTGATGGCGTTCGCCCTGCTGCTGGTGATCATGATGGCGGGCGCATCGCCGCTGAAGGGCTTCCTCTCGATGGCGCTCGGGCTGCTGCTCTCCACGGTCGGCGTCGACATCTTCTCCGGGCAGACCCGCTTCACCTTCGGCAGCACGGGCCTTTCGGACGGGATCGAGTTCATCACCCTCAGCGTGGGCCTCTTCGCGGTCGGGGAAGTGCTGATCAACGTCGAGACGAAGATGGGCCGCCCGCTGTTCACCGTCCCCCGCAAAATGCGCGAACTGCTGCCCACCAGGGCCGACCTGCGCGCCAGCCGGGGCGCCATCGCGCAGGGCTCCCTGCTCGGCTTCGTCGTGGGCGCCCTGCCGGGCGGCGGCTCCACCGTGGCGTCGTTCCTCTCGTACACCCTCGCCAAGCGCACCTCGAAGACGCCGGAGCGCTTCGGCAAGGGCGCCATCGAGGGCGTCGCCGCACCCGAGGCCGCCAACAACTCCGAGTCGGGCGGCGCGATGATCCCGCTGCTCAGCCTGGGGCTCCCCGGCACGGCGAGCACCGCCGTCATGCTCGCGGCGCTGCTGCTGTACGGACTCCAGCCGGGGCCGCTGCTGTTCACCCAGCACCCGGAGATCGGCTGGCCGGTGATCGCCAGCCTCTACATCGGCAACGTGGCGCTGCTGATCCTCAACCTGCCGATGATCCCGGTCTGGGTGAAGATCCTGAAGATCCCCTACTGGGTGCTGTACCCGGCGATCCTGGTGCTCGCCGTGGTCGGCGTCTACAGCGTCCGCAGCTCCATGCTCGACGTCTTCATGCTGACGGGCTTCGGGCTGCTCGGCTATCTCTTCCGCAAGGTGGGGATCCCGGCGGCGCCCATGCTGATGGCCTTCGTGCTCGGGCCCATGGCGGAGAACGCGATCAGGCAGTCGCTCGTGCTCTCCGACGACAACCCGGCCATCTTCGTGGAGCGTCCGATCTCCGCGACCGTCCTCGGGATCGCCGCTGTGGCCGTCGTGGGCCTGCTCGTGACCGGCCGCCGCAGGCGCGCGGCCCTGCCCAAGGCCCCCGTGCCCCCGGCCGGGGAGCCCGCGGCCCCGGCCGGGGGCGAGCCCGAGTCCACCGGTACCACTGAACCGACCAACGCCCCGTGAACCAGGGGCCCCACCCGCGGGACGGCGGGCGGGGCCCCGGTACGGGAGAGGAGAGCAAGCCATGCGGAGAGGTACCCGGTGTCTCGCGGCGACGGCCGCCGCCGCGCTCGCCCTGACGGGATGCGGGCTGCAACGCGGCGGCATGTCCTCGGCGGGGGTGCCAGGCAGGACCGAGGTCGTGGTGCACACCGGTCCCGGCGGCGGCAGCGACGTCTTCGCCCGCCAAGTGGTCAAGCTGATGCAGCAGACCGAACTGATCAAGGCCAACTGGCCGGTGCGCAACCAGCCGGAGGGCTCGGGCATCGGCGCCATGTCGTACCTGATCGGCAGGAAGGGGCGGCCGGACAGCATCGCCGCGGTCACCCCGACCTGGCTGGTCACCCCGCTCACCCTGGACGGCGCCTCCGTCTCCGTCGACGAGACCCAGCCGATCGCCGGGGTGCTCACCGAGCCGCAGCTGCTCGCCGTCCCCGCCAAGTCCCCGTACCGCAGCGCCAAGGACCTGGTCGAGGCGGCGAAGCGGCAGCCCGACAAGCTCGTGCAGGTCGGCGGTTCGGTGACGGCGACCGACTCCCTCACGGGCAAGGCCCTCCAGGCCAGGACGGGCGCCAAGTGGAAGTACCTCACCTTCAGCGACAGCGGCCAGCGGATCGCCGCGCTGCTGCGCGGCGACGCCCAGCTGATGATCGGTGCGACCAACGACTTCTCCGAGCAGGTGAAGGCGGGCCACATCAGGATCGTCGCCGTCGTCGGCGACCGGCGCGTCGCCGCTTTCCCGAAGGTGACGACGCTCAAGGAGCAGGGCTTCAGCGTCGCGGGGCTCCCCGAGGAGTTCCGCGGCTTCGTCGGCCCGCCCGACATGCCGCAGAAGGCCCTGGCGTACTACCAGAAGGAGTTCGGCCGGCTCGTGAGGACACCGCAGTGGCAGAGGTATGCGCGGCAGAACGGGGACATCACCAGGTTCCTCGACGCCGCTCAGTTCAAGCAGCTCATCGAGGAACAGCAGGCTCAGTTGAAGAAGCTCGTCGACGAACTCGGACTGGTGCAGAAATGACCACGGACACCCCGGCGAACACGGACACCCCTGGGGGCACGGACCCCGCGGCGACCACGGACCCCGCGGCGGCCGCCGCGCCGGGCGCGACCGCGCGGCTCGCCGCCTTCACCGCGGGGCTCGACCTGGCCGCCCTCCCCGGCGCCGTCGTCCACGAGGCCAAGCGCGCCCTCGTCGACTGGCTCGCTGCGGCGCTCGCCGGCGCGGGCGAGCCGCCGACCGACGCGCTCCAGCGCGCCTCGCGGCGCCTCGCGCCCGGCGGCACCGCCACGGTCGTCGGCCGCGCCGAGCGCGCCACCGCACCGTTCGCCGCCCTGCTGTCCGGCTTCGCCTCCCATCTCCAGGACTACGACGACACGTTCAACCCTGGCGACACCACCGTGCACGGCAGCGCCCCGGTCTGGCCCGTGGTCTTCGCGCTCGGCGAGCAGTACGCGGTGAGCGGCGCGGCGGCGCTCACCGCGTTCGTCGCCGGGTTCGAGACGGAGGCCAGGGTCGGCATCGCGGCGGGCCCGGGGCACTACGAGGCCGGCTGGCACGTCACCGGCACCACCGGCCACCTCGGCGCCGCGGCCTGCGGCGCCAGGCTCCTCGGCCTCACCCCCGGGCAGACCGCCCACGCCCTCGGCTGCGCCGGCACCCAGGCCGCAGGACTCAAGGAGGTGTACGGCACCGACTGCAAGGCGCTGCACCCGGGGAAGGCCGCGATGGACGGCCTGCTCGCCGCGGTACTCGCCGACGAGGGCTTCACCTCGGCGCCCACCATCATCGAGGGCCCCCGCGGCTTCCTCGCCGTGCTGGCCCCCGCACCCACCACCGCGCCCCTCACCGAAGGGCTCGGCAGCCGCTGGCACCTGAAGGCCAACGGCTACAAGGCGTACCCCAGCGGCTCGCTCACCCACCCCACCCTGGACGCGCTGCTCGCGCTGCGGGAACGCCACGGGTTCACTGCCGACGAGGTGGCCTCCGTGCGGGCGCGGGTGCATCCGTACGCGGCGACCGTCACCGGCAAGGTGCGCCCGCGCACCGGCCTCGACGCCAAGTTCAGCCTCACCCACGGCGCGGCGGTCGCGCTCACCGCGCCCCGCCCCGCCCTTGAGCACTTCACCGACGAGGGCGCCGCCGACCCCCGTACGGCCCAGGTCGCGGAGCGGGTGGAGGTGGTCGCGGACGAGAACATCGGCAAGCGCGGCGCCGAGGTGAGCGTCACCCTCCGCTCGGGCCGGGTGCTCAGCGGGACCGTCACCGACAACAAGGGCACCCCGGGCAACCCGATGACCGACGCCGACCTCGCCGCCAAGTTCCTCGACGTCGCCGCGCCCCGGCTCGGCGCAGGGCCCGCACGCTCGCTGCTCGACACCTGCTGGGCCGCGGAGGACCTTGCCGACTTCGGCGACCTCGTACGGCGCACGGCGGGAGGCGCGGCATGACGGAGGACACCGCGCGCGGGGTGGCCGTGGTCACCGGGGCCGGGCGCAACCTGGGCCGCGCGATGGCGCTCGCGCTCGCGGAGGCCGGCCACGCCGTGGTGGTCAACACCCGCGCCGACCTGGCCGCCGCCGAGGCCGTGGCGAAGGAGGCCGAGGCGTACGGGGTGCCCGCGCGCGCGGTGGCCGCGGACGTCACCGACCCGGCGCAGGTCGAGCGGCTGATGGCGCGGGCCGCCGAACTCGGGCCGCTGCGGGTGCTGGTGAACAACGCCGCCGTGCGCACCAGGATCCCGGCTGCCGAGCTGACCTTCGACGACTGGCGGCGCGCCCTCGACATCACGCTGGACGGCGCGTTCCGCTGCGTGCGGGCCGCGCTGCCCGCCCTGCGGGCGTCGGGCCGCGGCCGGATCGTGAACATCATCGGCGGCAACGCGCTGCGCGGCGACCCGGACCGCGTCCATGTCTCCGCGGCCAAGCACGGCCTCGTCGGCCTGACCCTGGCGCTCGCCGAGGCGTGCGCGGGCGACGGCATCACGGTGAACGCGGTCTCGCCCGGCCATCTGAACGCGCCCACCGAGGCGGAGACCGCGCGCAACCGCGCCGAGGTGGCGGCGGCCGTCGCCTTCCTCGCCTCCCCCCGGGCCGCCGGGGTCACCGGCGAGGTGGTCTCGGTCGGCCCCCGGCGCCCCGGGCCGCGGCGGCCGTGACGCGGCGGCCCTCATGCCGCGCCCCCGCTGCGCCGCCCGCCGGCCCCGGCCGTGCGGGCGGCGCAGCGCATGGTCCCTGCCGCTCCCGGCGGCTGGTGCTTCGGGCGTAGGGGATTCACGCCGATCCGCCGGAACCGGACCCGGGGGGGGGGGGGGGGGCGGCCGGGGGGGGGGGGGCGGGCGCCCCCCCCCCGCCCGGGGGGGGCGGGGCCGCCCGAGATCTAGCCGGACGACTAGAATAGAG
>NZ_JBEYWC010000053.1:0-22048 GCF_040704505.1 Streptomyces sp. NPDC047002
GCTCGGCGGGCGCACCCGCACCGCGATCACCGCCTGGAGCCCCCGGCCGAGCGAGGGCAGGTCGACCTCGGTCCTGAAGCCGAGGGGGACGTACGCGCCACCCGGCCCGGCCGCGCGCGAAGAGGCGCGGCCCCGCGGTCAGGGCCTTTGATGACACGACCTAGGAGCCGACGGGCACCCGGCGCGGGTGCGCGGGGGCCGGCGCCGTGCGGGGCGAGGCCACCGTGCGGGGCGCGGCCGTCGCCCGCGGGTCCACCGTCACGACGGCCGCGCCGAGCGGCTCGGCGAGCGCGCGCAGCGCGGGCTCCGCGAGCAGCACCCACGGCTGCTGGTCCCCGAACGCCTCCGCGAGCAGCCTCCTGCTGGTGAAGCCCACCGCCGTACGGGCGCCGCCCGGCGTGCGGGCGAAGCGCAGGTGCGTGCCGCCCTCCGCGCCCGTACGCACCGGGACGTACAGCGGACGGCCGGACAGCGTACCGCCGTTCGCGGGCCCCGCCGCCGCGGTCGCAGGGTCGGGGTCGGCGGTCTCGGCCGCGCTCTCGGACGTGACGAGCTCCATGGTGTCCTCCTGGGACTCCGTTCGCGGCCGGGCCCGTCGCCCGGCCGTTACCCATGAGCCTCTGCCCCGAGGCGGCGCACATGGTCTTCCCCTGACGGTGCGTTGACCTGCCCGAGGCGGATATTGACGCGATTCTGCCGTTCTGTTCGAGCCACGGGCCCGGCAGGTGAACGCGTGCGCGTACCCGCGTAACGCCTCCGTCATGGCGCGGTGACGCCCCGTGAAACACGCGGCTCCTAGCGTCCTGACCGGGGACGTGCCAGTGCCGGGCGACGGACGCGCCCGCACGCCGGACCCGTGCGCCCCTGCCCCCGTCCCGAGGAGCACCGCATGGCGATTGACGACGCACCCGCAGCGAAGGCACCCGCGCCGCCGGGCAGGGGCGCAGGGGCCCGCGCGGGGGAGACCCTTGAGGACTACACGCTGCGCTTCGCGCCCCGCTCGTACCGGCGCTGGACCCCCGCGGTCGTCGGCGCCTCGGCGCTCGGCGGCATCGCGTACATGGCGGACTTCTCCATCGCCGCGGGCGTCGGCGTCGCCCACGGCACGGTCAACGCGCTGCTGTCCATCGGCGTGGCCGCGGTGATCATCTTCGTCACCGGGCTGCCCCTCGCGTTCTACGGCGCCCGCCACAACATCGACCTCGACCTGATCACGCGCGGCGCGGGGTTCGGCTACTACGGCTCCGTCGTCACCTCGCTCGTCTTCGCGAGCTTCACCTTCATCTTCTTCGCCACCGAGGGCTCGATCATGGCGCAGGGCCTGCGCTACGCCCTGCACCTGCCGCTGTGGATCGGCTACCTCGTCTCCACGCTCGTCATCATCCCGCTGGTGGTCTACGGGATGAAGGCGCTGGCGAAGCTGCAGAGCTGGACCAACCCGCTGTGGCTGGTGCTGATCGCGGCGCCGCTGGTGTTCCTGCTCGCCACCGAGCCGTCCACCGTCTCGCACTGGCTGTCCTTCGAGGGCCGCGACCACCGCGGGGTGAGCACAGCGGCCGTGATGCTCGGCGCGGGCGCCTGCCTCTCGCTGATCGGCCAGATCGGCGAGCAGATCGACTACCTGCGCTTCATGCCGCCGCGCACCGAGGCCAACCGGCGCGCCTGGTGGGCCTCCGTGCTGCTCGCCGGGCCCGGCTGGGTGTTCTTCGGCGCGCTCAAGCAGGCCATCGGGGTGTTCATGGCGGTCTACGTGATCGGCGCGGTCGGCTCGGCCGCCGCGGTGGAGCCCATCGAGCAGTTCACCGGCGTCTTCGAGCGCATGCTGCCGTCCTGGCTCGTCGTGCCGCTCGCGCTGGTCCTCGTCGTGCTCAGCCAGGTGAAGATCAACGTCACCAACGCGTACTCGGGATCCCTCGCGTGGACGAACTCCTTCACCCGCGTCACCCGGCACTACCCCGGCCGCCTCGTCTTCGTCCTGGTCAACCTGGCGTTCTCGCTGGTGCTGATGGAGGCCGACATGTTCAGCTTCCTCAACAACCTGCTGAGCTTCTACTCCAACTGCGCGATGGCGTGGGTCGTCACCGTCGCCACCGACATCGGCGTCAACAAGTACCTGCTCAAACTCTCCCCGAAGGAGCCGGAGTTCAGGCGCGGCATGCTCTACGCGGTCAACCCGGTCGGCCTGACGTCGTTCCTCGCGTCCTCGCTCGGCTCGATCGCCGTCTACTTCGGCCTGTTCGGCGACGCCATCCAGCCGTACTCGCCGCTCGTCGCGGTGGGCGTCGCCCTCGCCGCCACTCCGCTCATGGCCCTGGCCACCCGCGGCCGCTACTACCTGCGGCGCCGCGACGACGGCATCGCCGAGCCGCGCACCGACGCGGACGGCAACCCCAGCGGCACCCCGTACACCTGCACCGTCTGCGGCGAGGAGTACGAGCGCCCCGACATGCTGGCGAGCGCGGCGGGCGGCGTCATCTGCTCGCTGTGCCTGGCCACCGACCGTACCGGCACGCACCTCCTGCCCGCCGACCCGCCGGGCCGCGCGGCGGCCTGACCCGCCCTCAGGGCAGCAGGCCCGCGCGCCGCGCCGCCACCACGGCTTCGAGCCTGGTGTGCGCGCCCAGCTTGCGCATCGCCGAGCGCAGATACCCCTTCACGGTCTCCGGCCGCACGCCGAGCGCCGCGGCGGCCGCCGTGTTGGTGGCACCCGCCGCCACGCACGCCAGCACGTCCACCTCGCGCGGCGCCAGCGCCGCCCGGCCCGCCGCGCCCCGCGGCGGGCCCGCGGCCCCGGACAGCCGGGCGCACGCCGCGAGCAGCGCGGCGCGCAGCCCCGGGTCGGCGATGCGCGGAGCGAGTGCCCGCAGCTCGCCGTGGGCCGCCCGCACCTCCTCCCACGCGCCGGGCGGCAGCGGCGCGCCAGGACCCGCCGCCGCGGCGCCGTCCGCGCGGTCCAGCAGCCTGCGCGCCTCGTCGCCCACGGCGAGCGCCTGCTCCACGTCCCGCGCCGCGGCCACCGCCGCGTCGAAGACCCGGTCGCCGATCGGCAGCGGCGTCCGCAGCGCCCCGTACAGCACGCCCCGCACCCGCCGCCCCACGACCACAGGCACCGCGACGACGGAGCGCAGCCCCTCGGCCGCCACCGCCGTGTCGTACTCGTGGCTGATGTGGCGCGCCGCCGCGTAGTCGGCCACCCCGCACGGCCTCGCGAGCGCGAGCGCCTTCCCGCCGACGCCGAGGCCCGACGATATCCGCAGGCCGCGCAGCGCGGCCGTGGTCGCGCCCGTCAGCTCGGTGAGCCTGAGGCTCGCCGGGTCGTGCAGGAGCCCGCCGAAGGCGACCGGAAGACCCGCCGATCTGCGCAGCCCGACCAGGGCCGACCTGACCTCACGCGACTCGCCCGCACCCGTCACGCGCCCGCACCTTCCGCCGCTTTTCCGCGTCACCCCCGTACGGGGGTGGTGAGACCTGTATCACTGATTGCACGATGCGGGTCAAGGGTCCGGCGGGGAAGCCGGCGACGAAGAGGGGCACCACGATGACGGCAGGCGGCACCACCGGCAGGGACGCGGCGCCGGACGGTCCCACCGGGCAGTTCAGGGCGGCACGCGACTTCCTGCTGGCACACCGCGAGGACTACCCGGGCGCGTACGGCGGGTTCGCCTGGCCGCGGCCCGCGCACTTCAACTGGGCCCTCGACTGGTTCGACCGGATCGCCGCCGACCCGCGCAACGCGGACCGGCCCGCACTGCACATCGTCGAGGAGGACGGCAGCCGCGCCGTGCGGACCTTCCCCGAGCTGGCCGCCCGCTCGGACCAGGTCGCCAACTGGCTGCGCGCGGTGGGCGTGCGGGCGGGCGACCGGATCGTCGTGATGCTCGGCAACCAGGTCGAGCTGTGGGAGACCGCGCTCGCCGCGATCAAGCTGCGGGCCGTCGTCATCCCCGCGACGCCGCTGCTCGGCACGGTCGACCTGCGCGACCGGGTGGAGCGCGGCGGCGCGCGGCACGTCCTCGTACGGGCCGCGGACACCGCCAAGTTCGACGGCGTGCCCGGCGGCTACACCCGGATCGCGGTCGGGGCCGATCCGCTGCCCGCGGGCTGGCTCGCCTACGAGGAGTCCGCGGCCGCGCCGTACGACTTCGCGCCCGACGGGCCGACAGCCGCCGACGACCCGCTGATGCTCTACTTCACCTCGGGCACCACCGCGCGCCCCAAGCTCGTCGAGCACACCCATGTCTCCTATCCGGTCGGCCACCTCGCGACGATGTACTGGATCGGGCTGAAGCCGGGCGACGTGCACCTGAACATCGCCTCGCCCGGCTGGGCCAAGCACGCCTGGTCCAACCTGTTCGGGCCGTGGAACGCGGAGGCCACGGTCTTCGTCCACAACTACACGCGCTTCGACCCGGTGCGGCTGATGGCCGAGATGGACGAGGCGGGCGTCACCAGCTTCTGCGCCCCGCCGACCGTCTGGCGGATGCTGATCCAGGCCGACCTCACCCAGCTGCGCACCCCGCCGCGCGAGGTCGTCGCCGCGGGGGAGCCGCTCAACCCCGAGGTCATCGAGACCGTGCGGCGCGAGTGGGGCGTCACCATCAGGGACGGCTTCGGGCAGACGGAGACGGCCGTCCAGGTCGCCAACTCGCCGGGACAGCTGGTCAAGGCGGGCTCGATGGGCCGACCGCTGCCCGGCTTCGCCATCGAGCTGCTCGACCCGGTGACCGGCGAACCCGGCGCGGCCGAGGGCGAGATCGCCGTCGTCCTCGCGGACCGCCCGGTCGGCGTGATGGCCGGCTACCACGGCGACCGGGAGCGCACCGCCGAGGCCATGGCGGACGGCCACTACCGCACCGGCGACATCGCCGCCAGGGACGCGGACGGCTACCTCACCTATGTGGGCCGCAGCGACGACGTGTTCAAGGCGAGCGACTACAAGATCAGCCCCTTCGAGCTGGAGAGCGCGCTGCTCGAACACGAGGCGGTGGCCGAGGCCGCCGTCGTGCCCGCGCCCGACCCGCTGCGGCTCGCCGTGCCCAAGGCGTACGTGGTGCTCGCCGAGGGCTGGGAGCCGGGACCCGACACGGCGAAGGCACTGTTCGCGCACTCGCGTGCGGTGCTCGCCCCCTACAAGCGGGTCAGGCGCATCGAGTTCGCGGAACTGCCGAAGACCGTCTCGGGCAAGATCCGCCGCATCGAGCTGCGCGAGCGCACCGCCGCGGGCGCCGAGCCGGGCGCCGAGTACACGGAGGAGGAGCTGACATGACGGAGGACTCCGGCGCGCCCGGGCTCTCGTACACCCGCGGCACCGGCACCGCGCCGCTGCTCGGCGACACCATCGGCGCGAACCTCGCCCGCGCGGTCGCCGCCCACGGCGCCTCGCCCGCGCTGGTCGACGCGGCCTCGGGCCGCCGCTGGACGTATGCGGAGTTCGGCGCCGACGTCGAGCGGCTCGCCCGCGCCCTGCTCGCCCTCGGCGTCGCGAAGGGCGACCGGGTGGGCATCTGGGCCGTCAACTGCCCCGAGTGGGTGCTCGTGCAGTACGCGACGGCACGCGTCGGCGCGGTCATGGTCAACCTCAACCCCGCCTACCGGGCGCCCGAGGCCGCGTTCGTGCTGCGGCAGTCCGGGGTCTCGGTGCTCGTCGCCACGCCGGCCCACCGCACCAGCGACTACCGGGCGATGGTCGACGAGCTCAGGCCCGACTGCCCCGAGCTGCGCGCCGTCCACTACATCGGGGAGCGGAGCTGGGACGAGCTGACGGCCGCGGCCGACGGCGCCACCGCCGCGGAACTGGCCGTCCGCGAGGCCGAGCTGTCCTGCGACGACCCCATCAACATCCAGTACACCTCCGGCACCACCGGCTTCCCGAAGGGCGCCACGCTCTCCCACCACAACATCCTCAACAACGGTTACTTCGTGGGGGAGTCGGTGGGCTACACCGCGGCCGACCGGATCTGCGTCCCGGTGCCCTTCTACCACTGCTTCGGCATGGTGATGGGCTGCCTCGCGGCCACGTCCCACGGTGCGTGTCTGGTGATCCCCGCCCCGTCCTTCGACCCGGCCGCCACCCTGGACGCCGTGCAGCGGGAGCGGTGCACCTCGCTGTACGGCGTCCCCACCATGTTCATCGCGGAGCTCGGGCTGCCCGGCTTCGCCGCGTACGACCTGACCTCGCTGCGCACCGGCATCATGGCGGGCTCGCCCTGCCCGGTGGAGGTGATGAAGCGGGTCGTCACCGAGATGCACATGAGCGAGGTGTCCATCTGCTACGGCATGACGGAGACCTCGCCCGTCTCCACCCAGACCCGGCGCGACGACGACCTGGAGCGGCGCACCGCCACCGTGGGCAGGGCGCTGCCGCACATCGAGGTCAAGGTGGTCGACCCGGCGACCGGCACCACCCTGCCGCGGGGCGAGGCGGGGGAGCTGTGCACCCGCGGCTACAGCGTGATGCTCGGCTACTGGGACGACCCCGCCCACACCGCCGAGGTGCTCGACGCGAGCCGCTGGATGCACACCGGGGACCTCGCGGTGATCAGGGACGACGGCTATGTGGAGATCG
Organism: Streptomyces sp. NPDC047002; assembly: GCF_040704505.1. Lineage (NCBI taxonomy): Bacteria > Bacillati > Actinomycetota > Actinomycetes > Kitasatosporales > Streptomycetaceae > Streptomyces > Streptomyces sp. NPDC047002. The sequence goes on from NZ_JBEYWC010000053.1 coordinate 6,566, forward strand.
TCGGCCGGATCAAGGACATGATCATCAGGGGTGGCGAGAACATCTACCCCCGGGAGATCGAGGAGTTCCTGCACACCCATCCGAAGATCGCCGACGTGCAGGTGGTGGGCGTGCCCGACGAGCGCTACGGCGAGGTGGTGGCCGCCTGTGTGATCCCCCGCGACCCGGCCGCCCCGCCGGGCGCCGAGGAGATCGCCGCTTTCTGCGCCGAGCGCCTCGCCCGCCACAAGGTCCCGCACCGCGTCGAGATCGTGGACGCCTTCCCGATGACCGTCAGCGGCAAGGTGCGCAAGGTCGAGCTGCGCGAGCGCCTGGCGGCCGCGGCGGGGGAGTGACCGGCGCGGGCGCGGCCCGTCACTTCGTGTCGAGCCGGCCCAGCGGCTCGTCCGCCGCTGCCAGGGCGCGCCCGGCGGCGGGCCAGGCCGCGTCGTCGAGCCCAAGCGCCGTGCGGAGGTACGCGAGGCCCGCCTCCCCGACGAGCGCCACGCGCCCGGGGTTCTCGTCGGTGGTCCGCGTGTCGTGGGAGCCCTGGATGCCGCCGAGCCCGTGCTCGGCGCCGAACAGGGTCAGCAGGTCGGTGGCGCCCGGGGCGAGGCGGAAGCCGTCGGTGAACCAGTCGGGGCCGCGCACCGTCAGCGGCGACTGGTCGCGGTCGCCCGCGACGACCAGGCTCGGTGTCTTCAGCTCGGCGAAGTCGGGGCTCATGAACGGGAAGTGCTCGGCGGCGAACGGGCTCAGGTCGGCGCCGCCCGTCCCCGGCAGGCTGAGCAGCACCGCCGCGCGGACCCGCGGGTCGGCCAGGCTCTCGCCCGGTGTGCCGTCGGCCCCGACGACCCGCGCGCCCGCGAGCACCGAGGCGCTCTGCGCGCCCCACGAGTGCCCCGCGACCGCCACGCGGTCGCGGTCGACGCGCCCTGCGAGGCCGGGGACCGCCGCCTCGACGGCCGGGAGCCCGTCGAGGACCGCGGCCAGGTCGCCGACCCGGAAGCGCCAGAGGTCAGGGGTGCGCGGATCGTCGGGCGCGAGGCCGGCCGAGTCGAGGTGGGTGGGCTGGACGACGACGAAGCCGCCTGCGGCCCAGCGGCCGGCCAGGGGGCCGTAGTCGTCCATGGTCAGCGTCGCGCCGTGCGAGAGGACGACGACCGGCAGGCCGTGTCCTTCCACCGGCGCCGAGACCCGTACCCGCAGGTCGTCGCCGCGGCCCGGCACGGTCAGCGTGACCGGCGCGACGGAGACGACCGGGGCGGCGGGAGTGGTGTGGTTCATCAGAGGTATGCCTTTCCACGAGGGCAGCACGGCCCGCGGCGCGCTCTGGCAGGATGGATGCGGAGCACCGCTCCACATCACAATACGGAGCGATGCTCCACTTTGCAACGGGAGGCTTCCGCGATGCCCAGGGACACCACCCCGCCGACCGGTGGGGCCCCCAGCAGGCGGTCCGACGTCCGCAGGAACGAGCGGACGCTCCTCAAGGCTGCGGCGGCCGTCTTCGTCCGCTCGGGGATCAACGCCCCCGTGCGCGAGATCGCCGCCGAGGCGGGGCTCGGCATGGGCACCGTCTACCGCCACTTCCCCACCAGGTCGGACCTGGTGGTCGGCGTCTTCCGGCACCAGCTCGACGAGCTGGCGGCCGCGGAGCGGACCGCGCCGGCGGACGGCTCCCCCTACGCGTCCCTGCGGGTGTGGGTCCACGGGTTCGCCGACTTCCTGGTCACCAAGCACGGTCTCGCCGAGGCGCTCCACTCGGACCAGGCCGGGTTCGAGAGCCTGCACGCCGAGTTCGTCGAGCGCCTGCTGCCCGTGCTCGACCGGCTGCTGGGCGCGGCGGCGGCCGCCGGGCACACCCGGGCGGACGTGCGGGCCTACGACTTCATGCTCGCGGTCGGCAACCTGTGCGTCGGGGTCGGGACCTTCCCCGACTACCGGGCGCGCCGCATGATCGACCTGCTCCTCGACGGCCTGGCCGCGCCCGCCGCCTGACGGCGTACCGCATGGGCCCGGCGTACGAGGCGGGCCCGGCGTACCAGGCGGGCCTGGACGGCCCGCGCGGCCCCGGACGGCCCCGGACGGCACGCGCGCGGGCCCCGCGCCGGGTGGTCGCGGCGCGGGGCCCTCTGCGCTCCCCGGGGCCGTCCCTCCCGGGGCTCCCGCCGGCCTCAGGCCAGCGGGAGGATCTCGGTGGGCGCGTGGCCCGGAGCGGTCGCCAGCTCCTCGAACTCGTTGACCGAGGCGATGTCGGTGCCGCTCATCGCGATGTTCGTGACGCGTTCGAGCACGGCCTCCACCACGACGGGCACCCGCAGCTCCGCGGCGAGCTTCTTCGCCTCCTGGAACGCGGGCAGCAGTGCGTCGGGCTCCGTGACCCTGATGGCGCGGCAGCCGAGGCCCTCGGCGACCTTCACATGGTCGACCCCGTAGCCGCCGGTCTCGGGCGAGTTGATGTTCTCGAACTCCAGATTGACCTGGAAGTCCATGTCGAACGCGCGCTGCGCCTGCCGGATCAGGCCCAGATAGGCGTTGTTGACGAGCACGTGCACATAGCCGATGCGGTGCTGCGCGCCCACCGCGAGCTCCTCCAGCATGAACTGGAAGTCGTAGTCGCCGGAGAGCGCCACCACGCTCGCCTCCGGGTCGGCCGTCGCGACGCCGAGTGCCGCGGGGATCGTCCAGCCGAGCGGGCCCGCCTGGCCGCAGTTGATCCAGTGGCGCGGCCGGTAGACGTGGAGCATCTGGGCCCCGGCGATCTGCGAGAGGCCGATGGTGGAGACGTACCGGGTCTCGGGCCCGAAGGCGCGGTTCATCTCCTCGTACACCCGCTGCGGCTTGAGCGGCACGTCGTCGAAGTGGGTCCTGCGGTGCAGGGTCGCCTTGCGCTCGCGCGCCGCCGCCGCCCAGGCGCTCCGGTCCGGGAGCGCGCCCGCCGCCTTCAGCTCCTTCGCCACCTCGACGAAGAGGGCGAGCGCGGCGCCGGCGTCCGAGGCGATCCCGTAGTCGGGCGCGAAGATCTTGCCGATCTGGGTGGGTTCGATGTCGACGTGCACGAACGTGCGCCCCGCGCGGTAGACGTCGAGCTTGCCGGTGTGCCGGTTGGCCCAGCGGTTGCCGATGCCGAGCACGAAGTCGGACGCGAGGAACGTGGCGTTGCCGTAGCGGTGCGAGGTCTGCAGCCCGACCATGCCCGCGTTGAGCCCGTGGTCGTCGGCGATCGCGCCCCAGCCCATCAGCGTCGGCACGACGGGCGTGCCGGTCAGCTCCGCGAACTCCACGAGCAGCGCGGAGGCGTCCGCGCTCACCACCCCGCCGCCCGCGACGATCAGCGGCCGCTCGGACGCGGCGAGCATCCGCACGGCCTTCTCCGCCTGCGCCCGCGAGGCCACCGGCCGGTAGACGGGCAGCGGCTGGTAGGTGTCGGGGTCGAACTCGATCTCCGTCTGCTGGACGTCGAGCGGCAGGTCGATCAGGACGGGCCCCGGCCGGCCCGACCGCATCAGGTGGAACGCCTGCTGCACCACGCCTGGCACCTGCGCGGCCTCCAGCACCGTCGTCGCCGCCTTGGTGACCGGCCGGGCGATCGAGGCGATGTCGACGGCCTGGAAGTCCTCCTTGTGGATCACGGCGGTCGGGGCCTGCCCGGTGATGCACAGGATCGGGATCGAGTCGCCGATCGCCGAGTACAGGCCGGTGATCATGTCCGTGCCCGCGGGGCCCGAGGTGCCGACGCAGACGCCGATGTTGCCCGGGTGCGTGCGGGTGTAGCCCTCCGCCATGTGCGAGGCGCCCTCGACGTGGCGGGCCAGGGTGTGCTGGACGCCGCCGGCCGCCTTGAGCGCGGCGTAGAACGGGTTGATCGCCGCCCCCGGCACACCGAAGGCATGCGTGACGCCTTCGCGCTTCAGGATTTCAACTGCCGCGCGGGCGGCGGTCATTCGAGGCATGAGTGCTCCTCATTCGGCCGGCGGATTCGGGCTCTGTCGCGCCACCTGAGAGCGCCAATTCCGTAATGTGGAAGTACTGTTTTGCTATACGGAAAGAATGTAGGAGTCGGGCGGCCGCCGGGTCAAGGGGGAGCCCGAGGTCCTCTCCCCAATGCCTCGCTCTTGGTGGACGATGGTGCACGCGGCGCAACCGGCCGCGCGCGGCGGCGACGGGCGTAGGGGGGCACGTGAGGGAAGCGCAACGACCGGTCGGCGTGGAGTGCCCGGCCTGCGGGCGCAGACACCGCTACGCCCCGCCCGCCTACGCCTGCGCCTGCGGGGCCCCGGTCGTGCCGCCGCTGCGCGCGGGCGCCCGGCCGGAGCCGGTGCCGCGCAGGCCGGGGGGCGACGAGTGGGTCGTCCTGCGCTGCCCGGCCTGCGGCCGCGACGGGCAGTGGCCGCAGCCCCGGCTCGGCTGCCCCTGCGGCACGGTGCTCCGCATCCCGGTCAAGACCGCGGCCCCGCAGGCGCCCGCCTCACCTCCCGAAGGGCAGGCGGCCCCCGCACACATCCCGCTGCCGCGCACCGCGGCCGCGCCCCGGCCGTCGTTCCGCCCGCTGACCATCCGCACCGCGCGGGACGCCGTCACCGCGGCCGGGCTCTACCTGCGGTGGCTCGGCTTCCACGGCGTCGTCGCGGCGGAGCAGCGCCCCGCTTCCGGCATCGACCTGCGGGGGCCCGAGGTCGTCGCCCAGGTGGACCCCACCACCAGCCGCACCCCGCTGCGCGCGGTCGAGTGCGTCTGGCTGTACGGCCTGTACGACGCGGCGGCCGCCGTGGTGTTCTCGCTGGCCGGATACACCGAAGGGGCGCGCGCCCGCGCCGAAGAACTGGGCGTGCCCCTCTTCGTGATGGACCTCACCGGCACCCCGCAGCCGGTGAACGAGGCCGCCGAAGAACTGGTCTCCTCCGAGCAGTAGCACGGCGCCCGGCTCACTTCGTCAGCACGTTCACCACGATGATGAAGAGGCCGAGCAGGACGTCCGCGCCCCCGGCCCGGCAGCAGGCGAGCCACCCCTGCCCCGCGGCCCGCGCCGCCCACAGCCCCCAGCCGAAGAGGGCGGCGGTGTTGAGCGCGAGGGAGACGTCGAGCGCGCCCTCCTCGCTCCACTGTCCGGCGTACGCGCCGAGCAGGGCCACCACGGTCGGCGTCGCCGCGGTGAGCAGCGGCCACTCGCCGAGCACCGAGGGGAGGATGCGCGGGGTGACCCTGCCGCGGACGATCCTGCGGTGGGCGATGGCGTGCGCGTACCCGTGGGCGGCCGCCGCGGCCACCGCGGCGGCGAACACCCACGCCGCGTCGTAGCCGGGGTCGGGCCGCCCGCCCTCGTTGCCGAGCGCGGCGGCGAGCGCGCTCGCCAGCACGGAGCCGTACACCCCGCCGAACAGGAGCCGCTGGAGCGGCTCGCCGCGCCGCACCGGGCGCGGCGGCCTCGCCGGGCCCGCCGTCGAGCCCGAGGGCCCTGCGGCCCGCGGGGGATCGGGCGCGGGTCCTGGTGCGGGCCGGCCGCCGCGGGGGTCGTCGGGCACGCCGCCGCCTCTCGGAGCACGCCGCGCCCGTCAGCGCGGCGGCTCCATGTCCTCGGGGGTGAAGCCGGTGCCCTGGGTGAAGTACAGCTGCCAGCCGGCCCTTGCCGTCCTGCGCCACAGGGAGCTGCGGTGCGCCCGCCGCTCCCCGACGTTGAGGTCGAAGGTGAGGAGCACCAGGTCGGGGGCGAGTTCCCGGGCCACGAGCCGGCTGACCGTGCCCGCGGCCGTCACGGCAGGGCCCCACTCGCGCAGCTCGTCGATGTACGACTGGCGGGTCCACGCCCTGCCGGAGGAGCCGAAGGAGCGGAACTCCGGGTGCAGCAGCTCACCCAGCAGCCGCGGCGAGGTGAAGACCGCGGGGTCGAGGAAGCGCAGCTCGCCCTCGATGGCGGCGGTGGCGGCATCCGATGTGTCCCGATTGCTCACCCGCACCATCCTGCCCGAGCGGGGGCCGCCGGGCGCGCGGTGCGCCGCCGGACGCGCCTGGCGGCCTCAGGCGTCCGCCGGGCGGCAGGCCTCGCACACGCCCCACCAGGTGATCTCCGCCTCGTCGAGCGAGAAGCCCCGGGCGTCGAGCGGGTCGAGGCAGGGCGCCGCCCCCACGGTGCAGTCGACGTCCTCGATGCGCCCGCAGACGCGGCACACCAGGTGGTGGTGGTTGTCGCCGACGCGCAGTTCGTAGCGGGTGGGGGAGCCCGCGGGCTCGATGCACCGCACGAGACCGGCGCGCGTCAAATCGTCCAGCACGTTGTACAGGCCCTGGCGGGACGGCCCTGCGGCCAGGTGCGCCGCCTCGATGCGCTGCTCGACCTCCGCCGCGGTGGCGTGGGAGCCCGCCGTCAGTGCGTCCAGCACGGCGCGGCGCTGCGCGGTGCTGCGCAGTCCCTTCTGCCGCAGCAGCTCGGTCGCCGTCCTCGGCGGATTCTTCGCCGATGTCTCCATGGTGGTGGTCACACTCCTTCGGCCACTCCCCACAGTAGGCGACACAGTTGACCGGATCAATTTTAGGCGGGTACGGGTGCGGTCTGTCCGGCCGTCAGGCACGCGGGGCAGACGATCCTCGGGGTGCCCCTGCCGACGCGGGCCGCCGTCATGCCGCTGAAGCGGCGGACGGCCGGGCGCACGACCTCGCCGTGCCGCGAGCAGACGCCCATGCCGCAGTGCGCGCAGGTGCCGACCGCGGGTGTCTGCGCGCTCAGCTGCTGGCAGTCGTAGCAGTTCATTCCGCTGGCTCCAGGGGTGGTCTCGGGGTGCGGCGGCCGGAGGCGCGCCGACCGGCGGTTGCGGACCGGTGCCGTCGAATCTAGAGCTCAGAGTTGACAGAGTCAAATGAAGCCGATGGCGGCCGACGGGTGACCGCGCCCCGCCGTCCCGCCCCGGCGGGCTCTGGGGGTGTCCGGGCTCTGGGGGTGTCCGGGGTCTGGTGGGGGTGTGGTCCAGTCCTTTACGCTGACGCACGTTCACGGAGCTACCCGCCGTTCATGAACATGAACGGCGACGGTCTCTTCCGGCCGCCTCGGCTCCGACCCGTACGCCCCCACACCCGTACACCCCCACCACGGAAGGCCCTCCCATGGACCGACGGCACTTCCTCGGCACCGGCGCCGCGCTCGCGGCCGCCGGAACGCCCCTGCTCGGCGGCGTCGCGCGGGCCGCGGCCGCGCGCACCGCCCCCCGCCGGCCGTCCGCCGCGGCGGACGCCCTGCCCTCCCGGGCCGACATCACCGCCGTCCTGCGCAAGGTCGCCGACCGGTGGATCGCCGCGAACCCCGGCACCGGCGACAACCTGTGGGCCAACGCCACCTTCTACAGCGGCCTCATGGCCCTGTACCGGCTCACCCGGGACGCCCGCTACCTCGACCGCGCACGCTCCTGGGCCGAGAGCCACGGCTACGGCCTGAGCGGCGGCACCACCACCCGCGACGCCGACAACCAGTGCGCGGGACAGGCCTATCTCGACCTGTACGAGGCCGAGCCCGACCCCGCCAAGCTCACCGCGATCGAGACCTGCCTGCACCGCATGACCGCCGTCGACCAGGTGGGCAAGAACGACGACTGGTGGTGGGACGACGCCCTGCACATGGGCATGCCGCCGTTCGCCCGGCTCGGCGCCCTGCGCGGCGACGGCGCCTACTGGACCAAGCTGCACAGCCTCTACACCCACACCAAGAGCGCCGAGGGCGGCCCCGGGCTCCTCGACCCCGCCACCGGCCTCTGGTACCGGGACAAGAACTTCCTGCCCGGCGGCATCCTCTCGCCCTCGGGCAAGCCCGTGGTGTGGTCGCGCGGCAACGGCTGGGTCGCGGCGGGCCACGTCAAGACCCTCAAGGCGCTGCCCGCCGACCGCTCCGACACCGCCGAGTACCGCGACACGCTGGCGCGGCTGATCGGCGCGGTCGCCCGGGTCCAGCGCGCCGACGGCTTCTGGAACGTCAATCTCGCCGACCCGGCCCACTTCCCCGGCCCGGAGACCAGCGGCACCGTCTTCTTCGCCTACGGCACCGCCTACGCGGTCGCGGCGGGACTCGTCGACCGGGCCGCCCACCTGCCCGTCGCGGCCCGCGCCTGGAACGGCCTCGTCGCCACCGCCGTCCACCCGGACGGCACCCTCGGCTACGTGCAGAAAGTGGGCGACCGCCCCGACTCGAGCCAGCCGGTCACCTACGACAGCACTGCCGACTTCGCCGTCGGCGGCTTCCTCCTCGCCGGCACCGAGCTGGCCGGGCTCGCCGCCTGAGCGCGGGGGAGTGCGCGGGCCGCGGGGGCCTAGATCCCGCGCCCGCGCGCCCCCTCGCGGGTGCGCGCCGCCAGCACATGGCGCTTGGGGTGGCGCCGCAGGTACTCGCCCTCCAGCTGCGCCGTGCGCGTGTTGTGGGTGTCCAGGGCGTCCTGCGACCCGTGCAGCAGCGTGTCGTGCCGGGTGCGGTGCAGCGTCTCCAGCTCCCGCAGCAGCTGCTGGTCCCCGAGCCGCGCCGGATCGACCCCCATCGCCTCGCCGCCCGTGTCGTCCTTACCGGTCATGGGACGTCTCCTTCCGTCGGGTCCGCCTTCACATACGTACCCGCTGAGGACGAAACGTCTCCGGCCTGACGTCCGCCCGCGCCGCCCCGAACCGCCCGCCGCACCAAGCGTGTTCATCCGTATGCGTACCGTCACGGAAACCTGTGCGAATCCCTTCTGTGAATAACCCGCACATTGCAAGCGTCCTGCACCCCGCGCTGCACACCGCCTCCCTGGACACGCGCCCCTCCGACCGCTCGGTACGGACGGAATGCGAGGTTGGCGCGGTGGGTCCGGCCGGGACTGACCGATGTTCGGACCACGGTGTGAAGGAAACGCACCGCACCGATGGCGGGGCCGTCACAACACCCCACGGATCAACGGCACATGTGGGCCGGGGACCGCCGCGGCAGGTGGCTGCCCGGAAGACGTCCGTGCTTACATCCCATCGCACGCAGCCGGCACCACGGCGATTTCGTCCCTGACGGGGAAGACGCAGGTGGCGGACGCGTGTCGAATCAGAGCCATCCGAAGGGAAGCATCACTGATGAACTCCACCCCCCAGGTCGAGACCCAGGAAATCGCCGACGCCGACCTGGACAACGTGTCCGGTGGCCTCGTCGGTGACACCGTCTCGGGTGTCGTCGGCACCGTCTCCGGTGTGGTCAACGTCAGCGGCGTGCTGTCGACCGTCGACAACACCGTCGACCCGCTGGTGAACACGTCCGCCGTGACGGGCCTCGTCAGCGGCCTCTGAGCACCTGGTCGTACGATCAGGTGTGACTGACTGACACGTGTCCCGGGCCCGTATGTCGTACGGGCGCCGGGGCACGTTTCCGTGTGAGCGAAGACCGGGAAGACCGCCGTGCAATTCCGCCAACAGGCGCTCAGCAAGCTTCAGTCGCCGGAGGAGCTCGACCTCCCCGTGCGGCTCGCCCGCCCCCGCGGCCTGATCACCCTCGCGGTGACACTCGCCGCCATGGCGGCGGGCGCACTGTGGGCGGTCGCGGGACAGGTCACGTCCACCGTCTCCGCACCCGGCATCCTCACCTACGGGCAGGGCAGCTACGTCCTCCAGAGCCCGGTCGCAGGACAGGTCACCGCGGTGCTCGCGCAGGAGGGCCAGCGCGTCGCCACCGGCGCGCCGCTGGTCAAGGTGCGCCTCGCGCACGGGGGCACGGACGAGGTGCGCGCCCTCGCCGCCGGGCGCGTCACCTCGCTGACCGCCACCATCGGCGCCGTCGTCACCACCGGCGCGGACGTCGCGACCGTGGAGCGGACCGCCCACGCCGGCGACCCCCTCCTCGCGATGCTGTACGTGCCCGCGTCCGGCGGCGCGTCCGTCGCGCCGGGGCAGCCCGTCGACCTCAGCCTGCCCTCCGTGCCCGAGCAGCAGTACGGCGTCCTGCACGGCACCGTCAAGGCCGTCGGCCGGGGCGCCCAGACCCGGCGGCAGATCGCCGCCTTCCTCGGCGACCCGTCACTCGCCGAGCAGTTCAGCCGCGACGGGCAGCCCGTCGCCGTCCTGGTCGGCCTCGACACCGCCCGCGGCACCACGTCCGGCTACGCCTGGTCCACCCCGGCGGGGCCGCCGTTCGCGCTCGCCTCCATGACCCCCGCGGACGGCTCCGTGACCGTCGCGCGCCGCCACCCCGCCTCCTGGCTGCTGCCGTGAGCGCCTCGTCGGTGCCGCCGCAGCGGCAGCTGCCGCCCGGCGGCCACGGCCGCCACCGCACGGGCCCCGCGAAGCCCGAGCCCGCCCCCGCCAAGCGCCGCGCGCGCGGCGTGCGCACGCCCACCGTCCTCCAGATGGAGGCCGTCGAGTGCGGCGCCGCCTGCCTCGCCATGGTCCTCGCCCACCACGGCCGCCACGTTCCGCTCGAAGAGCTGCGCATCGCCTGCGGCGTCTCACGCGACGGCTCCCGCGCCAGCAACGTCCTGAAGGCGGCCCGCAGTTACGGCCTCGGCGCCAAGGGCATGCAGATGGAGTCCGCCGCGCTCGCCGACGTCCAGGGCCCGGCCATCCTGTTCTGGGAGTTCAACCACTACGTCGTCTACGACGGCATGGGCCGCAGGTTCGGCACCCGCGGCGTCCACATCAACGACCCGGGCAAGGGGCGCAGGTTCGTGCCCGCCGAGGAGTTCGACACCAGCTTCACCGGCGTCGCCCTCGTCTTCGAGCGCACCGGCGCCTTCACCACGGGCGGGCGCCGCCCCGGCATCCTGCGCGCCCTGCCCGCCCGGCTGCGCGGCACCGCGGGCACCCTCTTCGCCGCGCTCCTCGCCGGGCTGCTGCTCGTCGCCACCGGCGCCGCTGTGCCCGCGCTCAGCCGCACGTACATCGACATGTTCCTGGTGGGCGGCCAGTCGTCGCTGCTCGGGCCGCTGTTCGCCGCGATGGCCGCGACGATCGCGCTGACCGCCGTCCTCACCGGGCTCCAGCAGGCCAACCTGCTGCGCGGGCGCATCATCTCCTCCACGCTCGGCAGCGCACGCTTCATGCGCCACCTGATGCGGCTGCCCGTGACCTTCTTCGCCCAGCGCAGCCCCGCCGACCTCGTCCAGCGCCTCCAGTCCAACGACTCCGTCGCCGAGACCCTCGCCCGCGACCTGTCGGCGGCCGGCGTCGACGGCCTCGTCGTGCTGCTCTACGCCGTGCTGCTGTGGACCTACGACCCGCAGCTCACCGTCATCGGCGTGCTGGTGGCCCTGCTCAACGTCGTCGCCATGCGCGTCGTGATCCGGCTGCGCGCCACCCACACGCAGAAACTCCGCGCCGACAGCGCCCGCCTCACCACCACCTCGTACACCGGGCTCCAGCTGATCGAGACCCTCAAGGCGACCGGCGGCGAGGACGGCTTCTTCCGCCGCTGGGCCGGGCAGCACGCCACCACCCTGGAGGAGCAGCAGCGCCTCGGCGTGCCCAGCGCGGTGCTCGCCGTCGTCGCGCCGCTGCTCGCCACCCTCAACAGCGCGCTCATCCTGTGGATCGGCGGGCTGCGCGCCGTGGAAGGCCACCTCTCCATCGGCCTGCTCGTCGCCTTCCAGGCCCTCGTCACCCGCTTCACCGCGCCCATCACCCGGCTCAACGGCGTCGCGGGCCGCATCCAGGACTTCGCCGCCGACGTCACCCGCCTCAAGGACGTGGAGAACTTCCCCGCGGACAGCCTCTACACCCGTGACGACAGCGACCCGAGCACCCGCCGCCTCACCGGCCATGTCGCCCTGGCGGACGTCACGTTCGGCTACAGCCCGCTCGACGCCCCGCTGCTCAAGGGGTTCTCGCTCACCGTCGGGCCCGGCAGGCAGGTCGCGCTCGTCGGCGGCTCGGGCAGCGGCAAGTCCACCGTCTCCCGGCTGATCTCCGGCCTCTACCGGCCCTGGGAGGGCGCCATCTCCATCGACGGCCGGCGCATCGAGGACATCCCGCGCGGCGCGCTCGCCGCCTCCGTGTCCTTCGTCGACCAGGAGGTCTTCCTCTTCGAGGGGACCGTACGCGACAACGTCGCCCTCTGGGACCCGTCCGTGCCCGACGAGGCGGTCGTCGCCGCGCTGCGGGACGCGGCGCTCTACGACGACGTCATCGCGCGCAGGCCCGACGGCATCCACACCCGCGTCGAGCAGGACGGCCGCAACTTCTCCGGCGGCCAGCGCCAGCGCCTGGAGATCGCCAGAGCCCTGGTGCGCGGCCCCAGCGTCCTCGTGCTCGACGAGGTCACCAGCGCTCTCGACGCGGAGACCGAGCGGGTCATCATGGACAACCTGCGGCGGCGCGGCTGCGCCTGCGTGGTGATCGCCCACCGGCTGAGCACCGTGCGCGACAGCGACGAGATCGTCGTGCTCGACCACGGCACCGTCGTGGAACGCGGCCGCCACACCGACCTGGTGGCCGCGGGCGGCCCGTACGCCGCGCTGGTCAAGGAGCGTTGAGATGACCACGGCGACGGGACCAGGCACCGGGCACGCGGAGCGCGACGCCGTCACGGCGGCCTTCGCGGACAGCGGCACGCCCGCGGGCACCGCGGACGGCACCGGGGTGGACCTCGAAGGGCCGCTCGTGCTCTGGCTGGTGGCCGCCGGCGTCCTCGACCTGTTCGCCGTCGACGCGGCAGGCGGCGGGCCCTGGCACTTCCTCGGCCGCATCGAAGCGGGCACCCTCCTCCTCGGGCCCGTCGAGGGGCCGAGGCACACCCTGCTCGGCAGACCTGGGCCCGGCTGCGTCCTGCGCCGCGTCCCGCTGCGCGAGCTCACCCGCCACCCCCAGCAGCCGCTGCCGCAGGAGCAGTCGGCGCTGGAGAGCGCGTTCGCGCTCGGCATCGCCCGCGGCCTCGGCGCCCTCTTCGAGGCGCCGCTCGACGCCCGGCTCGCCGGGGACGGCCCGATGGCCGACGCCGTCGCCGACGACGACGCCCTGTGGATGCCCGTGCCGCCGGGCAGCGTCGAGCACGGCGCCGCCTACAGCGCCGACTTCGCCGGCGACCTGCTGGTGGACGCCGCGATGTGGCAGGGCATGGTCGCCCAGCAGTACCGCCTGCTCGCCGCCGTCGACCGGTGGATCGAGAGCCGCGAGCAGGCCCACGAGGAGCGCACCGCGGCCGGCATCAGGGCGGGCGAGCGCGAGCGGGAGAGCGCCGACCGTGCCCTCGTCGCCTCGCTCGAGCGCCGCGGCCGCACGGCGCGCGAGCGCGCCGCCGCCCCCGACACGGGCGACGACGCCGTGTTCGCCGTGTGCCGCCTCGTCGCGTCCGCCACCGGCATCGCACTCGGCGACCCGCCGCGCGACCACGGCGCCGCCCGCTCCAGGCTCGGACCCGTCGAGCGGATCGCCGAGCACGCCAGGGTCCGCACCCGGCCCGTGCGGCTCGCCGGCGAGTGGTGGCGCACCGATGTGGGACCGCTGGTCGGCGCGCGGGCCCGCTCGGGTGCGCCGGTCGCCCTGCTGTGGCGGCGCGGCGGATACCAGGCGGTCAACCCGCTCAGCGGATCGCGCACCCGGATCACCGCGGGCACCGCCGAGGACTTCGAGCCGCGCGCCGTCATGTTCTACCGGCCGCTGCCGCAGCGCCCGCTGCACCCGCTGCGGCTGCTGCGCTTCACCCTGCGCGGCGCACGCGGCGACCTGCGGGCCCTGGTGCTCGCCGGGCTCGTCACCGTCGCGCTCGGCGCGCTGGTGCCGCTCGCGACCGGCCGGGTGCTCGGCGAGTACGTGCCGCGTGCGCAGGACAGCCTCATCGTGCAGGTCTCCCTCGCCGTGATGGTCGCAGGCGCGGTGTCCGCCGCCTTCGGGCTGTTGCAGAACCTCACCATGCTGCGGCTCGAAGGCCGGATGGAGGCCACCCTCCAGCCCGCCGTGTGGGACCGGCTGCTGCGGCTGCCCACCGCGTTCTTCGGCGAGCGCTCCACCGGCGAGCTGGCAAGCGCCGCCATGGGCGTCAGCGCCGTGCGCCGGGTGCTCTCCGGCATCGCGCCCGTCGTCCTGCAGTCCACCACCGTCGGCCTGATGAACTTCGGGCTGCTGCTCTACTTCAGCGTGCCCCTCGCCTTCGCCGCGCTCGGCATGCTCGCCGTCGTGACCGCCGTCTTCCTGGCGCTCGGGCTGTGGCAGGTGCGCTGGCAGCGGCGGCTGGTGAAGCTCGGCAACAAGCTCAACAACCAGGCCTTCCAGACCCTGCGAGGACTGCCCAAGCTGCGCGTCGCCGCGGCCGAGCCGTTCGCCTACGCCGCCTGGGCGCGGGAGTTCGCCACGTCGCGGACGATGCAGCAGCGCGCCGGGCACATCAAGAACGTCAACACCGTCGTCGACGCCGTCTACCTGCCGCTGTGCACCCTGCTGATGTTCATGGCACTCGCGGGCCCGGCGCGCGGCACGCTGTCGTCCGCGGCGTTCCTCACCTTCAACACCGCCGTGACGATGCTGCTGACCTCGGTCACCCAGCTCACCGGCGCGCTGGTCTCGGCGGTCGCGGCCCTGCCGCTGTACGAGCAGGTGCGGCCGGTGCTGCGCGGCGAGCCCGAGGTGCGCGAGGGCAGCGCCGCGCCCGGCGCGCTGACCGGCGCGTTCGCCGCCCGCGGGGTGTCCTTCCGGTACGGGGACGAGGGCCCGCTCGTCCTGGACGACGTGACCGTGGAGGTCGCGGCGGGGGAGTTCGTCGCGGTCGTCGGGCCGAGCGGCTGCGGCAAGTCGACCCTGCTGCGGCTGCTGATCGGCTTCGACCGGCCCGTCTCGGGCAGCGTGCTCTACGACGGCCAGGACCTCGCGGCACTCGACCTGTCCGCCGTGCGCAGGCAGTGCGGCGTCGTCCTGCAGAACGCGCAGCCGCTCACCGGCTCGATCCTCGACTGCATACGCGGCGCCGAGCCGTACACGCAGGAGGAGGTGTGGGCGGCGGCCGAACTCGCCGGGCTCGCCGAGGACATCAAGCGGATGCCGATGGGCCTGCACACGATGATCGCGGGCGGCGGCGCCATCTCGGGCGGGCAGCGCCAGCGGCTGATGATCGCCCAGGCCCTCGTCAGGCGCCCCCGGGTCCTCTTCTTCGACGAGGCCACCAGCGCGCTCGACAACGAGACCCAGCGCGTCGTCATGGAGAGCACCAGGCGGCTGCGGGCCAGCAGGCTGGTGATCGCGCACCGGCTGAGCACCGTCCTTGACGCGGACCGTGTGGTGGTGATGGACGGCGGCCGGGTGGTCGAACAGGGCCCGCCCGCCGCGCTGCTCGCCGACCCCGCGGGCCGGCTGACCGAGCTCGTACGGCGGCAGGTGGCCTGACCGGTCCGCGCGGGCGAGGGTGGTGGGGCCGCGGTGCGCGGCGCGCGGACCCGCGCGCCCGCCCTCACGTCGGGCGGACGCGCGGCCGTCGGCCGCCGCACCGGCCTGCCGCCCACCGCGGCCCTCCGCGGCCGCGACCGCGTCGAGGAACCGGAAGCGCTGCGGGCCCGGATCGTACTGCTGCGCGACCGCCCCACCGACGCGCTCTCG
>NZ_JBEYWC010000054.1:0-20019 GCF_040704505.1 Streptomyces sp. NPDC047002
ACGAGCTGCCCGCCCCCAAGGAACCCACCGCGGCCGAACGCGCCGACGGCGCCCAGATCACACCCCCCGACACCCCCACCCCCGAACCCGCCCTCGTCGGCGCACCCCACACCCCCGACACCGCAGCCGCGGCTGCCCACCCTCCCACCACCACCCCACCCCTCCGCCTCACCACCCCCCACGACCCCCCTCACCTCCCCCACGACACCCCCCACACCCCCGACACCACCCCCAACCACCTCCCCCAAGACACCCACACCCCGCCCCACACCCCCACCGCAGCCCACACCCCACCCACCCGCAGCCACCAACCGCCAGCAGAACACACCCCCACAGACCACACCCCCACCGGCGGCAACCACACCGGCGGCAACCACACCCCGACAGGCAACGCCTCCCACACCCCCACAGGCCCCGCAGGCCACACCCCCAGCGGCCCCACCCACGACGCACCCCACCCCCCACTCACCCACGACCCCGCCACGCCACCACCCCACGACCCGACCACACCGGACCACGAACCCCCGGGCACCCACCCCGACGGCGAACCCGGCCACCCCTACCGCGAGATACTCGACCAACAGGTCCACCGCGCCAACCACGACCCGGAGTACTTCAAGAAGTACTACCGCTCGAACGGCACGAGGAAGAACCTGGACCTGGCGGACGAGACAGGGCTCACTCCCCCGCAGCTGGTCAGGCCGGACGGGCACGGCCCCTGGGTCGCTGTCTCGGACGCGCCGCCGGCCCTCAAGCCGGACTACCTGGACGACGGGGCGCGCTACGGCACAGAGAACCTCGACCACCACACGCACGACCTGCTCAACGACAGCGCCCACGAACGCCAGACGGCCATCGACGCGGACACGCCCAAGCACGAGCCGCTCCAGCACCTCAGGGAGACGCTGGAGCACAACGCCTCGCCGGAGCACCAATCGGCCTACGAAGCAGCCCGCGCAGAGCACACGCCCCTGCACAAGGCCATGACCGATGCGAGCGAGCACTACGGCGAGATGGTGGCCGCGCACCACGCCATACCGGAACACTTCGACGTGGCGGAACAGGAAACACTCCACGGTCCCCGCAACGGAAACGACCAGTTCGACCAGGTATGGCGTCTCAAGGACGGCGGCTACGTGGTGGTCGAGGCGAAGAGCAGCCTCAAGACGGACCTGGGGGCACGCAATCTGCCGAACGGCCAGCGTGTATCACAGGGGACCAGGAAGTACTTCGACGACATAGTTCGCATCATGGAGAAGCGCGGCATCAAAGAGCCATCCGAACTCAAACTTGCCCAAAACCTGCGTCGAGCCCTCGCCGAAGGCAAACTCCATTACGTCGTCGTCAAGGGCATGCCGGAGAAGATACTGGAAGATGGCAAGGTGGTCGGACAGCACGCCGGCTACTCCATGCGCACATTCGACATAAGCAAGCCCTAGGAGCACTCAGACATGGTCGAGGTCAGCCGACACTACGGCCCCCACCCGAACGCCGAGAACTACGCCGCCATGCTGGGCGAAAGTGTCGAAGAGGGCATCGGCTACCTGGTACGAGACCCGTCTTTCTTCGGCTCTACGCTGTCCAGCGCGGAGCTCCACGTTCAGGCCCGCTGCCTGATCGACCCGCGTGCGGCGGAGATCGAGACGTGGGAGGCCGTCGTCACCGCCATGCAGATCGGCTCCGCACTCTTCGCCGCCGCCACCGCACCCCCGGGCACCACGATCGAAGCCCGCATCAACCACGAAATCCGCACCATCGGTGCCATCGGCGCCGTGGACTGCGTCGACCCCGGCAACTGGCTCACCGCCTTCTGGTTCGCCATCATCTGCCGCGACCAGAAACGCATGACCCAACTCTGCGAAGTCCCCCTCGACCTCTTCCGCCAATCACAACGCGAAACCGGCTGGGAACTGGACGAATACGCCTTCCAATGGGTCGACACCCTCCAGGCCTACTGGCTCCGCCGCCCCGGCGTCGCAGAAAAACTCACCCGCACCATCCAGCTCTCCCACCCCGACACCGCCACCATCGCCCCCAAAGACCTCCTCAACCAGATCCTCTACCAACCCATCAACCTCTTCCACCGCTTCGTCACCCACGACACCGACGGCTACAACAAAGCCCTCTACGAAGCCCTCGAATACCACAAGACCTACTGGACAGCAGACGAAGACCGAGAGGATGACCCCTCTGCCAACGTCGCCCTCGGTCCCCTCGCCATCACCTGCCTCGCCCACGACGGCGAATTCCCCCTCAACGTCACCTCCGACTACCTCCCCCACCACCTCGTCCAACGCAGCTGGCTCGGCGAATTCCCCACCTGACAGAGTTCTCCCCGGCTCGTCGCCTGCTGCGGCCCGGTGGGCGGATCAGGTGCGGGACGCGCCCCGCGCCTGCGACAGCGCGTCGAGGGTGACGCCCACGACGGCCCGGAGCTGCCCCGGGCTCGTGCCGGCCCTGCTCATGACGGCGAGCGACTGGTTCACGGCCGCCGCGTGTACGGCGAAGGCCTCGGCGTCCTCGTCGGCCAGCCGGCCGGCCTTCAGGGCGGTGCGCAGGCGCAGGCGCTGGGAGCCGAGCGCCTGCCTGGCGTGCGCCGCGATGCTCGGGCTCAGCACGGGGATCACCATGGCCGACTGGGCGATCAGGCATCCGTCAGGCAGCTCGGGGTCGGCGATGCGGTCGAGGGTGACGTCGAAGAACGCGCGGACGGCGGCGACGGGATCCGAGGCCGCGCACGACAGGGCGGCGTCGTACTTCTCGCCGTAGCGCGCGGCGTAGCGCTCCAGGCAGCGCAGGAACAGCGTGTCCTTGGCGCCGAGCGAGGAGTAGATGGAACTGCGGTTCAGGCCGGTCGCCTGAGACAGGTCGTCCAGTGAGGTGTCGGCGTATCCGTCGCGCCAGAACTGGATCACCGCGGCGTCGACCGCCGCGTCCATGTCGAACTGCTTCTTGCCTGCCACGCGGGACTTCCTTGCCGATGCGTCGATGGTCCGGGCCGTGTCGCGCATCATTCTATCTTGAACTGATTAGTTCAAGATGTGCTAGCCTGCGGACGCGGCCAGGGCCACCGCCGTCGGCTCCACCGCCCCGACCGCACACGTGACACCGATGGGGGACCCCATGACCGGCCCAGCGACCAGCACTCCACACCGCTCCGGCTCCGGCTCCGGCTCCGGCTCCGGCTCCGGCTCCGGCTCCGGCTCCGAAGGCAATCCTGTGCGCGGGGTGCCTCTGCGGCAGTTGGACGGGTTCAACCACCGCTGGGTCGAGGCGGACGGGGTCCGCCTTCATGCCGTCGAAGGCGGACGGCCGGGTGCGCCTGCCGTCGTCCTGCTCGCCGGCTTTCCGCAGACCTGGTGGGCCTGGCGGAAGGTGCTGCCCGGCCTCGCCCAGCGGTTCCACGTCATCGCGGTCGACCTGCCGGGGCAGGGTCACTCCGAGCGCCCGGAGCGCGGCTACGACACGCACACGGCCGCCGCACGCGTCCACGCGGCCGTGCGGGCGCTCGGGGTGTCGGCCTACTCGCTGGTCGCCCACGACATCGGCGCCTGGGTCGCCTTCTCCCTCGCCCTCGGCTTCGGGAGCCGGCTGCGCGGGGTCGCCCTGCTCGACGCGGGGATTCCCGGTATCACTCTCCCGGAGTCGATCCCCACCGACCCGGACCGGGCGTGGAAGACCTGGCATTTCGCGTTCCACGTCGTGCCCGGCCTGCCGGAGGCGCTGCTCGCCGGCCGCGAACGCGAGTACGTCGGCTGGTTCCTGCGGGCGAAGGCCCTGTCTCCCGGCACGTTCGACGACGCCGAGGTCGACCACTACGCCGCGGCCGTCGCCGCCGACGGCGGCCTGCGCGCCTGCCTCGCGTACTACCGGGAGGCAGCGGAGTCGGCGCGCAGGAACCGCGCAGCGCTCATGGCGCGGCGCCTGGCCGTGCCGGTTCTCGGCATCTCCAGCAGCCACGGCTCCGTTCCCGACATGGCCGCCTCCCTCAGCCCGTGGGCCGAACACACCACGCGCGTCATCGTGCCGGACGCGGGACACTTCATCCCCGACGAGCAGCCCGAGGCCGTCGCCGCCGCGGTGGCCGACTTCCTCGCCGACCGCGCCTGACACCCGCAGGGGCCGCCACTGGACGGCCGGGGAGCAGCGGGTGGTCAGGCGGGGGGAGGGACCGGCGCCGCGGGCGGGGCGAGCCCGAGGACCCGGCGTACGACCTTCTCCCTGACCCTGACCGGCAGCAGCCGCATCAGCACGGCGTCCTGAAGGAAACTGTGGTGGAGGTCGTAGCGCGGTGCCGGGTTCTTCGCGGTGACGGCCCGGTGTACGCACCGCACCACCCGCTCGACCGGTATGCCGTCCCTGGTGGCGCGGACGGACCTGTCGAGGAAGCGTCCGAGGGGCTTCTCGTAGACCGCGAGCGACGGCGGCTTTCCGAGTTCGTCCTGAATGGCCGCTGCCATCGGCGTGTCGATCATTCCCGGGGCGATCACGGACACCCGGATGCCGAGGGCGGCGTACTCCATGCGCATGGCCGAACTGAGCGCTTCGAGGCCGAACTTGCTCGCCGAGTAGGCGCCGGTGAAGGGGAGGGTCCTGACCCCGCTGGCCGAGCCCACGTTGACGACGCGGCTTCCTGGGCCCAGGAGCGGCAGCAGTGCCCGGGTCACGTTGTGGGTGCCGACGAGGTTGGTCGCCAGCACGTCGGTGAACGTGTCCGCACCCAGGTCGGCGAGGGGGCCGTTGGTGACGATCCCGGCGGCGTTGCACACGGCCTTCAGCCGGCTGCCGCCCAGCCGGCCCGCGATCTCGTCGGCGGCGTCCGCCACGGCTGCCTCGTCGCGCACGTCGAGCAGGACGGGCGTGCAGCCGTCGGGCGGGAGTTCCGCGCTCAGCTCGGCGGCGCCCGCCCGCCGCCGTACCCCCGCGTACACGTGGAAGCCGGCGCCGACGAGGAAGCGGGTGGTCGCGCGGCCTATGCCGGAGCCCGCTCCGGTGACGACGACGCTCGCGCCGTACGCAGAGGGGCGCGCGTCGGAGGCGGGCCGTCCTGCGTGGGTGTCCTCAGCCATGGGAGCCGGTCCTCCCCGCCTCTGTGCCGCCGGACGCCGTGGCGTGGCTGCGGCACTCCTCCAGGTCGTCGGGGTCGTGGGCGGAGACGATGCGCAGGCCGGGATCGCCGCGCCGGTGCAGCTCGGCGAGGCGTTCCTGGTTCTCCAGGAGAAGGCGGTGGCGGTGGGCCGCCGCTCGCTCCATCAGCCGTACGGGGACCGGCACTCTGGCGCGCCCGTCCAGGGTCCCCCAGTGGTAGAAGGCGTCACCGCAGTGGAGGAGCCACCGTTCGCCGGTGTCGACGGCGACGCCCGTATGGCCCCGCGAGTGGCCCGGCATGGGCACCAGCACGATCCCCGGTGCGATGTCCGTCAGCTCCTGCGCGGCGGGGAACCCGCGCCATCCCTCGCCGTCGGCGCTGTGCTCGACGAACAGCGGGCCGTGGGCCCACTGCGCCGCCTGGTACCGCAGGCGTTCGCGCCGTGTCGGCGCGCGCACGGCGCCCAGGACCTCCGCCGCGGTGGTGTGGATCTCGGCGTGCGGGAAGTCGGCGAGCCCTCCGACGTGGTCGAAGTCCAGGTGCGTCACGACGATGTGGCGCACGTCCTCGGGCTTCAGGCCCAGGCGCCGCACCTGCCGTACGGCGGTCTCCTCGGGATCGAGGACCGGCCTGATCACGTGCCGCATGAACCCGATCCGGCCGACCGGGTCCTCGATGTCCTTGAGGCCGAAGCCGGTGTCGACGAGCACCACACCGCTCCGGTCGGTCTCCACACACAGCACATGCGCGACCATGGGATAGGAGCGCATGTTCATCGTCCCGCAGTTGAGGTGGTGCACTTTCATCGGTGAGCCCTTCGGTTGTGTCGCCCAAGGCGGTTGACTGCGGCGAGAGTTGAGCGTACTGGCCCCCTTGGGCCGGCTCCGGGCCGGTCGGCCCGGCCCCGGGGCGGGCGGGCCGCGGGGTTGCTGCGGGCTCCTTCCGGTCGGCAGACTGGGTTCGCGCCGGCAGCCGTCTCGGCGCGCGCCCGCTCCCGACCGGCAGGTAACGCCCCATGGCCGCACAGGACTACGACAGCCAGCTCCTCGAATCCGTCTCGGTGCGGCGGCGCCGTATGCGGGACGCGCTGCTGTTCGGGGCGCAGCGGGCCCGGCGCACCGCGGACGAGCGGGTGGGGAAGGTCGTCGCGGGTCTGGTGATCGCGGCCGTGCTGTGCGCGGGGTGCGTGGGCTGGTCGTTCATCTCGCACCGGCTGCTCGGGCAGCTGAACTCGCCCACAGGGCAGACCACCACGGCACCGGCGACGCCGGCGCGGCACTGAGCGGCGGCGCACCGTCCGAGACGGCGGACACGCGCCGGGGCGCGGCAGGGGCCTTCCGGGGACGGACAAGTCACCGGGGCTTTGGTAGCTTCGGGGCGTGGTGGACATGGGGGCGGTGGACATAGCCAAGCGGGGCACGGCGGTCGGCGGGCGCGGGAAGGCGCCCGGCGGCGGTGCCTCGCCCGTGAGCCGGGTCACGCTGGTGGGCGCGCGGCGCCGGATGGATCTCGTACTGCCGTCCGACGAGCCGGTCGGCCGGCTGCTGCCCGACATCATCCGGTTGCTCGACGACCGGGTGGCGGCGCAGCCGCTGCTGCGCCAACTCGTCTTCTCCGACGGTTCCGTGCTGCCGCAGGACGGCACGCTGGAGTCGTGCGGGGTGCAGGACGGCGCCGTGCTGCGGCTCGTACGGGCGCAGGACGCGCCGTCCGCGCCGGTGGTGCACGACGTGACCGACGAGGTCGCGGGCGATCTGGACGTACGGACATGGCGCTGGGACGCGCGGGCCGGGCGCGCCACGGCCGGTGCGGCGATGGCCGGCTGGGCGCTGGCGGCCGGGCTGCTCGCGCGGGCCGCCTACGCGCCGTCGACCGTCGCCGCCGCACTGCTGGCCGTCGCGGCCGTGCTGGCCGGCGGCGGCGCGCTCACCTGGCGGCTCGGCCACCGCGGTACGGCGACGGCGCTGAGCGCCACGTCCGGGGTCGCGGTGGTGCTCGGCGCATGGACGCTGGCGGACGCGTTCGACGCGGGCGGCGCCGCGCTGCTCGCCGCGGTCGCCGCGGCGCTGGTGCTCGCGCTGCTCCTGCTGTGCTGGTGCTCGCCGCTCGGGCGGGGCGGGCTGCTCGGCGCCGCGGCGGTCGGCGCGACGGCCGTGGTGTGGGAGGCGGTGGCCGCCGCGCAGGACGGCGCGGTCAGCGCGCAGCAGCAGGCGCGCACGGGCGCGGTGCTCGCGGTCGTGTCGGTGGTGCTGCTCGGGCTGCTGCCGCGTCTCGCGCTGATGTCGGCGGGGCTCACCTCGCTCGACGACCGGCGTTCGCGCGGCCTCTCGGTGAGCCGCTACCGGGTCGCCGCGGCGCTGAGCGCCACCCACCGCGGCCTGACGCTGGCCACGGTGGTGCTCGCGGGCTCCGCCGCGGTCGCCGCCGCGCTCGCGCTGCGGGAGCCGACCGCGTGGACGGTGCCGCTCGTGGTGGTCACGGCGTGCGTACTGGCGCTGAGGTCGCGGGCGTTCCCGCTGGTCGCCGAGGTCGTGGCGCTGCTGCTCGCGGCGGCGGCCGTGGTGGTGCGCGGCGTGCTGGTGTGGTCGGCGCGGTCCGGCTCCGCGGGCGCTCTCGCGGTGCTCGTGGCGCTCGCGGTGGTGCCGCTGCTGATGCTGGCGGGGCGGCTGCCCGAACACGTCGGCGTCCGGCTGCGCCGCCTGGGCGACGCGGCCGAGTCGGCCGGGGTGATCGCCCTGTTCCCGCTGCTCATAGGGGTGTTCGGCGTGTACGGCCGACTGCTCGGCACATTCGCCTAGGGGGAAGCATGACGAAAGACGACTGGCAGTCGGGCGTGTTGAACGACCTCACCGGGCCCGCGAACGAGGACGGCGCCCCGGCGGGCCCCGGGGCGCCGGGAGCGCCAAAGGTGTCGGGGGCGCCAGAGCCATCGGGGGCGCCGGGGACACCGAAGGCGCCGGCGACACCGGGTACACCAGGAGCACCGAAGTCGTCGGGGGCGCCAGAAGCGCAGGAGCCCGGTGCCGCGCCCGCCGCGCGGGTGCCCGGATCCGCCTCCGCCGCACCGAAGTCCGCACAGGAGCCCGCGCGGAACCCGGAACCGGCCCCCGCCGCGCCGGAGCCCGCGTCCCCCCGTTCCGCGTCGGACGCCGAGCCCACCCCCGCCCCCGCTCCCGGGCCCCCCTCGGACCCCGCCGCACCGGCCCCCGGGCAAGGCTCCGGGCCCGCCTCGCGCCCGGCCCCCCGCCCCGCCACATCGAGCTCCGGCCCCGCGGCCCAGGCCGCACCCACCGCCGCCTCCGCCCCCTCCCCCCGTACGCCTCCGTACGCGGCAGCGGATACGCCTCCGAGGCCCGGCGCCCCCGCGAGCCCCGCCCCTGCTCAACCGCCCGCCGCGCAGCCCGCCCCGTACCCGTACCCGTACGCGCACACCGCGGCCCAGCCGCAGCCCCCGGCCCTGCCCCCGCAGCAGCAGCCCGCGTACCAGCAGCCCTCGCACCACCACTCCCCGTACCAGCAGCTCCCGCAGCAGCAGCCCGCGCCGCAGGCCCCGCTGCCGCCGCTCCCCACGCCCCAGACGCCGCGCACCCCGCGTCCCGCGCCGCGGCCGCTGCACGGGGATCCGCTCGCGACCCGGACGCTGCGGGCGCTGCGCGCCGCGCTCGGGTCGTCCGCAGCGCGTGCGGTGAGCGACGCGACGGGGCTCGCCGAGCGGGTGCAGCAGCCGGTGACCACCGGGCGCCACATCGTCGTGACGAGCATCCGCGGCGGCTCGGGCAAGACGACCGTGGCCGCGCTGCTGAGCCGTACGTTCAACCACTACCGGCACGACCCCGTGCTCACCCTGGAGGCGGACGCCGCGCTCGGCACGCTGGCCGGGCGGCTCGGCGCGGGGCCCGTGCGGTGGACCACGGCCGACCTCGCGGGGATCGTCAAACCGTCGATGCGGCTCACGGACGTGACCGGGTACCTGGTGCCGCTCGACGACGGCGGCTGGCTGCTGCCCGGCAGCAAGGGCGACGTGGGCGCGCGGATCGACGTGCCCGCCTACCGCACGGTGATGGTCGCGCTGCGCAGGTACTTCGCGGTGACGGTGGTGGACTGCGAGAGCGTGCCGGGCGAGGTGGCGCGCACCGCGCTGGACACCGCGCACACCCGGGTGCTCGCCGCGCCCGCGACCGTCGAGGGCGTGGCGTCGACCCGTGCGGTGCTCGACTGGATGGCGTCGCTGCCCGTGCCGGTGCTGCCGAGCACGGTCGTCGCGCTGACCTGCGTGGCGCCGCACCAGGTGCTGGACACGGAGCGCGCGGCCGCCGAGCTGCGGGCCACGGGCGCCGAGGTCATCGTGCTGCCGTACGACAGGCACCTCGCGGGCGGCGGTGCCCTGCGCACCGAACTGCTGGGCGCGCGGACCCGGTTGGCCGCGACCACGCTCGCCGCGCACGCGCTGGACCGCGCGGTGCGCCGGCACTCCGCAGGGGCGCCCCGGTGACCCAGCGGGTCGTCCACCGCCCCGCCCGCGGCTCCCGGCCGCTCGAAGCCGCGGGCACCCGGGTGGTGGAGGCACCGCCGAACCTGCCGGAGGGGCGCGCGGGCAGCCCCGCGACGGCGCTGCTGCCGATGGTCGGCGTGATGAGCTCCGTCGTGATGATGACGGTCATCCGCAACAGCCAGTTCGCCGCGGTCGGCGCGATCGTGCTGGTGATCGCGCTGGCGGGCGCGCTCACCCTGTACTGGTCGCAGCGCGGCAAGGCGCAGCGGCTGCGCCGCACCCAGCGCGAGCGCTATCTGGAGTATCTGGAGGGCCTGCGCGAGGAGTTGGGCGCGTCCGAGCAGCGCCTGCGGGAGCAGGCGCTGCTGCTCGACCCGCCGCCCGGCGCCCTCTACGACATCGTGCGGGACCCGGCGCGCGCCTGGGAACGCAGGCGCCTGGACCGGGACTTCCTGCGGGTGCGGATCGGCACGGGCGACGTGCCGGTGCACGATCTCGCGATCGGCGCGGGCGCCTCCGGTGTGCTGACGCCGCCCGACCCGTTCATGCTGAACGAGGCGAACGCGCTGCTCGCCAGGTTCTCCCGCGTCTCGGACTTCCCGCTGACGGTGCCGCTCGACCGCGCGGGCGACATCAGTGTGATCGGCACGCGGGACGACGTGCTGCGGATCGCGCGTGCGCTGCTGGTGCAGACGGCCGCGCTGCACGCACCTGAGGACGTCGCGGTCGCGGTGTCCGTGCCGGGCGACCGGCTCCCCGACTGGGAGTGGGCCAAATGGCTGCCGCACGTGCTGGAGCCGCAGGAGCAGGACGGGCCCTCGGCAGCGCGCCGCTTCGCGCCCTCGCCGCCGCAGCTGGCGCGGGTGCTGCGGCGCGACCTGGCGCGCCGTGCCTCGTACGCGGCCGAGGTGCGGCGCGGCCTGGCGGACGAGCGCGCGCTGCGGCTCGCGGGGCGGCTGCTCGTCCTCAGCGACGAGCACGGCGGCCCGGCCGTCGAACTCCCGCGCCCCGACGTGGCGGTGGGCCTGCGCGAGATGGGCGTGACGGTGGTGCACCTGCTGGCGGAGCAGGTGCACGAGCCCGACGAGGTCGCGGTGCGGATCGTGGTGGACGGCGACCGGGTGTCCGTGCGCGACCTGCGGCCGCGCGAGGCGGGGCAGGGCACGCCCGGCGCCCGCGTCCCCGCGCCGCGGCCCGCGGCGGCGGGAGCCGCCGGGCGGGCCGAGGCGCTCGTCCCCGGCGACCCCGGCGCCGTCCACGGCACCGCGGACGAGGTGACGGCGGCGGGTGCCGAGGGCATCGCCCGACTGCTCGCGCCGCTGCGGCTGTCCCCGGAGTCCGCGGCCGACGGCACGGGCCCCGTCGCAGGTCCCGTCGACTTCCCCGCGCTGCTCGGCGTGGACGATCCGGGCGCGCTCGACGTGGCGCGGCTGTGGGCGCCGCGCGGCGAGCGCGACTTCCTGCGGGTGCCGATCGGGGTGGACGACCGGCACGCGCCCGTGCTGCTCGACCTGAAGGAGTCCTCGCAGCTCGGCATGGGCCCGCACGGCCTGTGCGTGGGGGCGACGGGCTCGGGCAAGTCGGAGCTGCTGCGCACGCTGGTGCTCGCGCTGGTGGCGACGCATCCGCCGGAGGACCTGGCGCTGGTGCTGGTGGACTACAAGGGCGGTGCGACGTTCGCGCCGTTCGACGGGCTGCCGCACGTCGCCGGCGTCATCACCAACCTGGAGAACCAGGCGGGCCTGGTCGAGCGCGTCCACACGAGCCTCGCCGGCGAGGTCAAGCGCCGCCAGCAGGTGCTGAAGGACGCGGGCAACCTCGCCGACATCGGCCAGTACGCGGCGGTGCGCGCCGAGCACCCGGGGCGGGGGCTGGAACCGCTCCCCCACCTGTTCGTCGTCATCGACGAGTTCGGTGAACTGCTCACCGCCAAGCCGGAGTTCATCGACCTGTTCCTGTCGATCGGCCGGATCGGCCGGTCGATCGGCGTCCATCTGCTGCTGTCGAGCCAGCGCATCGAGGGCGGCAAGCTGAAGGGCCTCGACACCTACCTGTCGTACCGGCTCGGCCTTCGCACCTTCTCCGCCGACGAGTCCCGCACGGTCCTCGACACCACGGACGCGTTCCTGCTGCCGCCGCTGCCTGGCTTCGGCTATCTGAAGGTCGACACGTCCACATACACGCGGTTCAAGGCAGGTTACGTCTCCGGCGCGCACCGCGGCCCGACGGTGCGGGACGCGGCCGAGGAGGGGCCGCGTGCCGTCCCTTACCCGACGTTCAACACCTCGGCGGCGCTGGGCGGCGGGCTGTTCGGCGGCGGGGAGGCGGCCGCCGACGAGAGCGCCGGGGACGCCGAGGACGCCGGGCCCGAACGCGTCGCCACCGCGCGGGAGACCGGGCCCACCGTGCTCTCCGTGATGGTGGACGGGCTGCGCGGCGCGGGCGAGCCGGTGCGCAGGATCTGGCTGCCGCCGCTGCCAGAAGCGCTGACGCTCGACGAGGCGGCGGGCCCTGTCTCGGTGTCCGAGCACGGCCTGCACCTGGCGCAGCGGCCCGGCACACTGCGGGTGCCCCTCGGGGTGCTCGACGACCCGGCGAAGCAGTGGCGCGGGCCCTGGGTGCACGACCTGACCGTCGCGGGCGGCCACACCGCGGTGATCGGCGGCCCGCAGGCCGGCAAGACGACACTGCTGCGCACGCTCGCCCTGTCGCTCGCGCTCACCCACACCCCGCGCGACGTGGCCGTGTACTGCCTCGACCTGATGGGCGGCGGTCTGACCGCGCTCGCCGGGCTGCCGCACGTCGGCGGCGTCGCGGGCCGCGCCGACCGGGAGCGGTGCGCGCGCACCGTCGCCGAGGTGCGGGCGATGCTCGCCCAGCGCGAGCAGCTGTTCCGCGAGCACGCCATCGACTCCGTGGACCAGCTGCGGCAGCTGCGCGCCGAGGGCAGGCTTGCGGGGCTCGCCGCCACCGACGTGGTCCTCCTGATCGACGGGTACGGCACGCTGCGCGACGAGTTCGACGCCCTGGACGACGCGGTCACCGACCTGCTCAAGCGCGGCGGCGGCTACGGCGTGCACGTGGTCGTGTCGATGCTGCGCTGGAACGACGTGCGGCTGGCGAACCAGTCGATGTTCGGCAGCAGGGTCGAACTGCGCCTCGGCGACCCGGCGGACTCGGCCGTGGACCGCAAACTCGCCCAGACCATCGGGCCGCAGGAGCACGGCAGGGCCCTCACCGACACGAAGCTGTTCGCGCAGACCGCGCTGCCCCGCGTCGACGGGCGCGCCACCGCGGCCGGGCTCGCCGCGGCGCTCGACGAGGCCGCCCGCACCGTGCGCGACACCTGGCACGGTGAACTCGCCGCACCCGTACGCGTGTTGCCGACGCGGCTGGCCGCGGCGAAGCTGCCGTCGCCCGCGGCAGAGCCGCGCAGGGCGCCGATCGGTGTGGACCAGGACACCCTGGCGCCCGTCCTGCTCGACCTGTTCGGCAGGGACCAGCACCTGGTGGTGCTCGGCGACGACGAGTGCGGCAAGACGAACCTGCTGCGGCTCGTCGCCCACGAACTCGTCGACCGGTACCCCGACGACGAGTTGGTCTTCGCCGTCTTCGACCCGCGGCGCGGCCTCAGGGACGCGGTGCCCGAGCCGTACCGCGGCGGCTACGCGCACAACACGAAGCTGGCGGGCGCGCTCGCCGCGGGCATCGCGAAGGAGCTGGAGAAGCGGCTGCCCGGCGAGGGGCCCGAGGGGCCGGACGGCGCCGCGGGCCCCGCGCCGGGCGACGCCCCCTTCACCGGGCCGCGGATCGTGGTCCTCGTCGACGACTACGACATCCTGACGACGGCCGGGCAGCAGCCGCTCGCGCCGTTCCTGCCGTATCTGTCGTTCGCGCAGGACATCGGCCTGCACTTCGTGGCGGCACGGCGCGTCGCCGGCTCCTCGCGCGCCCTGTACGAGCCGTTCCTGACGGCGCTGCGCGAGACCGGCACCGCGGCGCTCGTGATGAACGGCGAGCGCGCGGAGGGCCAGTTGTTCCCCTCCGTGTACGCGTCGCCGCAGCCGCCCGGCCGCGGCACCCTCGTACGGCGCGGCCGCCAGGGACGGCTGATCCAGACCGCGCTCGCCCGCACCGAGCAGCCGTGAACGCGACCGAGGACGGGAAGCCGTGACCAAGGACATCGTGGTCGTCAGCCGCCGGATGCCCGACACCTGGCGCCTGTTGGCCGGCCTGTACGCGGCGGGGCCCGACCAGTACCTGGCGAGCGTCGCGGACGGCGCCGTCATCCAGCTGACCGGTACGGGCGGCAGGCCGCTGGTGTCGGTGGAGGCGCCCGTGCTCGTCCAGGTGCCCGGCGAGACGGCGCGCCTGCTCGGCCGGGACGCGGCACGGGCCGAACCCGTCTGGTGGACGGAGGTCCGCGCGTCCACCGCAGTCCCTGAGGCCGCCACGCTCGCCGGCTCCGTCGCCGGCCGCCTCGCGCTGCTGCTCGACGGCGCCTGCCACCCCGCGCAGGCCGTGACGACCCTCGGCGTGGTGCCCGTCGAGTCCGGGGTCGCGGCGGCGCCCGCGCCGCACGACGCGCTGCCCGCGGTCGACGTCGTCACCGACAAGGCCGCCGTCGTCATCTCCGACCGCTCCCCCGTCGCGCTGTCCGCGTGGCTCTCCGACGTGCTGCGGGTGTGCGCGGCGACGGACAGGGCGCTCCAGATCGTCTCGCCGCCCGGCGCGCGGCTGAGCCTCCCGGTGCGCCTCGCGCTCGGCGGCCACCCGAACCGCTGGGTCGTCGGGGACTCCTCCGGCTACTACGACGGCCTGTCCGGCGCCGAACTGCACTGGCACGACGGCGCGTTCACGCCCCTCGCGGCCCCGGACGGCGCGGGGCGCGTGGCCCCGGCCTTCCGCCCGTCCGCCCCCGCGGCCGACCGGCAGTTCACCGTCTCCTACCGGACCCTGCACGCGCCGGACGCCGGCCTCGCCGTCGGCGCCTCCGTCGAGGCGGCCTGGCGCGAGCTGACCGGCGCCCCGCCCGCGGGCTGGGGCACCGCGGAACCCGTGAACCTGCCCTGGTCGCCACGGCAGTTGACGGAGCTCGCCAGGGAGCGTGCGCCGCGCCCCACCTTTCTCACCGTGACCGGGCACCGGGACAGGCCCGCACTCGCGGTCCTGCGGATCAGCCGCACCGCGGCGGGCGTCGAGGAGGACGTCACCCTCGCCATCGGCCACGGCCCGGGCGAGGAACTCCCCCTGGACAAGGCCGAGTCGCTCGCCAGGGCCCTGGTCGCCCGGCACGGCCTCGCGTCGATGGTGACGGGCGTGCGCGCGGCCCGCCGCGACCTCACCGTGCCCGCCGCCTTCGAGGCGCCGCCGGTCCCCGTCTCGTACACGCTGGGCTCGGCGGCGGTCGCCGAGACCACCCTGACGCACGCCCGCAGACCGCCGCTGCCCGGCCGCCCCGTGCAGCTCGGCGCAGCGGGCGCGCCCGCCCTGCACTACCCGTTGGGCGACGGCACCGACGCCGCTTCCTGGGCCGCGCTGGAGATCCTCACGACGCATCTGGCCCGCCGCCGGGACTGAGCCGCGCTGCACGCCCTCAGCAGCAGGAACTCCCCGGCAGCGTACGCCGGTTGCGCGCCTCGCGGTTCCGCGCCGCCAGCTGGCCGTCCGGCGGGTAGCCGACCTCTTCGAGCGTCAGGCCGTGCGGCCTCACGACATGGACCGCCGAGTCCCGCACCCCCGCGGCGAGCACCTTCGCCGGCCACTCGGGCCCGCGGTGCCCGTCGCCGACGAACAGCAGCGCGCCCACCAGCGAGCGCACCATGTTGTGGCAGAACGCGTCGGCGCGCACCGTGCCCGTGACCACCCCGTCGCCGCCGCGCACCCAGTCGAGGCGCTGGAGCGTGCGGATCGTCGTCGCGCCCTCCCGGCGCTTGCAGTACGCGGCGAAGTCGTGCTCGCCGAGCAGCCGCGCCGACGCGTCGTTCATCGCGTCGACGTCCAACGTCCAGTCGTGCCACAGCACATGGCCCCGCAGCAGCGGGTCGACGCCGCCCGGGTGGTCGGTGACGCGGTAGGCGTAGCGCCGCCACACCGCGGAGAAGCGGGCGTTGAACCCTGCGGGCGCCTCGGCGGCGCGCCACACCCGCACGTCGTGCGGGAGCCTCCCCGCGAGGCGCCGCAGCAGCTTGTCCCGGTGCTCCTCCCACACCTCGGCGGGCAGGTCGACGTGCGCGACCTGGCCGCGCGCGTGCACGCCCGCGTCCGTGCGGCCCGCCACCGTCAGCTCGTACGCCCCTGGCGACCTGGTCACCGTGCGCAGCGCGTCCTCGATCTCGCCCTGCACGGTGCGGCGCTCCCGCTGCCTCGCCCAGCCGGAGAAGCCCGCACCGTCGTACGACAGGTCCAGCCGCACCCGCACGCACCCCGGCGCGGGCCCCTCGCCACCGTCCACCCAAGCCCCGCCCACCGAACCGCCCCCGCTGCCCTCACTGCTCATACCGCTCACACTCACACACCCCATACTCCCAGGCGTGCCCCGCACGGTCCGCACAGCCTCAGGACAGCCCCGCGACAGCTTCGGGCGGTAGCGTACAAACTGTCCCACCAGCACCCCCGTGAGAGGCGTAGGACGCATGGCGACCACCATCCGCAGGGCAGTCATCCCCGCGGCGGGCCTCGGATCGCGGCTCCTGCCGCTGACGAAGGCCATCCCGAAGGAAATGCTGCCGGTCGGCGACAAGCCGGTCATCGAACACACCGTGCGCGAGCTGGTGGCGTCCGGGATCACGGACATCACCATCGTGGTCTCCGGCGGCAAGAGCCTCATCCAGGACCACTTCAGGCCCAACCCCGCCCTGGTCGCGCGGCTGCGCGCGGACGGCAAGACCGCGTACGCGGACGCCGTCGAGGAGGTCGGCGAGCTGTCGCGCCTCGGCCACATCACCTATCTGGACCAGCACGGCCCGTACGGCAACGGCACACCGGTCCTGAACGCCGCCCGCAACTTCGGCGACGAGCCCATGCTGGTGCTCTGGCCCGACGACGTCTTCGTCGCCGAGGTCCCGCGCGCCCAGCAGCTCATCCGCGCGTACGAGGCGACCAGCTGCCCCGTCCTCGCGCTGCTGCCCATCGAGCCGGCGGACTCCGGCCGCTACGGCGTCCCCGTCGTCAAGGAGGACCTCGGCGACGGCCAGCTCCGCATCACCGGCCTGGTCGAGAAGCCCGCGCCCCAGGACGCCCCCTCGGCCTTCGCCGCGATCGGCGGCTACGTCGTCACCCCCGGCATCGTCGACGAGCTGCGCGAGCAGACCAGGCACTGGTACGACCACCGCGAGGGCGAGATCTACCTCACGGACGCGATCAACGCCTACGCCGGCAGCCACGCCGTCTACGGCCAGGTCATCCGCGGCAACTGGTACGACACCGGCAACCCCGCCGACTACCTGGTCGCCCAGTTCGCCTCAGCCCTCTCCCACCCCGACTACGGCCCCCTGCTCCGCGCCATGACCCACACCCTGGACGGCCCCACGGAGACCTGAGCCATCGGGCCCCCTACGCTTCGGGCACCGTCCACCACGTGCACCACACCGTCTTGCCCGGCGCGCGCTCCCGCACCCCCAGTCGTCCGCGAGGGCGGCCACGAGCAGGAGGCCCCGGCCGGACTCGCCGTCGGCCGCGTCCGCCGGCGCCGGGGTCCCGGCCCCGCTGTCGTCCACCTCGACCGTCAGCCGGTCGCGGCCCCGGACGAGCAGCAGCCGGAACCCCCGCCCCGGCGGAACGCCGTGCAGTAAGGCATTGGTCGCCAACTCGCTGACGCAGAGGGAGACGTCGTCGGCATGAGTCCCGAGCCCCCAGGCCAGGAGCGCGTCCCGCGCGAACGACCGGGCCGCAGGCACCGAACGCTTCTCACGCCGGTAGAACCGCTCACGCGCCGCGGGGACCGGTTCCCCTGAAAGCACGGCCAGGGGCGTGTGCCGCGCCTGAGGCTCGCGGGCCGCCGAGAGGGCGAAGGCCGCGCCTCCCTCCTCCCCCTGCTCATGCTGCCCCGCGTCCCCACCCGCGGCCTCAGCCATGTGGATCACCACAGCCCCTCCTCGTACGCCCGCAGTCCCGGGACTGTGCTTGACTATCGAGGTTGAAGGGAGAAG
Organism: Streptomyces sp. NPDC047002; assembly: GCF_040704505.1. Lineage (NCBI taxonomy): Bacteria > Bacillati > Actinomycetota > Actinomycetes > Kitasatosporales > Streptomycetaceae > Streptomyces > Streptomyces sp. NPDC047002. Next base: position 17,732 of record NZ_JBEYWC010000054.1, read on the forward strand.
GAATGGCGCCGAAGTGGCGGCTCCTCGCGGACCGGCTGGCGGAACAGATCCGTAAGGGGGATCTGGCGCCCGGCCAGCAGCTTCCGCACATCAGGGAGCTGGTCGACGCGGGCGAAGGTTCGAAGTCGACCGTGCACATGGCGTACAAGGCGCTCGAATCGGAGGGGCTCGTCGTCTCCTCTCGCGGACACGGGACCTTGGTCCGGCAGCAGGCCCCTCTGAAGCGGCTCGGGATCGCCCGGTACGACAAGGCGAAATGGCGGGACGGCGACGAGGTGGCGTTCATCGCGGACCGCGTGGCGTCCGGGCGCGCGCACCGCAGGAGCGACCAGACGCAGTCCGTGAGCCTCGTCGAAGCCTCCCCGCACGTGGCCGCAGCCCATGGGCTGCCGGAGGGCGCACCGGTCTACGCGAGAGCGCGGCTCGTCAGAGAAGACGGCCGGCCGGCCCACACGCTCACCAGCTACTACCGCCCGGAACACGTCGAGGGGACCCGACTCGTCGACCCCGCACCGGGTCCGGCGGGCAAGGGCGGCGGTTTCCGCGTTCTCTTCGACGCCGGATACGAGATCGACCACATGCGGGAGGAGCTGTTCGCCCGCGCACCGGCAGCTGAGGAGGCCAGGACGCTCCAACTCACCCCCGGCGAATGGGTCATGGAGCTGCATCGGACCGCGTGGACCGCTGACGGTACGGTCGTCGAGTTCGCCATAGGCGTCCACGCGGCGACGCGCTTCGCGTGGACCTACGACTTCGAGGTGCCGGACTCGGCGCCAGGGAAAGGCCCGGAGGCATGATCTCGGAACGGACCTGGGCCGACGCGCAGCGTCTCTGGGACTTCCAGCAGATGGGGCACGAGCCACTCCCCTGCTCGGTCGGCATCGGGCTCGGCAGCCACGACCTGGGTGTGGCGGACACCACCGCGGACCTGTACCACCAGGGCATGGTGCCGCTGATCGTGTTCACCGGAGCGACCAGCGCGACGACGCGCGACCGCATGCCGCTCGGCGAGGCGGAGCACTACCGCCGCCGCGCGCTGGAGCGGGGCGTCCCGGCCGACGCCGTGCTGGTGGAGCCCCGGGCGCGGAACACCGGCGAGAACATCCGCTTCTCACGGGCTCTGCTCACCGAGCAGCGCACCGACGTGGCCTCTGTCCTGCTGGTCAGCAAGCCCTACGAGGAACGCCGCGCGTACGCCACCGCCCGCAAGCTCTGGCCGGAGGCCGACTGGGTCTGCGCGTCCACGCCCATGACGCTCGGCGAGTACGTCGCGTCCATCGGGGATGAGCGCCTGGTCCTGGACATGCTGGTCGGCGCGCAGCACCGGCTGGTGGTCTACCCCGAGCGGGGCTTCATGATCAGTCAGGACATTCCGGCCGCGGTGGCCGCGTCCTTCGACCGGCTGCGGGCCCAGGGCTTCACCAGCCGTCTGGTGCAGGACCCGGCCGCTTCGCGCTGAGCCCCGTGCCGGGACGGGATGCCCGTGAACCCCCGTCCGAACGCGGCGAAGGCCCGCGCCCCCTGGGGGGTGCGGGCCTTCGCCCTGCCCGTGGCGCTCGCGCGCCGGGCGGGGAATTGTCCTACTTGGACTCGTCCTCGGCGGGCTTGGCGTCCTCGGCCGGGGCCGCGTCCTCGACCTGCTCGGTCTCGGCCGGCGCCTGCTTCTGGGCGTCCTCCTTGACCGCGCGCTTCGTCGCGGCCTCGGCCTCGCCGGTGGCCTGCTGGGCCACGGTCAGGGCCTCCACCAGCTCGATGACCGCCATGGGCGCGTTGTCGCCGCGACGGTTGCCGATCTTGGTGATACGGGTGTAGCCACCCGGACGGTTCTCGTACCGCGGGCCGATCTCGGTGAACAGCGTGTGGACGATGCTCTTGTCCGTGATCGTGCGCAGCACCAGGCGACGGTTGTGGATGTCGCCCTTCTTCGCCTTGGTGATCAGGCGCTCCGCGACGGGACGCAGGCGGCGGGCCTTCGCCTCGGTCGTGGTGATGCGGCCGTGCTCGAACAGCGCCTTCGCGAGGTTCGAGAGCAGGAGCTTCTCGTGCGCGGCGCTGCCGCCCAGTCGGGCACCCTTGGTGGGCCTCGGCATGGTGGTTCTCCTTCATGTCTGCACCGGCCGTATCAGGTACCGGTGGCAGGTCCGGCGAGCGGTCGCCCGCCGGAGGCTCGGGGTGCGGGCCGGGTGCGGCCCGCGTGCGCGGCGGTGCCGCGCGGCCGGGGCACCTGCGGGGAGGACACCGTGTACCGCGCCGAGCACGAGTCGATCCCCGGAACACCCCCGCACCTG
>NZ_JBEYWC010000055.1:0-16641 GCF_040704505.1 Streptomyces sp. NPDC047002
TGGGTCGCGCGGGTGCACAGGGCGCAGTAGGGCGCGCCCCGCCCGGGGGGAGGCCGGGCCCTCGCGGCCGTCGGCCCGGCAGCGGCGGGGGCGGCACCCGGGCGCGCGGGGCCCGGCGCCGCATCGGGGGCGTGCGCCGGGCGTACCGTTACGCTGCGACAGCACGCCCTCCCATCCGGCACGGACCAGCCTCGGCGTCCCCCGACCCCGCGGAGCACACCATCAGCACCTCCGGCACCCCGCAGCACCCCACAGCGCCCGCGCCAGGACCCGCGCGCCGCCGGCGCATCGGTGTGCTGGTCTCGGTGGCCCTGTTCGCCTATGCGCTCGACCAGGTCAGCAAGGTCCTGGTCGTCGCCCATCTGGAGAACCACGCGCCGATGGCCCTGCTCGGCGACTGGCTGAGCCTCCAGGCGTCCCGCAACGCGGGCGCCGCGTTCTCCATGGGGCAGGCGCTGACGGTGGTGTTCACCGTGATCGCCGCCGTCGTCATCGCGGTGATCTGCCGGATCGCCAAGAAACTCTTCAGCCTGCCCTGGGCCTTCGCCCTCGGCCTGCTCCTCGGCGGCGCCCTCGGCAACCTCACGGACCGCGTGCTGCGCTCGCCCGGGATCTTCCGGGGCGCGGTGGTCGACTTCGTCGCCGTGCGTTACTTCGCGGTGTTCAACCTCGCGGACTCCGCGATCGTGTGCGGCGGCGTCCTGGTGGTCGTGCTGTCCTTCCTCGGCACCAGCCCCGACGGCCGCCGCGAGCGCGAAGGCGCCGCGCCGGGCGCGGCCGTCGAGCAGGCCGCGGCCGCGGAGGAGACCGGCGGGGCCTGAGGCCCTGCCGTACGGCGTCAGCCAGGCCCGCTGCCGCCCAGCCAGGTCAGCGCGGCGACGACGAGCGCCCGCACCCCGACGTCCAGGGTGGGCCGGGGGACCGGTGCGAAGTACGGGCTGTGGTTGACCGGCACGTCGCGCGCCACGGTCCCGGCACGCTCGGCCGCCGCATAGCGCTCCGGGTCGGTGCCGCCGATCACCCAGAAGACGGCGGGGACGCCGAGGGCCCGCGAGATCTCGGTGAAGTCGTCGCTGGGGCTGAGCGGTTCGGCCGTCCGCGCGTCCCCACCGAAGTGCCGGGCGAAGGCGGCCGCGACCCGGGCGGTGGCCGCCGCGTCGTTGACCGTGGGCGGGAACGCCGAGAGGTGCTCGAACTCCGGCTCGCGCGGCGACCTGGACGCCTGGCACTCCGCGCGGACCATACGGGTGACCGCCTCAGTCACCCGCCCGCGTACATCCTCGTCGAACGCCCTTATGTTGACGGTCAGTTCGGCGGAGTCCGGGATCACGTTGGGCGCGTCGCCGCCCGCGTGCACGCCGCTCACGGTGACGACCGCGCGCTCGGCCGGGCCGATCTCGCGCGCCACGATCGTCTGGAGCCGCAGCACCACCATGGCCGCGAGGACCACGGGGTCGACGGACGCCTCGGGTTGGGAGCCGTGCGCGCCCCTGCCGTGCACCACGATCCGCAGCGTGTCGGCGGCCGAGAGGAACGGCCCCTGCCGCGTGCCCACATACCCGGCGGGCGCGTGGAACACATGCTGTGCGAGCGCCACTTCAGGGCGCGGGATCAGCCCGGCGAGTCCGCCCTCGACCAGGGCGCGCGCACCCTCGGCGTTCTCCTCCGACGGCTGGAACACCGCGACCAGCGTGCCGCCCCAGGCCTCGGGCGCCCCGGCGAGCAGCCGCGCGGCGCCGAGCAGGCACGCCATGTGCACGTCGTGCCCACAGGCGTGCATGGCGGAGGCCGGCGCCTCGCCGTTTGCCCCGGCCGGCGCGGCGTACGGGAGGCCCGTGCGCTCCACCCCGGGCAGCGCGTCCAGTTCTGCACGCAGCAGCACGGCGGGCCCCGGCCCGTTGGCCAGCACCCCCACGACGCCGGTGCCGCCGACGCCCTCGGTCACCGTGAAGCCCCACGACCGCAGGTGCCCGGCGGCGAGCGCCGCCGTCCTGTGCTCGCGGAACCCCAGCTCGGGATGGGCGTGCAGGTCGCGATACCACTCCGCCACGTCCTCGCGTACGGCCCCGAGCCCCGCGAGCACCCGCGCCGCGCCCGGAGTGCCGCCGAGCCCGCTCTCGCCGCTTGCGCCTGAGCCGTCCGCGCTCCCGCCGTCCGCGCCTGAGCCGTCCGCGCTGTCGCCGTCCGCGCCGGGGCCGTACGGCGTCACGCGCGTATGCCCGTCTGAGGCAGCTCCGCGATGAAGTCGCCGAGCAGCGCGGCCAGCGCGTCCGGCCGGTCCAGGTGTACGGCGTGCCCGGCGCCCGGCACGACCTGGACAGCGCCCCGCCACAGCGTCGGCACGGTCAGGCCCCGCAGGTATGCGAGCGAGACGAACCGCTCCTCGGCGCCGTGCAGCACCGCGATCGGCTGCCGCAGCTCCTTGAGCACCGCCGTCTCGTCCGCGAACCGGCCCTCGGCCACGCTGCGGGCGAGCCCGGCGCGCGCCGCGGGGTCGGTGGCGAGCGCCTCCGCCACCAGCGGCCCGGTCGGCACCGCGGAACCGGGCGCGAGGAAACCCGACACGTACAGCGCGGCGCGCTCCGCGTCGAGCTCCTCCTCGAAGGCCATGCCCATCCGCTCGTCCGGCAGGTACGCCTCGGCGAAGGAGGCGCCGTCGCGCACGGCGGGCGTGCCGAACACCGCGTACCCCGCAGGGTCCGCGCCCAGCAGCGGCGCCGCCTCGACGAGCGCGTTGCCGCCGAGGCTCCAGCCGACGAACACCGCGTCGCGCACGCCGAGCGCGTCGGCGAACTCCGCGATCGTCGCGCTGTACCCCGGCATCGCGTAGTCGTCGGCGCCCGCGGCGGGCGGCGCCGAGCCCCCGTGCCCTGGCAGGTCGAGCGCCACGCACGCGAACCGCTCCCCGAACTCCCCGTCGAGCAGGGGCGCCCAGGTCGCGGAAGAGGAGGAGTTGCCGTGCACCAGGACCACGGGCCGCCCGCGCCCCCCGCTGCGCCGATAGCCGACCTCGGCACCCCTGACCCGGACCGTCTGCAAAGCCACTGGCTCTCCCTCAGTTGCGAGCGGGCCCCCGGCCGGGGCGGTTCAAGGTAATCATGGACCGGCGTCACCAGGGACCGCCCACTGGCCCCAACCACGCGTGCGGGCAAGCCGGTTCGCGCCCGCGCGGGCGCGAACCGGCCGCTCACGATCCCGAGGTGGGGGTGCGTCCATGTCTCGGCGCCGCGGAAACCGATCGACTCGTAGAGCGGCCGGGACATCGGGTTGTTCTGTGTGAACGCGGGCCGGGCGCCTGCGGTGACGGCGTGCCGCAGGCGGGCGGCGACGAGGGTGCGGTAGTAGCCGTTGCGCCGGTGCTGCGGCGGCACCGAGCCGTTGAACAGCCCCACCTGGTCGCCCGCCATGATGTTGAAGCCGGTGCCGCCGGCTTTGAGGGCGAACGCCGTCATGCCGGGTGCGTCCAGCGGGGCGGGCCTGGTGAAGACGTCGGTCATCGCCCTCGGCATGTCGAAGCCGCTCGCCAGGGTGGCGGCGAACACCTCGTGCCCGCTGCCCGGCACCTCGCGCACCGGGCCGCCTCAGCCGCGGGCGGCGCGGGGCAGCCAGACGAGGCGGGTCGCGCAGGCGTCGTCGCCGGGGAGGAGGCGGGTCACGGAGTCGGGTGACGCGAGCGTCCACCGCCGGCCGCGCGGCCCGATGACCTCCGTCCTGCCGCCCTCGTGCGCGTGCCCCCACGCGATGACCACGGCGTCGGCGTCGTCCGTGCCCGCCGCGTACTCGGCGACGACGGCGAACATCCGCGGCGCCGTCTCCCGTACGAGCGCGAGCAGTTCACCCTCGTAGCCGAGCGGCTCGGAGTCCGGCGTTGCTGCGGTGCTCATGGCTTTTCCCCTGTCGACGACTGCGGGTGGGCCCGCGATCGCGCGGGCACGGCGAGGGCGGGGCCGGTTAGGATGGCTCGACTCGCTACTGTAGCGGTAATGGTAGTAAAGTGTCTGCCCGTCGAGAGAGTGATGTGCTTCCGCCTCACTGCCGGGTGACGCGCCACCCGCGTGCATGGGGAAGGACCCGGAGATGCCACCGAGCAAGCTGCCGCCCACCATCCGCCAGCGGCGGCTGGGAGCCGAACTGCGGCGCCTGCGTGAGGGCGCGCAGCTCAACGTCAAGGCGGCGGCGGAGCTGCACGGCACGACCCAGTCCCGCATCAGCAACATCGAGAGCGGCGGTTATCCGGTCGGCGCCGACCGGGTCCGGACACTGGCCTACCTGTACGGCTGCACCGACCACCACTACATCGAGGGCCTCGTCGCCATGACCGGCGGCCGCGTCAAGGGCTGGTGGGAGGACTATCGCGAGGTCCTGCCCGCGCCCTTCCTCGATGTGGCCGAACTGGAGCACCACGCGTCTTCCATGCGCATCGCCTGCGGCCTCCACATGCCAGGGCTGCTCCAGACGCCCGATCACGCGCGTGCCCTCCTGCGAGGAGTCGTGCCGCCCTACGACCCGCCGAAACTCGAGCACTTGCTGTCCTTCCGGATCAAGCGCCAGGCCGTTGTTTACGCTGAGCGGCCGACCCCCGTGTCCTGCGTCATCCATGAGGCGGCGCTCCGTATGGATGTCGGCGGCCGGGCCGTGGCCAAAGCGCAGTTGGGGCACCTGCTCGACATGGGCGAACGAGAGGGCATCACCATCCGTGTGCTCCCTTTCGGGACCGGCGCCTACCCGAGTTCCGGCTCGGGCATCGTCCACTTCCAGGCGGAGGTACCGGAACTGGACAGCGTGCACGTCGACACGGACACGTTCGCCGGCTACGTGGGGGCGCAGCCCCAACTCGTCATGTATCGGGCTGTGCTCGATAGGCTGGAGGAGAAGGCGCTCGAACCCGAGGAATCCCGGGGCTTCGTGCAAGCGCTCGAACGGCACATGTGATGAGGTAATCCCCATGCCCAACTACGCATGGCAGAAGTCCTCGTTCAGCGGGACGGGCGCCAACTGCCTCAACGTCGCCCGCGATGTCGGGGACGGCACGATCAAGCTCCGCGAGAGCGACGATCCGGATGTGGTGGTGACGACGAGCCCGGAGAAGTTGCGGGCGTTCATCCTGGGCGTCAAGGCGGGAGAGTTCGACCACTTTGTTGGCGAGCAGGCGCTAGGGGAGCGAGCGCTGTGACTGACTACAACTGGCAGAAGTCATCCTTCAGCAGCAGCAACGCCACGTGCTTGAACGTCGCGCGTGACACCGGGGACGGCACGATCAAGCTTCGTGAGAGCGACGATTCGGATGTGGTGGTGACGACGAGCCCGGAGAAGTTGCGGGCGTTCATCCTGGGCGTCAAGGCAGGGGAGTTCGACCACTTCGTGAACGAGTAGGGGGCCCTGCGCCGACCTGCTCGCACAGGGAGATGCTTCATGAACGACTCCGCGCCCGCGCGGCGCCGTCTTGCCGCGTTGCTGGCGCGCGACGGTGTCCTGGTGTCGCCTCGGCTGCGCGCTGCTGTCGAGGCGGTACCGCGTGAACTGTTCCTGCGCGCGGGCGTGTTCCTCGATGAGGGTGGGCTGTGGCGGCCCGTGACCGCAGTCGGGGCGGGCCCGGACGAGTGGGTGGAGATCGCGTACGGCGACGATACCCTCACCACCCAGCTCGACGGGTACCTCACTGCCGACCAGGCCGCTGGGCCGGTCGCGGGCGTGCCGACGTCCTCCTCGACCATGCCGGCAACCGTGGTCGGCATGATCGAGAGCTTGGACATGAAGCCCGGTCACCGTGTGCTGGAAATCGGCACGGGGACGGGCTACTCCACCGCTCTGATGTGCCACTTCCTGGGCGAGGACAACGTGACCACCGTCGAGGGGGACCCGGACGTGGCGCGCCGGGCGGACGACGCCCTGGAGGCCGCGGGGTTCTCCACCTGGACCGTCACACCCGGACCGTGAGTCGTTCGCTCAGTTTGTCGCCGACGGCGACACCTGGACGGTCCGGCAGGGCGGTCCCGTGTGCCTCTGGGACAGAGTCGAGGAAGCCCTCACGACCTGGCGGGGTGCGGGCAGCCCGGGCATCGACGCCGTGCGGCTGCGCGTCACCCGGGCGTCGCACCTGTACTGGGTCGACGGCGCACCGGCGCTGCGCTGGGAGCACCGGCTGGCGTGACGCGCCGCGGGCCCCGGGGGGTCAGTTCAGGAGGTGGCGGAGGAGGGGGAGGAGGGTGTCGGGGGTGGCGGCGGAGAGGTGGGTGAGGGTGCCGGCGCGGCGGGCCAGGGCCACGCCTACGAACGCGGCGGTGAGCAACTCGGCGCGCAGGGCCGCTGGTTCGTCGCCGGTGCGGGCGAAGCGGTCCCGCAGCGGAGCGACGATGCGGCGGTCAAGTTCCGCGGCGGCCGCCGCCTGGGCCGCCGGGTCGGCGTACGGGCGTACCGCCACCTGCGTGACCGGACCGGGGCCCTGCCGGTCGATGCGCTCGACGAGGCCCGCGAGCCGGGTGTCGTCGAAGAGGTCCGCGAAGGTGTCCGTGTCGCTCTCCGCGCGCAGGACGGCGATGAACAGCTCGGCCTTGCTGCCGAAGTAGCGCGCGATCATCGACGGGTCGACGCCCGCGCGTTCGCCGATGTCCCGCGCGGTGGTGCGGTCGTAGCCGCGCTCGCCGAAGAGTTCGCCCGCTGCCATCAGCAGCCGCTCGCGGCTCGCCGCCGCGTCCCTGCGGCGGGGCCCCGGGCGGGATCCCGCGGCGGGGGCGGGCTGTTCGGGCTTCGGCGGCACGGGGTCAGCCTCCCGTCGCGTCGTGCCGTACGGGCTCTGCGGACGCGCGGGCGGCGGGCACGGGGCCCGCGGCCTCGGCGTCGGCCAGGCCCTCGTCCGCCAGCACCCGGTCGCCGGGCGCGGCAGCGGCCGACGCGGGCGCGCCCTGCGCCCGGTCGCGCAGGCGCGGCAGCAGCAGGGCGACGACGGCGGTCACGATCCACATCGCGCAGCCGAAGAGTGCCGCGTCCGTGTAGCCGCCGTCGGTCGGCAGGGCGCCGCCCGCGGGGGTGTGGGCTTCGAGTACCACGGCGCTCAGCGTACTGCCGGAGGCGTAGCCCACGTACCGGATGACCTGGTTGAAGCTGGTCGCGCTCCCGGTCTCCTGGATCGGCACCGAGCCGACGATCAGCCCCGGCATGACGGCGAAGATCGCGCCGACGCCGAGGCCGGTGAGCGCCATCACCGCGAAGACCTCCCACAGGGAGCCGTGCGCGAGGCTGAACAGGCCGAGGCCGAGCAGGCCCACCACCGAGCCGAGCGCGAGCGCGGTGCCCGCGGGCACGCGCGTCGCCGCGGCCCGGGTCAGGCGCGTCGAGACGGCGCTCGCGGCGGAGAACGGGGTGAGCGCGAGACCCGCGATGAACACCGACCCGCCGAGGCCGTAGCCGCTGCTCGCGGGGGTCTGGACGAAGCGGGTCACCAGCGAGATGGGCAGGTACATCCCGACGCCGGCGAGCAGCCCGACGGCGTCCGCGGTCAGCACCGCGTTGTGCCGCAGCAGCCGCAGGTCGACGAGCGGGTGGGCGGCGCGCAGCTCCCGTACGACCCAGGCGGCGAGCGCCAGCACGGAACCCGCGAGGACGGCGGCGAGCAGCGGGGAGGTCCAGCCCCAGCCGTCGCCCTCGCTGAGCGCGAGCAGGAAGCCCACGAGCGCCGCGCCCAGCAGCACGGCGCCCGACAGGTCGACGGGGCGGCGGGTGCGCTGGGCCGAGGGCGGTACGACGAGCGCGGCGACGGTCAGGCCGAGCGCGCCGACGACGGCGCCGAACCAGAAGGCGACGTGCAGCCCGCCGAACTTCGCGATCAGCCCGGTGATCGGGTAGCCGAGACCGATGCCCACGACGGTGGTGACCGAGAGGACGGCGGCGGCGGGCCTGGCGCGCTCCGGCGGCAGGGCGTCGCGCACGGCGGCGATGCACAGCGGGGTCAGGACCAGCCCGATCCCCTGGAGCGCCCGCCCGACCAGCAGGAACGCGAAGCCGAGCGGCAGCGCGGCGAGCACGGCGCCGGCCGTCACGGCGACGAGCGAGCCGATGATGACCCGGCGGCGGTGCGGGCCGTCGCCGAGCCGCCCGGCGAGCGGGGTGGCGACGGCGGCCACCAGGAAGACGATCGTGAGGGCCCACTGGGCGTCGCCCACGGATATGTGGTCCGCCGCGGCGATGGTCGGTATCAGGGGCGCGCCGAGGCTGCCCACGACGGCGACGACCATGGCGACGAAGATCAGCCCCGGTACGAGGAGCCGGTGGGGCGGGGTGGCGGCCGGAGCCCCGGCCTCGCTGGCACGCGCACTGTTCATATGAAGAGTCTACGGCTGATGTCCACAGGTGATGTCTACGGGTGTTGGCTTCTGTCGCGGGGAGGGGTACGCCGCGGGGGCGCGTGCGTCGTGGGCCCGCAGACGTCGTGGAGTGTGGGTGCCGCCCATACGCGCGGGGAGCGCGCCGCGCGCTACGGGCGGACCGTGCGCCGCGCGCTACGGGCGGACCGTGCGCCGCGCGCTACGGGCGGACCGTGTGCCCGGCGCCCGGGCCGAGGAGGGCCAGCAGGGCCAGCGCGTCGGCATCGGGGGAGCCCTGGGGTGCGGTGTACAGGACGAGGTGCTGGTCGCGGTCGGTCAGGGCGAGCGTGTCGCAGTCGACGGTGACGTCCCCCACCGCCGGGTGGCGGAAGGTCTTGGTCAGCATGGGCGCTGCCTGGACGTCGCGCTGCTCCCAGAGGCGGGCGAACTCCGCACTGCCCGCGAGGAGTTCGGCGACGAGGTCGGCGATGGCCGCGTCGTCGGGGTAGCGCGCGGCGGCGGCCCGCAGCTCCCTCGCGGCGTGGCAGCGGAACTCCGCGGCGTCGGCGGCGCCGTACAGCGCGGACCCGTCGTCGCCGCGCGGGCCGAGGAAGGCCACGCGCGCCAGATTGCGGTCCGCGGGTTCGAGGGACCCGAAGTCCGCCATGAGCGCGGCGGCGAGGTCGTTCCACGCGAGCACCTCGAACGCCGCCGAGGTCACGAACCCCGCGGTCTGCGGCAGCCGTTCGAGCAGTGCGAGGATGCTCGGCCGCACGTCGCGGCGGTGCGGCGCCGAGCGGAGCGGCGCCGTGCCCGCGAGCACGTGCAGGTGCCCGCTCTCCGCCTCGGTGAGCCGCAGCGCGGCCGCGATGCCCGCGAGCACCTCGCCGGACGGGCGGGGCGCGCGTGCCTGTTCGAGGCGTACGTAGTACTCGGTGGAGATGTGGGCGAGCACCGCGACCTCCTCGCGCCGCAGCCCCGGTGTGCGGCGGCGCGGCCCCGCGGGGAGGCCCACGTCGGCGGGGCGCAGCCGCTCGCGGCGGCTGCGCAGGAACGCTCCGAGCTCTTGCCTGTCCACGGGCCCAGTATGCGCGGCCCGCCGCGGCTCATCCTGGTACGGACTGTGCCTGACACCGCACCGCGCCCCACGGCCAGGCTGGCGGCATGACGAACGAAGGCACCACCCCGAGCAGCGACGAAGGCACCACCCCGAGCGGCACAGACAGCTCCAGCTCACGCGGCACCGGCGGCACGCGCACGGCCCCCATCGGCCTGCTCTCGGGCAAGGTCGTCCTCATCACCGGCGCGAGCCGCGGCATCGGCGCCGCGGCCGGGCGGCTGTTCGCGGCGGAGGGCGCGAGCGTCGTGCTCGCCTCCCGCGACACGGCCGCGCTCGGGCGGCTCGCCGACGGGATCCGCGCCGAGGGCGGGACCGCGGAAGCGGTCGCCTGCGACCTCGGCGACCCGGCCTCGGTGCGCGCGGCGGTCGACCGCGTGGACGAGCTGCACGGCAGGCTCGACGGCGCGTTCAACAACGGCGCGGCCGGCCAGCTCCCCGGGCCGCTCGACGAGACGGGCGACGAGGACATCGACCGGATGTTCGCGGTGAACTTCCGCGGCCAGTGGACCGCGATGAACCGCGAGGCCGCGCTGATGCGGCGCGGCGGCGGTGGCGCCATCGTCAACACGTCGAGCATCGGCAGCCGCCGCGCCAACCCCGCGCTGCCCGCGTACGGCGCGATGAAGCGCGCGCTCAACAGCCTGGGCGAGTCCGCGGCCGTGACCTGGGGCCCGCAGGGCATCAGGGTCAACACGATCACGCCGGGCGGCACGGCGACCGAGATGATCGACGAGTGGGAGGCCGCGACGCCCGGCGTGGTCGAGCGGATCCTCGCAACCACCCCGCTCGGCCGGATGGGCGCCCCCGAGGAGGTCGCGCAGGCCGCCGCGTGGCTGCTCAGCGACCGCGCGTCCATGGTCACGGGCGCGACGCTCGCCGTGGACGGCGGCGCGGGCGCCTGATCCGGGCGCCTGATCCGGGCGCCTGGGCCGGGCGCCTGGACCGGGCCCTGCACCGGGCGCCTGGGCCGGGCCCTGGACCGGGCGCCTGGGCCGGGCGCGCGGCGAGGGAGCCCCCGGCCCCTCCCCGCGGGCGCCCCCGCTCAGTGGAAGACGATCGTGCGGTGGCCGTTGGCCAGTACGCGGTTCTCGGTGTGCCAGCGCACCGCGCGTGCCAGGGCCTGGCACTCGACGTCCCGGCCGAGCGCCGCCACCTCGGCCGCGCTCATGGAGTGGTCCACGCGGGCCACCTCCTGCTCGATGATGGGCCCCTCGTCGAGCTCCGCGGTCACGTAGTGCGCGGTGGCGCCGACCAGCTTCACCCCGCGCGCGTGCGCCTGGTGGTAGGGGCGGGCGCCCTTGAAGCTGGGCAGCATCGAGTGGTGGATGTTGATCGCCCGGCCTTCGAGCTGCTTGCACAGATCGTCGGAGAGCACCTGCATGTACCGGGCGAGTACCACGAGGTCGACGTCCAAGTCCCTTACCAGGCCGAGGAGGTCCGCCTCGGCCTGCGGCTTGGTCTCCCGGGTGACCGGCACATGGCGGAACGGGAGGTCGTAGGTGTCGGCGAGCCTGGCGAAGTCCGGGTGGTTGGAGACCACGGCGGCGATGTCGACGTTCAGCGCCCCGATGCTCCACCGGAACAGCAGGTCGTTCAGGCAGTGCCCGAACTTGCTCACCATGATCAGCACGCGCTGTCGCGACGCGGCGTCCGTCAGCCGCCAGTCCATCCTGAACACCGCGGCCACCGCGCCGAACGCGGTCCGCAGCGCGTCGATGTCCAGTGCGTCCTCGCCGACGGGGCGGAACTGCACCCGCATGAAGAACGTGCCGGTCTCCGAGTCGTCGAACTGCTGGCTCTGCGTGATGTTGCACCGCTGCTCGTCGAGGAACCGCGCGACTGCGAAGACGATGCCCGGCACGTCCGGGCACGACAGCGTCAGCACGAAGTCCCGGCCCGCGGTCGGTGGGGTCATGCCCTTGTCTCCTCCTGTGAGGCGCCCTCGTGGCGCTGCTGGGCGGCGGAGTCCAGTCACTCCCTGGGACATGTGGGTCGAGTGGTCAGCACGCGGCCGCGGCGCCGCTCAGCAGCCGGGCCGCGGCGACGGTGTTGCGCATGAGCCAGATGTCGGTCACCGGCCCGACGCCGCCGGGCACCGGCGAGACCGCGCGGGCCCGCGCGGCCACCGAGGCGAAGTCGGCGTCGCCGACCATCCGCAGCCGGCCGGTGGCGTCGTCGGTGACCGGGTTGATCCCCACGTCGATGACGACGGCGCCCTCCTTGACGTGTTCGCCGGTGATCAGCCCGGCCTGCCCGGCCGCGACGATCACCACGTCGGCCCGCCGGAGATGGGGGCCGAGCCCGGTCGCCGACCGGCTCGCCCACTCGTCGACGGACTCCACCGCGGCCTGGCGGTGGTAGGCGAGCGACACCAGGGGCTTGCCCACGTTGTTGGAGCGCCCGACCACCACGATCAGCGACCTGCGGTAGAAGGCCGTACGGTCCTCGCCCGCGTCGTCGAGCCAGCTGTCCAGCAGATGGAAGGCGGAGGCCGCGGTCGACGGCACATAGCGCGGGGTGCCCAGCGCGAGCAGGCCCGCGTTCTCCGGGTTCACCGCCTCGATGTCCTTCAGCGGCGACAGCGTGCGGAACACGTCCGCCTCCCGGACGCCGGCCGGCAGCGGCCGCAGCACCAGGACGCCGGTGACCTCGGGGTCCGCGTTGAGGTCTGCGATCGCCTCGGTGACCTGCCGCTGCCCGGCGCCGCGGGGCAGGGCGTGGCGGCGGTAGGGGATGTCGAGTTCGTCGGCGGCGCGCCGTAGCCGCCGCTCGTACGCGGCGGCGCTGTAGTCGTCGCCGACCATCACCGTGGACAGCGCGCACGGCAGCCCGCGCTCCCGCAGGTCCTTGGCCTCAAGGGCCACGGCCTGCTTGAGCCGCGCGGCACATGCCCGCCCGTCGATGATCTCTGCGCTCATGCCTGTTCCGGCTTCCTGCTCGTAGCGACTCGTGGTGGTGGTGCCGCTCGCGTGCCTCAGATGTCGTCGAAGTCGATGTGCACGGACTCGGTCCTGGCCCGGGACAGGCATGCGAGGATCAGCCCCTCCTCCAGGTCGGCGGGGCGCAGCGTCTTGGTGACCCCGGGCCGCACGCCCACCTGTCCCTCGGTGAGCTTGACGATGCAGGAGGAGCACGTCCCCTCCTGGCAGGAGAACGGGACGTCGTCGCTGACCCTGAGCAGCGCGCTCAGCAGCGGCTCGCCCGGCTCGGGCGTGACCTCGATGTTCTCGCCGCCGAGTACGGCGGTGAGCAGCGTGCAGGGCTCGGGCTCGGCGGCGGGGGCGTCGCCGGGGACCAGCAGGTCGGCCTCGTCCCCGTCGTCGTCGAGCACCAGGTCGAAGCTCTCCTTGCGGATGTCGTCGATCCCGACGCCGTGCGCGGTCAGGAACTCCTCGGCGTCGGACATGAACGCCTCGGGTCCGCACAGGTACGCGGAGACCGGGAGGCCGCACTCGGCCGTCCACTGTGCCCAGCGGCTCTCCAGGTACGCGGGGTCGACCCGGCCGCGCGCCCCGGTCCACGACGGGTCGGGGCGGCTGAGCACGTGCTCGACGACGGCGCCGTCGGCGGCGAGCGCCTCGACCTCCTCGCGCAGCATGACCGAGTCGGTGTGCCGGTTGCCGTAGACGAGGGTGACGCGGTGCCCGGCGCCGCTGTGCAGGGCGTCCCGCGCGATGGCGAGCAGCGGGACGATGCCGCTGCCCGCCGCGAGCAGCAGGATGTGCCGGGGCTCCTGCGAGGGGGTGTACAGGCGCCCGCGGGGCGTGACGACTTCGAGGAGGTCCCCGTCCGCCACGCTGTCCACCAGGTGGGTCGACATCCGGCCGCCCGGTATGCGCTTGACCGAGATGTGCAAATGCTCGTCGAGGCCGGGGACGGAGGCGAGCGAGTACTGCCGGGTGATCTCCTCGCCGTCGAACTCCTCCTCTATCGCGATGAACTGGCCCGTGCGATAGGTGAAGGCGGTGCGCAGGTCGTTGGGGACGTCGAGCCAGAGGCTGACGGCGTCCTCGGACTCCTGGCGCCGCCTGAGCACCTTGAGCGGATAGGTGGCCATCGGGTCACCGCCTTTCTGTGCTGCTCTGATGGGCCGGCTCCGGGGACGGTGTGCCGCCCGCGAGCCGTGGGACCTCGTGTGCCGCCGCGGCCGCCGCGCGGTCGAGCACCTCGCGCACCGGGCCGAGGCGCCGCAGCCGTTCGATGTCGTCGTCGGTGAGGGCCCGTACGAAGTGCGCGGCGCGCGCCACGGCGAACAGCTCCTCCTCGGTGGCGAGGCTGTCGACCGGCGCGGCCACGACCGGTGCGGAGCGCACGAGTTCGTCGGTGAGCACGGCGATGGACCTGCGGTCGTCCTTCGCGAGCGCGTGGCCGAGCGCCAGCAGGTCGGTGTAGCCGTGCAGGACCATGGAGGCGGGCAACTGCGCCCGTACACGGTCGAGTTCCATGCCCTTCGCGTCGTACTGGAGGTTGACGAGCTCGACGCCGAGGTCGGCCAGGTCGGGCAGGATCGACGCGACGGCGCCGCAGCAGTGGAAGCACACGGCGGCCGCGGTCTGCCGCCGGATGCGCGAGAACAGCGTCCGCAGCCTGGGCCTCACGAAGGTGCGGAAGTCCTCGTCGGACAGGAACATCCCGCCCTGGTAGCCGTAGTCGTCGCCGTACAGCACGACGTCCGGCGGGCTCGGCAGGGCCGCGAGCATGCGCTCGTAGCCGGTGGCCACCGATTCGAGCGCCCAGTCGAGCAGCGCGTTGGCCACCCGCCAGTTGTCGGTGATGTCCATCATGAACTGCCAGCTGTTGCGGAGCTGGAAGCAGGTCTCGATCAGTCCCGAGCACGGCGCGTCCGCCACGACGAGCGGCCGTGCCGCGCCGCCGGTACGGGGCGCGGGCTGGACCAGCCGGGGCCACTCGGGCCGGGGGTGGCGGGCGACGGCGGGTGGATCGGCGTCCTCCAGGGGGTGGTTGAGCGGGGCGGGCGCCCCCTGGGACCACAGCCACTCCACCCCGAAGGGGTCGGTGAAGGTGTCGTCGTCGGACACCCGCGGCTGCTCGTAGAGGAGCCCCGTGCGCGCGAAGTGGGAGCCGAGGGCCGCCGTGTCGGCGGCGTCGAGCGCCAGGGTCTGGAGCACGGGGTGCCCCACATAGCCGATCTTCGCCGCGAGTTCGGGGGCGCCGGGGCCGCGCACCCCGCTGACCGTGGAGGTGCCGACGTCGACCAGGACGGACCCGCCCGGCTCACCGGCCAGTGTGCGGCCCCATTGCTGCACCACGTCCATCAGTTCGCGCCGCCCCCGAGCTTGAACATCTTCAGCAGCGGATGGCCCTCGGGGAGTTTCGCGCCGTCGAGCTCCTGCGCGGCGAACCCGTAGAACACCTCGGCGCTGCCCGCGATATGGGTGACCGCCTTCGTCTTCTCGATCAGCCCGTAGTGCAGGAAGTCGCCGCCCGCAGCGCGGCAGGCCACGAGGGCCGCGCCCAGCGAGTAGTTGGTGTACTCGCGGCCGAGCTCGCGCAGCCCGGTCCACTGCGAGATGCAGTTGGAGAAGGCGCAGCCCACGGGGAAGCCGAACCGCTCCCGTACGGCGCTGATCCCGCGGACGCACAGCCCGACCGACGGCGGGTCCATCGTGCCCAGGTCGACGATCGGGGTCTCGACGCCGATGTCCTGGAGTATCGGCAGGTAGTAGTCCTCGATGAACTGGCAGCAGCCCTCGGGCGTCGGGTCCGCCCCGTCGTTCGCCATGATCATCACGGCCGCGGGGCGGTGCTTGCGCAGCGCGTCGAGCTCGTCGTCCTCGGTGTCCATGTTGAGGGAGGCGAAGATGCACCGGTCGAGGAAGCCGTGTTTGGCGGCGATCTCCAGACCGGCGATGTGGACCTCGGCCTCGCTCGCGTTGATCATCATCGGCAGCGGGGAGTTCTCCGCGACGAACGGCAGGAACTTCTCGATCGCCTCCGTGGACGCGGCGATGACGTCGATCGCGACCTGCATGCCGGTGCGCCGGGACGCGTCCGTCGCGGACTTCAGGAGCTTCGCCGCGCGCTCCTCGTCGAAGTCGCCCGCGAAGGCGTCCTTGACGACGGAGTGCTTGTCGTAGAAGAGGCTGCCGACGAGCAGCCCGGTCCGCCCACCGAGCGGTCCGCCGATCGTCGCTTCTCCGATGGTGAGTTGGTGCAGCGTCATACCCATACCTCCAGGCGGGCGCAGCCGCCGGCCCACCGGGGGTGACCCGTCGGGCCCTGCGCGGGGCGCGGTGCTTCGGACGGCCGCCGCCGTGCGGGCGTGCGCACGGCCGGGGCGGTGGGGAACGGTCCTCCGGGGGCGGCGCCCTGCGGCGCGCCCGACCGGTGGCCGGTGGGAGGACGAGAGGCTTCGGACGGCATCGGCGGCTCTCCGTTGGCACGTTCGCGAGTGGGAGCCCGGGGCCGGTACGACGACCTGGCCCGGCTGCCCCGTACGCCGGCGAGACCCCTCATTCGCCCGCCTGTAATCCTGACGCCAACGTACGATTTACGCAATAGTCAGGTGCGGTGTCGTGTGCGGCCGAATCCTGCGGGGGCGGCGGGCCGGCGGGACACAGTGGCGCCCGCCGGCCGGTGGACGGCGGGCGGGCGTCGTGGTGTCAGGGGGCAGGCGGTGCGGGCGGGTCAGCGGCCCTGGGCCTTCGGGCCCCTGGCGCGCAGTTCGCGGGAGAGGTGGGGTTCGGTGGGCTGTGGCCTGTTGTCGTCCCAGGTGAGGTGGAGGATGGTGGCCGAGTCGAGCTGCCGCTCGCACGGACACTCGGGGCAGTCGATCCGGTTGGGCCGGTTCGGACAGCTCCAGCACGTACGCACCAGACGCTCGGTCTTCTCCAGATCACTCAGCAGATAGCGGATGTTGGCCAACTGCGTCCGCAGCTCGGCGCGCAACCGCCCGAAGACCTCGACGAGTTCGTGGCTCGACTCCTCGCCGGTGGCGGACGAGGGGCGGATGGTGGCGAGCTGTCTCAGCGTCTTGAGCGGTACACCGAGCGCGGTCAGCCGCACGCAGACTTCGAGGCGCTGGACCGCGAAGTCCGAGTAGTAGCGCGTGCCCTTGTCCGTACGGGCCGGGGTGACAAGGCCCTGCTCCTCGTAGTACCGCACCGTGCGCAGCGTCACCCCCAGCAACTCCGCGACCTCACCGGCCGACTGGTACCCCAACCGCCGCGCCTCGGTGGCGTCCATACCCCATCGGCCTCC
>NZ_JBEYWC010000056.1:0-15599 GCF_040704505.1 Streptomyces sp. NPDC047002
ATATATATGCCCTTCTCTCTGTAGTGCTACCACCCCCGCCCCCCCCCCCCGCCCGCCGGCCGCCCGGCCCCCCCCCCCCCCCCCGCCCCCCGCCCGGGCCCGCAGGCACCTGCGCTTCCGGGGATCAGTGGATGATGCCGGTGCGCAGGGCGACCGCGACCATGCCGGCGCGGTCGCCCGTGCCGAGCTTGCGGGCGATGCGGGCCAGGTGGCTCTTGACGGTCAGCGCCGACAGGCCCATGGAGACGCCGATGGCCTTGTTCGACTGGCCCTCCGCGACCAGCCGAAGGACCTCGACCTCACGGCCGGAGAGCTCGCGGTAGCCGCCGGGGTGGCCGGGGGCGCCGGGGGCGCCGGGCGGCCGGCGGTGCATTCTGGCGCCCGCGCCGATCGGCGCGGCGCCGGGGCGCGAGGGGTGGCCGATGTTGGTGCGGGTGCCGGTGACGACATAGCCCTTGACCCCGCCGGCGAGGGCGTTGCGCACGGCGCCGATGTCGTCGGCCGCGGAGAGGGCGAGCCCGTTGGGCCAGCCCGCCGCGCGGGTCTCGGAGAGGAGCGTGAGGCCGGAGCCGTCCGGCAGGTGGACGTCGGCCACGCAGATGTCGCGCGGGCTTGCGACGCGGGGGCGGGCCTCCGCGATGGAGGACGCCTCGATGACGTCGCGCACCCCGAGGGCCCACAGGTGACGGGTGACGGTGGAGCGGACGCGCGGGTCCGCGACGACCACCATCGCCGTCGGCTTGTTCGGGCGGTAGGCGTTCAGGCTTGCGGGCTGTTCGAGGAGAACGGACACCAAACCTCCTGAGGGGAAGGTGCGGGACGGGCCGGCCGGGGGGAGTGTGCCGGGGCGAACCGTGGGTGACAGGGTCACTGACCTCTTCGGCAGCTCGCGCATCCGCCTTTAGGGAAAGATCACGATCTAGTGAGTAACAATTGGTGCAATTCGGACAGTCGATCGAGTGTCCGGCATCTGAGCCCCTGGTGGGAGGGGCCCGGACGCCGGTCGGGACGGTCGGTCGGGCGGCGCGGCGTCAGGGCGCCTGCGGTCCACGCCGCTGCGGCAGGGACACCACTCCCCCGCCGGAACCGCCCTCGGCGCCCGAGGACGCCGCGCCGAACCCGGGGGCCGGCGGCAGGCCCGCGATCTGGCAGAGCAGGTCGCACCAGGCGGCCAGGTGGGCCACCGAGTCGGGGGCGCCGCCGTGCCCCTCGCGGGGCGTCCAGGACGCCCTGATCTCGATCTGGCTGCTGGGGCGGCGCTCCGCGAGCCCGCCGAAGTAGTGCGAGCCCGCGCGCGTGACGGTGCCGCTCGGCTCCCCGTACGTCAGGCCACGCGCCTCGAGGGCGCCCGTCAGCCAGGACCACGAGACCTCGGGCAGCAGCGGGTCGACGGCCATCTCGGGCTCCAGCTCCGCACGGACGAGCGTGACGAGCCGGAAGGTGCCGTTCCAGGCCTCGTGCCCCGCCGGGTCGTGCAGCAGCACGAGGCGGCCGTCCGCCAGGTCGTCCTCGCCGTCGACGACCGTCGCCTCCAGCGCGTAGGCGTGCGGCGCGAGCCGCTGCGGCGGCCTCGTCGGCTCGATCTCGATCTCCGGGCGCAGCCGCGCCCCGCGCAGCGCCTCGACCGCGAGCCGGAACGGCGGCGGTAGCGCAGTGCCGGGCGAACCGTCCGTGCCACCTGCGTTGTTCGAATGATCGGAGAACTGTCCCTGAGCCGCGGCCATGCGGGGAAGACTAGGCCGAACACGGCCCGCGCGCAGGGAGGGACACCCGTGCCGGGCCTGCGGCTTGGCCGCACATGCGAAGATTCTGGGCGTGAGCACAGAGCGCCGCCCGTCGGGCCGGCAGACCCCGCAGACCGCAGTGTCCGATTCAGCCTTTTTGCGAGCGTGCAGACGTGAGGACGTCCCGCACACCCCGGTCTGGTTCATGCGTCAGGCGGGGCGCTCGCTGCCCGAGTACCTGAAGGTCCGCGAGGGCGTGCCGATGCTGGAGTCGTGCATGCGGCCCGAGCTGGTCAAGGAGATCACGCTCCAGCCGGTGCGGCGGCACGGCGTGGACGCGGCCATCTACTTCAGCGACATCGTCGTGCCGCTCAAGGCCATCGGCCTCGACCTCGACATCAGGCCCGGCGTCGGACCGGTCGTCGCCGAGCCGGTGCGCACCCGCGCCGACCTGGACCGGCTGCGCCCGCTCACCCCCGACGACGTCCCGTACGTCACCGAGGCGGTCGGCCTGCTCACGGCCGAGCTCGGCGCGACCCCGCTCATCGGCTTCGCCGGCGCGCCGTTCACGCTCGCCAGCTACCTGATCGAGGGCGGCCCCTCGCGCACGTACGAGCGCACCAAGGCGATGATGTACGGCGATCCGGCGCTCTGGTCGGACCTGGTGGACCGGCTCGCGGCGATCACCGGCGCGTTCCTGCGGGTGCAGATCGAGGCGGGCGCGAGCGCGGTCCAGCTGTTCGACTCGTGGGCGGGCGCGCTGTCGCCGGAGGACTACCGGCGCCATGTGATGCCGGCCTCGGCGAAGGTGTTCGCCGAGGTGGCGCCGTACGGCGTGCCGCGCATCCACTTCGGGGTGGGTACGGGCGAACTCCTCGGCCTGATGGGCGAGGCGGGCGCCGACGTGGTGGGCGTCGACTGGCGGGTGCCGCTGGACGAGGCGGCCCGGCGGGTCGGCCCCGGCAGGGCGCTCCAGGGCAACCTCGACCCGACGGTGCTGTTCGCGCCGCCCGCCGCGGTCGAGGCGAAGGCGCAGGCGGTGCTGGAGGAGGCCGCCGGTCTGGAGGGGCACGTGTTCAACCTGGGCCACGGCGTGCTGCCGACGACGGACCCCGACGCGCTGACCCGGCTGGTCGAGTTCGTCCACGGGCGCACGCAGCGCTGAACCGGGCAGCGCACGCGCCGGCGGCCGGACGGAAACCGTCCGGCCGCCGGCGCGGTGCACGGGGGCGCGTGGGGACCTGCGGGGTTCAGGAGGGGCGCCGCGGCCCGCTCACTTCAGGGCGTCGGTGAAGGCGAGCTGGTTCTGGCCGACGCCGCTGCAGGTGGAGGACGCGCCGCCGCCGCTGCCGCCCGCGCACGCCTGGTCGCGGTTGACGGACCACAGGGACAGGCGCCCCACGCCGTTGCTCGCGGCCCAGTTCTTGACGGTGGTGGCGTTGGCGAGGCTGAACGTGGAGCCGTCGTCGTTGGTGCCGATCATGGGCGTGATGCCGAGGTTGGCGTAGCCGTAGCTGGAGTCGACCGACTGCATCTGGGCCAGGGTCGCCTGGCCCGCCTTGATGGCGGCCTGGCCCATGTCCTGGTTGCCCTGGTAGTAGTCCATCGTCATGGCGTTGACGACGTCGAGCTTGAGGCCCGCGGTCTTGGCGGACTTGAGGATGTTGACGCCGTCCTGGGTGAGGCCGCTGGGCAGGACGGGCAGGGTGGCGGAGACGGTCAGGCCCGGGTTGGCGGCCTTCAGCTCCTTCATCACGGTCCAGTTGCGGGTGGCGGAGGTCTGGTCGGCGACGGCCCCGCCCTCGATGTCGAAGTCGAGGGACTTCACACCGTAGGAGTCGATGATCTTCTGGTATCCGGCCTTGATGGCGTTCTGGTCGGTACAGGTCCAGCCCAGCGGGTAGCCGGCGGCACCGCCGTTGGAGACGATGACGGAGGCGCCCTCGTCCTGCGCCTTCTTGATCAGCGGGTCGGTGAAGGAGTCGCCGCCGACGGGCAGTGTGTCGCCCCAGATCGCGTTGCAGCCCGAGCCGATGACGAAGGCGGCGGTGAAGGTCTTCACCCCGTGCTGGGTGATCGCGGTGTCGAGGAGCCCCTCCTGACCGTTCGACATGTCGGTGTACGGGGCGAAGGTGGGCGAGCCCGCCGCGGGCGCGGCGGAGGCGGCACCGCCGGCGGCGACGGCCGCCGATGCGGCGAGTGCGGTGGCGGCGAGGGCGACGGTGGCACGGCGGAGTCTGCGCATGGTGATGCCCTTTCACTGGCTGTGGGGAGGCCGAAGGAGCGCGCCGGCCGGAGGGTGGGGCCAACCGGCGACGCGCAGACCATAGTTGGACTAGACCAAAGTGGCCGTCAAGAGGGCGGGCACCGTACGTTCCCCGGGACCCGGCCGCCGGGCGGCCGCCGGTGAGCCGGTGCGACCGGCTGGTCGCGCGCCAACGCGCCGCGCAGGCGGCCCTGTTGGGACCGTCCGCGCCGTCAGGCCAGGGCGCCGGGGTCAGTCGGCGGTGCGGATCTGCCGCGCCGCCTTGCGGGCCGCCACCAGGACGGGGTCCCACACCGGCGAGAACGGGGGCGCGTAGCCGAGGTCGAGGGCGGTCATCTGCTCCACCGTCAGGCCCGCGGTCAGCGCGACCGCCGCCACGTCCACCCGCTTGCCCGCGCCCTCGCGGCCCACGATCTGCACCCCGAGCAGCCGTCCGGTGCGCCGCTCCGCGGTCATCTTCACCATCATCGGCTCGGCGCCCGGGTAGTAGCCGGCCCTGCTGGTGGACCGCGCGATCACCGTCTCGAAGCGCAGCCCCACCGCGTGCGCGTCCTTCTCCCGCAGGCCCGTGCGCGCGATCTCCAGATCGCACACCTTGCTGACCGCGGTGCCCACCACGCCGGGGAACGTCGCGTAGTCGCCGCCCGCGCCCGCGCCGATGACCTGGCCGTGCTTGTTGGCGTGCGTGCCGAGCGCGATGTGCCGGGTGCGGCCCGACACCAGGTCGAGGACCTCGACGCAGTCGCCGCCCGCCCAGATCTCCTCGTAGCCGCG
Source organism: Streptomyces sp. NPDC047002 (assembly GCF_040704505.1). NCBI lineage: Bacteria > Bacillati > Actinomycetota > Actinomycetes > Kitasatosporales > Streptomycetaceae > Streptomyces > Streptomyces sp. NPDC047002. Next base: position 4,765 of record NZ_JBEYWC010000056.1, read on the forward strand.
CACCCGCATCGACAGGTCGGTCAGCAGCCCGCCGGAGTCGCCGAGCGGCAGTCCCGCGGCGCGCGCGAGCCCGGTGCGGGGGCGGACGCCGATGCCGAGCACCACCACGTCCGCCGGGTACGCGGCGTCCCGGGTCACCACGGCGCGCACATGGCCGTCCTCGCCCGTCCTGATCTCCGTCACGGCCTGGCCGCCGACCACGGTGATGCCCATGCCGGTCATCGCCTCGTGCACCAGCCGCCCCATGTCCGGGTCGAGGGTCGACATCGGCTGCTCGTCGCGGTGCACGACGGTGACCTCGTAGCCGTGGCGCACCAGCGCCTCCGCCATCTCGACGCCGATGTACCCCGCGCCGACGACGACGGCGTGCCGGCCCTTCGTGCGGGCGAGCGTGTCCAGGAGCGCCTGGCCGTCGTCGAGGGTCTGCACGCCGTGCACGCCCGGCGCGTCGATGCCGGGCAGCGGCGGGCGCAGCGGGCTCGCGCCCGTCGCGAGGACGAGCTTGTCGTAGCCGGTCCAGTACTCACCGCCGGTCTCCAGGTCCCGGGCGCGCACCCGCCGCCCCGCCACGTCGAGTTCGGTGACCTCGGTGCGCATCCTGAGGTCGATGCCGCGCTCCGCGTGCTCGTGCGGGGTGCGCGCCACCAGGTCGTCCCTGTCAAGGACGTCGCCCGCCACCCAGTACGGGATGCCGCAGGCGGAGTACGAGGTGAAGTCGGTGCGCTCGAAGGCGACGATCTCCAGCCGGTCGGGCCCCTTCAGCCTGCGGGCCTGCGAAGCGGCCGCCATCCCCGCCGCGTCACCGCCGACCACCACCATGCGCTCCGCTGCCACCGCACTCCCCTTCGCCGCCGTGTGCCGCCCGTGGTCCGGGCCGACAGAACGCTACGCGGCGCACCGCGGGCAGCCCGGGTTTGAGAGAGTGTGGGCCATGGAGTCGAGCACGCAGCACAGGCACAGCGGACACCTCCCGGGCGTCTCTCCCGGGCGTGTCGTGGTCGTCGGGGGGGGCATCGCGGGGCTCGCCGCCGCGCACCGGCTGCTGGCCTCGGGCGCCTCGGTCACCGTCCTGGAGGGCAGCGACCGGCTCGGCGGCAAGCTGTACGGCGGCGAGATCGCGGGCGTCGGCGTCGACCTGGGCGCCGAGTCGATGCTGGCCCGCCGCCCCGAGGGTGTCGAGCTGGCCCGCGCGGTCGGCCTCGGCGGCCTGCTCACCGCGCCCGATGCGACGACGTCCTCGGTGTGGACGCGCGGCGCGCTGCGCCCGATGCCGAAGGGGCATGTGATGGGCGTGCCCGGCGACCCCGCGGTCCTCGCCGGCCTGCTCTCGCCCGAGGGGCTCGCCAGGATCGCCGAGGAGCGCTCGCTGCCGCCGGGCGACGTCGGCGAGGACGTCGCCGTCGGCGCGTACGTGGCGCAGCGGCTCGGCCGCGAGGTCGTGGACCGGCTGGTGGAGCCGCTGCTCGGCGGGGTGTACGCGGGCGACGCCTACCGCATCTCGATGCGGGCCGCGGTGCCGCAGCTGTACGCGGCGGCCCGGCGCCACGGCTCGCTGCTCGACGCGGTGCGCTCGCTCCAGGCGGCGCCCGCCGCGTCCGCGCCCTCGGGGGTGTCGCTGCCGTCGGGCGGGCCGGTGTTCGCCGGGATCGAGGGCGGCATCGGGCGGCTGCCCGGCGCGGTCGCCGACGCCGTGCGGGCGCGCGGCGGCGGCATCCGCACCCGCACGCCGGTCCTCGGCCTTTCGCGCGCCGCCGACGGCTGGCACGTGCGCACCGACCAGGAGGTGCTGAGCGCCGACGGTGTCGTGCTCGCCACGCCCGCCTGGTCGGCCTCCGCGCTCCTCGCGGAGCTCGCCCCGAAGGCGTCGGCGGAGCTCGCGGAGATCGAGTACGCGTCGATGGCGCTGGTCACGATGGCGTTCCGGCGCGCGGACGTGGCCTCGCTGCCCGAGGGCAGCAGCGGTTTCCTGGTGCCGCCCGTGGACGGCAGGACGATCAAGGCGTCGACGTTCTCGACGCGCAAGTGGGGCTGGGTCGACCGGGCGGCGCCCGACCTGTTCGTGCTGCGCACCTCGGTGGGCCGCTACGGCGAGGAGGAGCACCTCCAGCGCGAGGACGGCGAGCTGGTGGACGCGTCGCTGCGGGACCTCGGCGACGCGGTCGGCCTCGCCGCGGGCCCGGTGGCCACCCGGGTCACCCGCTGGGTCGGCGGCCTGCCGCAGTACCCGGTGGGCCACGGGGCGCGGGTCGCGCGGATCAGGGACGCGGTCGGCGCGCTGCCGGGCCTCGCGGTGTGCGGGGCCGCCTACGACGGGGTCGGCGTGCCCGCGGTGGTGGCGAGCGCGGCCCGCGCCGCTGACCTCGTCACCGGGGCCGCGGGGCCGCGGGACGCCTGAGCACCGGTGCGGCGCGGGCGCCCGCCGGTGCGGACCACCCCTGCCAGGGGGCGGCGGGAAGGGCGCGCGAGAATGGCGGCATGACTGCTTCACCCTCTCCGGAGAAGGCCCCCAACGCGGGCAAGAAGGCACGGGACCTCAACGACGTCGTCCGCTACACGCTGTGGTCCGTCTTCCAGCTGCGGGACGTCCTGCCCGACGACCGTACGGGCTGCGCTGACGAGGTCCAGGACCTCTTCGACCAGCTGGCGGCGAAGGACGTCACGGTGCGCGGCGCCTACGACGTCTCGGGGCTGCGGGCCGACGCCGACGTGATGATCTGGTGGCACGCGGAGACCTCGGACGAGCTCCAGGACGCCTACAACCGCTTCCGCCGCACGCGCCTGGGCCGCGCGCTCGCGCCGGTCTGGTCGAACATGGCGCTGCACCGCCCCGCGGAGTTCAACAAGTCGCACATCCCGGCGTTCCTCGCGGACGAGACGCCGCGCGACTACGTCAGCGTGTACCCCTTCGTGCGGTCGTACGAGTGGTACCTGCTGGAGGACGCCGAGCGCCGCAGGCTGCTCGCCGAGCACGGCATGATGGCGCGCGAGTACCCGGACGTGCGGGCCAACACCGTGGCGTCGTTCTCGCTCGGCGACTACGAGTGGATCCTCGCGTTCGAGGCGGACGAGCTGCACCGGATCGTGGACCTCATGCGCCACCTGCGCGGCTCGGAGACGCGCCGCCATGTGCGCCTCGAAGTGCCGTTCTTCACGGGCCGCCGCAAGTCGGTCGCCGACCTGGTCGCGGGCCTGGCGTAGCGCCGGGGCCGCCTGCCGCGGGGCGTCGCGCGGCAGGCGGGCGGCGGCTCAGCGCACCCGCGGCAGCGCCCGGTCGCCGGGCAGCGTCACCGGGTTCGGGGCGGCGTGCGGGGCGCACGCGGCCGCGCCGTGCGCCGGGGTCCTGCCGGTGAGCAGGTAGTCGTCGAGGTAGCCGTTGACGCAGGCGTTGGGGCCGCCGGCGATGCCGTGCGTGCCGGCGCCGCGCTCGGTCACCAGCGCGGCGCCCGCCAGCCGCCGCTGCAGGTCGAGCGCGCCCGCGTACGGGGTGGCCGCGTCCCGCTCGGCGGCCAGGATCAGGGTGTGCGGGAGCTGTCCCGGCGCGGTCCGCACGTCGAGAGGCTGCTGCCGGGGCGCGGGCCAGTACGCGCACGGCAGGTTCATGAAGGCGTTGTCCCAGGTCTCGAAGGGCGCGGTGCGCGCCAGTTCGGTGTTGTCGCGGTCCCAGTCGCGCCAACGCGTGGGCCAGGGCGCGTCGTTGCACTCGACGGCCGTGTAGACGGCGTTCTCGTTCTCCGCGTCGCGTGCCGCGAGCGGCAGCGTGGGCGGGCCCGCCTGGTCGGCCAGCGGCTTCGGGTCGCCCTTGAGGTACGCGGAGAGGGCGGCGGCGCGCATCGCCCAGTAGTCGTCGTAGTAGCCGGCGGACAGCATCGCCGCCTGGAGCTGCCCGGGGCCGACCTTGCCGCCTGCGGGGTGGCGCGCGACGCCCGCCCTGACCTTCTCGTAGCTGCGCTGCACGGCGGCCGGGGTGCTGCCGAGGCCGTAGGCGTCGTCGTGCTGCGCGACCCAGGCGCGGAAGTCCGCCCAGCGCCGCTCGAAGGCGGCCGACTGCTCCATGTTGTCGCCGTACCAGATCTGCGAGGGGTCGGGTTCGACGGCCGAGTCGAAGACCATCCGGCGCACGTGCGAGGGGAACAGCGTCGCGTAGAGGGCGCCGAAGTAGGTGCCGTACGAGGCGCCCACGAAGGTCAGCTTCCGCCGGCCGAGCGCGGCGCGCAGCACGTCGAGGTCGCGGGCGTTGTTCAGCGAGGTGTAGTAAGGCAGCGCGTCGCCCGCGTTCTTCGCGCAGCCCGCCGCGTACGCCTTGGCCTCGGCGATCCGCTCCCGCTTGTACGCCTCGGAGGGGTGCTCCGGCGCGTCGGTCGGCGCCTTCGCGAACTCCTCCGGGCTCTCGCACGACAGCGGCGCCGAGCGGCCCACTCCGCGCGGCGCGTAGCCGACCAGGTCGTAGGCGGCGGCGATCTTCTTCCACTCCGGCAGCTGGCCCGCCATCGGGAAGGACATGCCGGAGCCGCCGGGACCGCCCGGGTTGTAGACGAGCGCGCCCTGCCGCTTCGCCGCGTCCCCGGTGGCGGGCACCCGGCTGACGGTGAGGGCGATCGTGCGGCCTTGGGGGTGCGCGTAGTCGAGCGGGACCCGCACGGTGCCGCAGGTGACGGGCCTCGGCAGCATCTCCTCCTTCGGGCAGGCGCCGAAGGCGATGCCCGCCCTGGCCGCGCGGTGGGCCGCCACGACGACCCCGCGGGTCTCCGGCGCGGCGAGGGAGGTGGCGGCGGCGTCCGCAGCGGTGTCAAGGCCTGCCTGCTCGTACGGCGGCCGCGGCGAGACCGCGGGTGTGCGCGCGGCGTCCGCGCTGCCTGCGGGCGCGACCACGGCGGCGGACAGGGCAAGGGAGCCGAGCGCGGCCAGCGTCCCGTACTTCACTACTGCTCTCATCGCGTTCCCTTCGGGCAGTGGGGAGGCGATCATGAACAGCGGCGCGGGGCATTCCCAAGGGCGGCGCCCCGGTGTCGCGGCGCGTGACCCCGATGCGCTGCGGGGCCACCCGGGGGGCCGCTTCCGGCGTGCGGGGGCGCGCGGAGTGTGCTGGCCCCGCGCGGCTCAGCGGGCGGCGAGCGCGGCGCGGGCCGCCCGCACGAGCCGGGTGGCCCGGCGCGGCGGGCGGGCACCCGCGCGCTCCTGCCACCACAGGTGCAGCGCGCGCCGCGCGCCGGGCTCCGCCGGCTCGCGCACGGCGAGCAGGTGCGCGGCGAAGTCGAGGGCGTCCCTGCGGTATCCGGCGCGCATCGGGCGGCCCGCCGCGTAGCCGAGGAACAGCGGCCGGTAGGCGGCGCCGAGTATCCCGGGCAGCTCGGGGGCGGTGCGGGCGACGGTGGCCGCGCGCTTGTCCGCGAGGGCGCGGCGCTGCACGCCGACGCGGCGCGCGTCGAACCCCTCGGGCAGGGGGGCGTCCGCCACCAGGGCGGAGAGCAGTGCGGTCTGGGCGTGCGCGACCCGCTCGCGTGCGGCGTCCGCCGCGGGCGCGACGGCGGCGGGCAGCGGCAGGGCGGGGCCCTCCGTGCCGGTGGCGCCGACGACGGCCCTGATCTCCTCGATCTCCCGGGCGAGTTCGCCGCCGGGCGGGAAGTCGTCGTCGCGTTCGAGCAGCACGCCGGGCGGCGCGACGCGCGAGCGCAGCTCGGCGAGCACGTCGAGCACGGGCCGGGTCACCGGGTGCGCGTGGGTGTCGTGCCAGACGCCGTCCCGCTCGACCCCGCCCGCGACGTGCACGTAGGCGATGGCCTCGACGGGCAGTTCGTCGAGCGCCCGTGCGGGCTCCTCGCCGCGGTTGACGTGGTTGGTGTGGAGGTTGGCGACGTCGATGAGCAGCCGGACGCCGGTGCGCTCGACGAGTTCCGCGAGGAACCGGCCCTCCGTCATCTCCTCCCCCGGCCAGTTGACGAGGGCGGCGATGTTCTCCACGGCGAGCGGCACGGGCAGGCTGTCCTGCGCGATGCGCACGTTCTCGCACAGCACCCGCAGGGCGTCCCGGGTGCGGGGCACCGGCAGCAGGTGGCCGGCTTCGAGCGGCGCGGACGCGGTGGGGCCGCCGCCTGCCCGCACGAAGGCGATGTGCTCGGTGACGAGCGGCGCGCCGAGCAGCTCCACGCGCTCGGCCAGCAGGGCGAGGCGGCCCGGGTCGGGGCGCTCGGCGCCGCCGAGGCCGAGGCCGACGCCGTGCGGCACGGCGGTGACGCCCCGGTCGAGCAGGCGGCGCAGCGAGTCGGGCAGGTGGTCCCGGTGGCCGCAGAGGTTCTCCGCCACGACCTCCACCCAGTCGAGGCCGGGGAGCGCCTCGACGGTGTCGGCGATCTCGGGGCGCCAGCCGATGCCGATGCCGAGGTGGCGCGGGCGCGTGGCGCCGGGCGCGGGGGCCGGGCCCGGTGTGCGCGGTGTGTGCGTGGTCATGGTCTCCCCCCGTCCGGGCGCTGCGCGCCCGCCCGTTCGCGTTCGTCCTCGGGTAAGGGCATCACCGCGGACGCCGCGCGCAAACCCGCGGGGACGCCTCGGGGACGGCACGCGTACGTTCGGGACGGGTCCGTGACCCGGGCGGCGCGCTCAGGGCGTGCCGACGGTCGTCCACGCTTCGAGGGCGAGCCCCTGCTCGGGCTTCTGCCGGGTGACGCGCAGGCTGCCGTCCGCGCCGAGCGCGGCGAGCACCACCCGGCCCTCGCCGTCCAGGGCGAGGGCGGGGGTGCCGCGACAGGGCTCGCCCGAGGGGACCCAGGTGACGCCTGCGGCCTCGTCCTCCGTGGGGTACGCGGCCAGTGCGGGCCTGCCGTCCTGGCCCTGCCCCGCGAGGATCACGCAGTCCACGCCGTCGACCGGGGTGCGCAGCACGGACAGCGGACCGCTGCCGGGGCCGCCCAGGTCGGCGGGTTCTGCGCCGGGGCGCCAGGCGCTGACCCGGGTGGTGGCGCCGTCGCGCCAGTAGCAGGTGAGGCGGCCGGGACCGGTGCGCTCCGAGGAGAGCGAGCCCGGCTGGAGCGCGGCCTCGGGCTCCTCGTCCTCGACGCGGGCGAGCGCGGCGTCGTGGGTGGCGCGCCGCCAGTGCAGCACCCGGCCCGCGGCGGGGCCGTACACCTCGATGACACCGTCGTCGCGCAGCGCGGTGTGCACCTGGCCGGTCACGGGGACGCCCTCGACGCGGGCGTTCCCCCAGTCCTCGAAGCGGCCTTTGGGGCTCTGCTGCCGGTAGGAGACGCGGCCTTCGGCGTTGCGCACGTACGCGTGCAGGCCGCTCTCGGCGTCGGCGAGCGCGGACGGCTCGCCCATGCGGGCCGCCTTGGCGTGGTCGCGGTAGGGGCTGCCGATGCTCTGCCAGTCGCGCAGCGCGCGCCCGGTCTGGTACTGGACGGCGTGCAGGAAGTCGATGGGCGCCCTGCCCCCCTCGGGGGCGGGGCGGCGGCGCAGCGCCACGAGGTGCACGTATCCCTCGGCCGTCCGGGTGGCCGCCATGCTCAGCACGGTGCCCCTGCTGGGGAGCCGAAGGCGCCCCGGGCCCGTCCACCGCGGGCCGCCGACCGCCGTCTCGGTCCACCACAGGAGGCTGTCGCCGGTGTGCGCGTACGCGGTGAGCCTGCCGGTCCTGCCGCGCAGCAGCCAGGCGCCGGAAACGGGCTCGGGGAGGTCGCCCGGGCCCGCGGGGGCGCCGCGGCCCCTGGTGTGCGGCTGCTGCCCGGCCGGTGGCCGGCCTCCGCCGTCCGCTCTCTTCGACGTACGTGCCGACCGCAGCGCCATGGCCCGCCGCCACCACCTTCCCGTGGATACCGCCGCCCCTGCCCGGTCGGGGCGGGGCGGTGGTTGTGAGTCAGCCGATCCTAACCGGGGGCCGGGCGCCGCGGTGTGTCAGGCTGCCGGGGTGCTGACCTTGTTGATCGTCGACGGCGCGAACGTGGTGGGTTCCGTTCCCGACGGCTGGTGGCGGGACCGCAGGGGCGCCGCGGAGCGGCTGCGCGACGCCCTGGCGTCGGCCGCGGCCGAGGGCCGCGGTGTGCCGGGGCACTCGGGTCCCGTGGAGCGGCTGCTCGTGGTGGAGGGCGCGGCGCGCGGTGTGGAGCCGGTGCCGGGGGTGCGGGTCGAGTCGGCGCCGGGCAGTGGCGACGACCTGATCGTGGAGTTCGCCGCCGCCGCGGCGGCCGAGGGGCGGCCCTGTCTGGTGGCCACGGCCGACCGGGAGCTGCTGCGCAGGGTGGCGGCGTACGGCGCCGGGCGGGTGGGGCCGCGCGGCGTACGCTACTGAGCATGGGCACGACCGACTGGAACTGGCGCGACCTGCGGGCCTCCTCGCTCCTGGCCGAGGACGCGGCGATCCTCGCGCTGGACAAGCCGTCAGGGATCTCCGTGATGGGCGAGCGGCACGACACGGACATCGTGGAGCTTGCCGGGGAGGCCGGTGAGCGGCTCTTTCCCGTGCACCGGATCGACAAGGCCACGTCGGGCGTCATCCTCTTCGCGAAGGACCTGACCCGGCACGGCGGCCTGACCCGGCAGTTCAACAAGCGGACGGTCGACAAGGCGTATCTGGTGGTGACGGAGTCGGTCGGGCTGCCCGACGAGGGCACGATCGAGCTGCCGCTGAGCGTCGGCCGCAAGAACCGCGTCAGGATCGCGGCGCCGCGCGAGGCGATCCGCTCGGAGCGCGAGGGGCGGCGCGGCCGGTGGTGGGCGGCCGAGGAGGATCTCCTCGACACCCGCAGGTACCCGTCGACCACCCTCTTCCGGCGGGTGTACGAGGGGGCGCGGCACTCGCTCCTCGTGGCGCGGCCGGTGACGGGGCGGCGGCACCAGATCCGGGTGCACCTGGCGTGGACCGGCCATCCGGTGCTCGGCGACCCGCTGTTCGACCGGGCCGCCGCGCAGACCGGTTCGCGGACCTTCCTGCACTCGTGGCGGCTCGGCTTCGACGCGGACTGGCGGGGCGGCGAGCGCCTCGCCCTCGAAGCCGCGCCCTCGGACGCGTTCTTCGCGCCGCTCGGGGACGGGCTGCCCGCCGGGAAGGCGCGGGCGCTGCTGGCGGACGTGCGGGTGCCCTGACCCGGCGGCCGGGCCCCTGCCGGGTCCGGCGCTGCCTCAGGGGCCTCAGGGCCGCGGCGCTGCCTCGGGCGCCGGCGGCAGGCCGCGGCCCGCGCGGCTGTGCCTCATGCCGTACAGGAAGTAGATGACGAGGCCGGCGGCCATCCAGATCGCGAACCGCAGCCAGGTCTCGGCGGTCAGGTTGAGCATCAGCCACAGCGAGGCGGCGACCGAGGCGATCGGCACCCACGGCACGAGCGGGGTGCGGAACGCCCTGGGCAGGTCGGGGCGGGTGCGGCGCAGGATGATGACGCCGATGGCGACCACGACGAAGGCCGCGAGCGTGCCGATGTTGACGAGGTTCGCCAGCTCGGAGATGGAGGTGAAGCCGGCGACCGCGGCGACCACGACACCGAGCAGGACCGTGGTCCTGTACGGGGTGCCGAAGCGGGGGTGGACCTGGGAGAACGCCTTCGGCAACAGCCCGTCGCGGCTCATCGCGAAGAACACCCGGCTCTGGCCGAGCAGCAGGATCATGCAGACCGAGGTCAGCCCGACCGCGGCCCCGAAGCTGATGACGCCGGACCAGAAGGGGTGCCCTGTCGCCTTGAAGGCGTCGGACAGGGGCGCGTCCACGGAGAGGCGGGTGTACTTCTGCATGCCGGTGACCACGATGGAGACGGCGACGTACAGCAGGGTGCAGATGAACAGCGAGGCGAGGATGCCGCGCGGGACGTCGCGCTGGGGCCGCAGGGTCTCCTCGGCCGCCGTGGCGACGATGTCGAAGCCGATGAAGGCGAAGAAGACGATCGCCGCGGCGCTGAAGATGCCGAAGACCCCGAAGTTCCCCGGTGTGAAGCCGGCCATCAGCTGGATCAGCGGCGCGTCGAATCCGCTGATGCCCGAGGAGTGCTGGGTCGGCGGGACGAAGGGGTGGTAGTTGGAGCCGGTGATCAGGAAGGCGCCGACGACGATGACGAGCAGGACCACCACGATCTTCACGGCGACGATGACGTTGGTGACCATCGAGGAGAGCTTGATCCCCACCACGAGGATGCCGGTCAGCACGAGGATCAGGGCGCAGGCGAGCACGTCGAAGCCGAAGTGCCCGTCGTGCGTGCCGGTGAGCGCGGCCGGCATGTCCCAGCCCGCGTTGCTCAGGAAGGACTGGATGTAGCCGGACCAGCCGACTGCCACCACGGCGGCGCCGAGGGCGAGTTCGAGGATGAGGTCCCAGCCGATGATCCAGGCGGGCAGCTCGCCGAGTGAGGCGTACGAGAAGGTGTAGGCGGATCCTGCGACGGGCACGGTCGACGCGAACTCCGCGTAGCACAGGGCCGCGAGCGCGCAGACGATGCCGGAGACGACGAAGGCGAGCGCCGTCGCGGGGCCCGCGTTCTCCTTGGCGACCTGTCCCGTCAGGACGAAGATGCCGGTTCCGATGACGACGCCGACACCGAAGACGGTGAGGTCGAGCGCGGAGAGGGACTTCGTGAGCCGGTGGTCGGGCTCCTCGGTGTCCCTGATGGACTGCTCGACCGTTTTGGTGCGGAAGAGAGCGCTGCGCGTCTCATGCGTTCCACCTTGAGTACTCACGTACGTCCTTCCGTGTGCGCGTCCAACCCGGTAATGATCGAGAGTCGGGGGCGCGCGTCCCGCGGAAAAGGCAGGAATTCACACGTTCGGACCGGCCGGACCACCCGTACGCCGGGCCGGACGGGCACCGGCGGCGGGGCACGGAAAAGACCGCGGCCGCCGGGCGTACGGGCAGGGACCGTACGCCC
>NZ_JBEYWC010000057.1:0-11673 GCF_040704505.1 Streptomyces sp. NPDC047002
CAGACGCTGTTTCCCGTGTTTCCCCGTCTGATTCCCCGCCGGAAGGTGGGGCCCTGCTCCGTCTTTCCGGCCCTTTCGCTCGGCCGTTCCGACGTTCCAAACCTTAGCGGATCTCCCCGGGGACTCCTAATCGAGTCCTTTCAAACGAGTTTTCGGCATGCCGAATTCCCGTCCCGTGAGGGAGGCCGTGCTGGTGTTGGTGTGCCGCTTCTGCTCCAGCGGCGGGAGGGCTGCCGGGAACCGTCCGGCTCCGTGGCAACTCGGAGTACTTTACGGATCGCCCCCGGCGGTGTCAAGGAACCGCGGTCGGCAGGGCCGGCGGGGTCGGCGGGTCAGGGGGCCGCGGGCCCTTCCCGGTCCTGGGCGTCCAGGTCCTTCAGCCGGCCCCCCGCGTCGGGCTGGGTGTCCTCCACCCTGCGCACGAGGCGGATCAGGACCTCGCCGAGCATGCCGCGCTCCTCGCTGGAGAGGTCCTGGAGGAGGTCCTCCTCGAAGGCGGACGCCATGCGCATCGCCTCCAGCCACTTGGCGCGGCCCTCGTCCGTGAGCTCCACGATCACGCGGACGCGGTTGTTCTCGTCGCGGTCGCGGGTGACGAGGCCGTCGTGGGCCATGCGGTCGATGCGGTGCGTCATGGCGGCGGGGGTGAGGCCGAGGCGCTTGGCGAGTTCGCCGGGGCCGAGGCGGTAGGGGGCGCCGGAGACGACGAGGGTCTTCAGGACCTCCCACTCGGTGTTGCTGATGCCGAGCTCCGAGACCTGGCGGCCGTACGCCACGTTCATGCGGCGGTTCAGGCGGCCGAGCGCGGAGACGACCTTCTCGACCTGCGGGTCGAGGTCCTGGAACTCGCGCTGGTAGGCGGCGATCTGCTCGTCGAGGCTCGGTTCGTGCCCCGGCGGCGGCAGGGACGCGGGCCCCTCGGATGTGTCGGACATCGCCTCAGTATCCCACGGGAGCCGTTGGCGTTTAAGTGCTTCGAGCTGTATTGTTCAAACTCTAACTTTAGCTTTGAAGTCTTCACCTCTGAGGTCTTCGTTCCTCAGTCGTACGTACTTCAACCTTCCGTGCGGCCTCTGTGCAGGCCCCGGAGCCCCAGGACTTCCCCATCCCCCGGGCGGCTCGTGCTGCCCGGCGACCCTAGGCAGGTGAGTGTGTGACCAAGGCGATGAGCTCGGCGATGCGCAGGATCCAGACCGGGAACGTGCTGAGCGCGTTCGGTCTCGGCTTCACCGTTCCCTACCTGTACGTCTATGTGGCGCAGGTGCGCGGCCTCGGGTCAGGCACCGCCGGGATGGTGCTCGCGGTGTTCGCGACCGCCGCGCTCGTCGTGCTGCCGTTCACCGGGCGCGCCATGGACCGGCGCGGGCCGATCCCGGTGCTGGCGGGCGCCGCTGTGTGCGCCGCGGGCGGCGCGGTCGGGCTCGGGCTCGCTTCGAGCGTCCTGGGCGCCGTGGCGGCCGCCGCCGTGCTGGGCGCGGCGACCGCGGTCATCCAGCCGGCGCTCGCCACCCTGATCGTCTGGTGCTCGACGCCGTCGACCAGGACCCGGGCGTACGCGACGCAGTTCTTCCTGCAGAACCTGGGGCTCGGCGTCGGCGGGCTCGTGGGCGGGCAGCTCGTCGACACGAGCCGTCCGGGGAGCTTCATCCTGCTGTTCTGCGTCGAGGCCGCGATGTTCCTGGTGCTCGCCGCCATCGCGGGGACCGTACGGCTGGCGTGGCCGGTGGCAGAGGCGGCCGGGGCCACTGCGGGCGGCGGGCGCGGGCTGCGCGCGCTGCTCTCGCACCGGGCGATGGTGCAGCTGCTCGTGCTGGCGTTCGTGGTGTTCTTCGCCTGCTACGGGCAGTTCGAGTCGGGCCTCACGGCGTACGGCACGGACGCTGCGGGCATCGACCCGTCCTCGCTGGGGGTCGCCCTCGCGGTGAACACGGCGGTGATCGTGGTGGCGCAGTTCCTGGTGCTGCGGTTCGTGGAGCGCCGCCGCCGTACGCGGGTGATCGCGCTGGTGGGGCTCGTGTGGGCGGTCGCGTGGCTGGTCGCCGGGTACGCGGGGCTGGCGCACGCGGGCCAGCCGGCGGCGACGGTCGCGTTCGTGTCGACGTACGGGCTGTTCGGGCTCGGTGAGGCGCTGCTGTCGCCGACGGTGGCGCCGCTGGTGTCGGATCTGGCGCCGAGCGCGCTGGTGGGCCGGTACAACTCGGCGTTCGCGCTGGTCAAGCAGTTGGCGCTGGCCGTGGGTCCGGCGGTCGGCGCGCCGATGGCGGCGCGTATGCACGGGCCGTACATCGCGACGTTCGTGCTGTTCTCGCTGGCCGTGACCGTACTGGCGCTGCGTCTCGGGCGGCGGCTGACGCCCGGGCAGGAGTGGCCTGCGGCGGTGGCGCCCTCGCGGGTGGTCGCGCAGCACCTGCCGGAGGCGGAGGCGCTGCCGGGGCCAGGGGTGCTGCCCCAGCAGGCCGCGGGCCCTGTGCGTGTGCCGGAGAGCGTCAGCTGAGGGCCGTGCCGTCCTCGGCGGGCGGCAGGGCGAACTCGCACCAGACGGCCTTGCCGCCGCCGGGGGTGCGGCGGGAGCCCCACGACGAGGCGATGGTGGCGACGATGGAGATGCCGCGCCCCGCCTCGTCGGCCGGCTCGGCCCTGCGGCGGCGCGGCAGGTGGTCGTCGCCGTCGGTGACCTCGATGATCAGCCTGCGGTCGGTGCGGCGCAGCCTCAGCCGCATGGGCGGGGTGCCGTGCTTGAGCGAGTTGGCGACCAGTTCGCTGGTGGCGAGGACGCCGAGGTCGCGCAGTTCGACGGGGAAGCGCCAGGAGGCGAGGACCCCTGAGGCGAAGGCGCGGGCGCGCGGGGCGGCCTCGATGCCGCCGAGGAGTTCGAGCGCGGCGTTGTGGAACAGCTCGGCGTCGCCGCCGGTGCGGGCGGGGTGCTGGAGCACGAGGACGGCGACGTCGTCGTCGTGCTCGGCGGTGATGCCCTGGCTGCGCAGCAGCCGGTCGCAGACGACCTGCGGGGTGCCCTGGGCGCCCGAAAGCGCCTTCTCCAGCTTGGCGATGCCGTCGTAGATGTCCTCGTCGCGCCGCTCCACCAGGCCGTCCGTGTAGAGGACGGCGGTGGATCCCGGCGGCAGCGGGATGCTGGCGGAGGCGTGCATCAGGCCGCCGGTGCCCAGCGGCGGGCCCGTCGGGTCGGGGGCGCGGCGCACGGTGCCGTCCTCGTCGCGCACGAGGAGCGGCAGGTGCCCGGCCGACGCGTAGACGAGGGCGCCCTCGTTGGGGTCGTGGACCGCGTAGACGCAGGTGGCGATCTGGCTGGGGTCGATCTCGGCGGCGAGTCCGTCGAGGAGCTGGAGCACCTCGTGGGGCGGCAGGTCGAGGCGCGCGTAGGCGCGTACGGCGGTGCGCAGCTGGCCCATGACGGCGGCGGCGCGCACCCCGCGGCCCATCACGTCGCCGATGACGACGGCGGTGCGTCCCGCGCCGAGGGTGATCACGTCGTACCAGTCGCCGCCGACCGCCGCGTCGGCGCCGCCCGGCTGGTAGGTGGCGGCGACCCGCAGGTCGTCGGGTTGTTCGAGCTCCTGCGGGAGCAGGGAGCGCTGGAGGGTGACGGCGGTCTGGCGGTGCCGCCGGTCGCTGGCGCGCAGCCGCTCGGCGGCCTCCGCGTGGTCGGTGACGTCTGCGGCGAAGACGAGCACGCCGTCCGCGCCGGGACGGCCGACGGGCGCGCAGGTCACGGTGTAGGAGCCCTCGGCGCGGCGCTCGGCGCGTGCGGTGCCCGCAGGGCGGCCGGGGTGGCCTGCGGCCGGGATCCTGCGGGACTTGACGGTGCGGGCCGTGCCGCTGCGCAGGACCTGGTCGAGGAGCGGGGTCAGGCCGAGTGCGGTGAGCTCGGGGCAGCTCTGCGCGGCGGGGGTGCCGAGTTCGCGGGGTCCGAAGGCGGCCTCGTAGGCGTCGTTGACGTAGGCGACGCGGTGGTCGGGGCCGTACACCAGGGCGACGAGCGCGGGGAGTTCGCCGAGCACGTCGCGTACGGAGAGGTCCTCGGGGGTGAGCGGCGCGGGCCGGCCGGCCTCGTCGGCGCGGGGCCGCGGGGGTTCGCCCGCGTACTCGCCGCGGGCCGCGGGGACCGCGCCGCCTTCCTGGCGGGCGGCCGTACGGTCCGCGCGGGCGAAGGCCCTGCGCTGCGTGCTGCCGGAGAGCCGGGCGCTCCAACGCGTGAAGTTCACGGTTTTCAGGACCTCGTGTGTGGTGTGCTGGTCGTGGTGGGGCGGTGGCGGCCGCCGACCTGACACGTCGGGCCCGGCGGGTGGTGCGGGGTACGCGGCGCGGGGCCTGCGGGGCGGGCGCCCGGCCGGTGCGGCCGGTGGGGCCCGGCCGTCCGCCGGTGGCTCGCCCCGGAGTTCGGTCGGATCGGTTCGTCCGGTCCGTACCGGGGGCCGTACGGACCGGCTCCATGGTCACACGTCCCGTGTGGCGGGGCCCACTGGCGGCGCTCCGGCCGTGTCGGGGGCGCGCGCCGGCGGTCTTGCGGCCTTACGAGCCGCCGGGGGCGCGCGGCCCCGGCGTGCCGGGCGGGCCCGGTATGTCCGGCGGCCTCGGCCCCGCCGCGGTCTCGAACTCGGCGCGCGGGTGCTTGAGCGAGCCGAGGGAGACGATGTCCCGTCTGAAGAGCCCGGAGAGGGTCCACTCGGCGAGGATGCGCGCCTTCCGGTCGGTGGTGGGCATCCTGCCGAGGTGGTAGGCGCGGTGCAGCAGCCAGGCAGGACGGCCCGTCAGCCGCCTGCCGCGCACGTGCGCGACGCCCTTGTGCAGGCCGAGTGAGGCGACGGAGCCCGCGGAGGCGTGCCGGTACTCGGCGAGGGGGCCGCCGCGCAGGGACGCCGCGATGTTCCCTGCGAGCACGGCCGCCTGCCGCAGGGCGTGCTGGGCGGTGGGGGCGCAGGTGGCGCCGGGTTCCGCGGCGGTCAGGTCGGGCACGGCCGCCGCGTCCCCCGCGGCCCACGCGTGGCGGGTGCCCGCGACGGAGAGGTGCTCCGTGCAGACGAGCCTGCCGCGGGTGTCGCGCGGCAGGTCGGTGGCGTCGAGGAGGGGGTGCGGGCGTACGCCCGCGGTCCACACGAGTGTGCGGGTGGTCAGGCGGGTGCCGTCGCCGAGGTGGGCGACGCGGTCCTCGCAGGAGTCGAGCCGGGTGCCGAGGCGCACGTCGATGTTGCGGGCGCGCAGGGCGCGCACGGCGTAGTGCGCCGTCTCCTCGTCGGCCTCGGGGAGGATGCGGTCCGCGGCCTCGACGAGGATCCACTTCAGGTCGCCGGGGGCGATGGTGCGGTAGTAGCGGGTGGCGTGCCGTGCCATGTCCTCGAGTTCCGCGACGGCCTGGACGCCTGCGAAGCCGCCGCCGACGAAGACGAAGGTGAGGGCGGCGTCGCGGACGGCGGGGTCGCGGGTGGAGGCGGCGATGTCGAGCTGCTCCACGACGTGGTTG
The DNA here is from genome assembly GCF_040704505.1 of Streptomyces sp. NPDC047002. Classification (NCBI taxonomy): domain Bacteria; kingdom Bacillati; phylum Actinomycetota; class Actinomycetes; order Kitasatosporales; family Streptomycetaceae; genus Streptomyces; species Streptomyces sp. NPDC047002. The sequence goes on from NZ_JBEYWC010000057.1 coordinate 5,480, forward strand.
CGCAGCCCGATGGCCTCTTCGACGGTCCTGAACCCGATGCCGTGCTCGGCGAGTCCCGGGACGGGCAGGGTGCGGGAGACCGAGCCGGGGGCGAGGACGAGTTCGTCGTACTCGCGCACGCGCTGCCCGCCCGCGCCGCCCTCCTCCGCGGACGCCGCGGTGCGCAGGGTGACGGCCCGTTCGCCGTGGCGTACGGCGGTGACCTCGCCGACGACGACGGTGCAGCGGTCGAGGACGGCGCGCAGCGGTACGACGACGTGCCGGGGCGAGATGGTGCCCGCGGCCGCCTCGGGCAGGAAGGGCTGGTACGTCATGTACGGGTCCGGGGAGACGACCGTGACGTCCGCCTCGCCTGCGGTGAGGGCGCGTTGCAGGCCGAGGGCGGTGTAGAGGCCGACGAAGCCGCCGCCGACGACGAGGACGCGGGCGGGGCGGCGGGCGGTGTGCGCGGCGCGTGAGGCCTTCGGCAGCGGGGCGTGCGGTGGGTGCGGGGCGGGCCCTCGGGCGCCCGGCGCGTCTGGGGCGCCCGAGGCGTCTGGGGCGTGCGGGGCGTGCGGGGCGTCTGACGCACCTGGGGCGTGCGGGGCGTCTGGCGCGTCGTCGGAGTCGTGCGCGCCTGCCGCGTCCTGCTCTCCGCCGGAGCGCGCGCCCTCTCCGCCGGGGCGCGCGGCGGGCGTTCGTCGTACCGTTCCTCGGGCGGTTCGCCGGATTCGTCGTGTGGTGCCTCGGGGGGTCTCAGCCATCACCACCCCATGAGGCATCGCCGTCCGGGGTTTGTCCACAGCCCCGGCAAATTGTGTGACCGGTACTCGCCCACTCGGCGTGCGGGACATTTCGCCACGTTGACGAAGAGGGGTGCAGGTCAGGGCGGTTGGGCCAGGGAGGGAAAGTTGGTTGAATCAGATATCTTCGCGCCCTTGCTCCGATCGGACCGCCTCCGTACGGAATTACCCCTTCTGAATTGCCGTGGGCTCAACTATGTTCGTGTGTCATCGGAGGTGCAGGTCCGTGACTGGTCTGTGCCCTTCGTGTCGAAAACGGGGAAAGTCTCCGGGGGGAGACGTACATGAGCCGGGGGAACGGTCATGCACATTCAGGATTCGCAATGGCGCGCCGGATCGGCGGCCGAAGGTGACGGGCGGGGTGTCGCGGGCGTCGGACCAGGCGCGGGACGCGGCATCAGGCACGGCTCGGCGCACCGCGTCACGGGCGGCGGTGCCGCGGCGCCGCACCCGTCGGGAGGCGGTGCGATGCGGGGCGGTACGGGGCAGGTGACGGTGGCCAAGACGACCGCGGCGCAAGCCGCTTCGGCGCAGGCAGGCAGCGGGGGTGCGGGCGGGCGCCCGGCGCCGCTGCGGGTGGACGCGCAGCGCAATCTGGAGCACGTGCTGCGCGCGGCGCGCGAGGTGTTCGGCGAGCTGGGGTACGGGGCGCCGATGGAGGACGTGGCACGCCGGGCCAGGGTCGGAGTCGGCACGGTCTACCGCCGCTTCCCGAGCAAGGACGTGCTGGTCAGACGGATAGCGGAAGAGGAGACCTCCCGGCTCACCGACCAGGCGCGCACCGCGCTCGGCCAGGAGGACGAACCGTGGCCCGCCCTCTCGCGCTTCCTGCGCACGTCGGTCGCCTCGGGGGCGGGCCGGCTGCTGCCGCCGCAGGTGCTGCGCGTGCGGATGGCGTCGGAGGAGGTGGCACTGCCGGTCGAGACGCGCGTGCCGCACCAGCGCCATCCCGGCGCGGAGGGCGAGCCGAGGGTGATCGAGCCCCGGCTGAGCGTCGAGGAGCTCGACGCACCGGGGGCCGTCGAACTGCTCGATGTCGTCGGGCAGTTGGTGGAGCGGGCCAGGGGCGCAGGCGAGCTGCGGCACGATGTGACCGTCGCGGACGTGCTGCTGGTGATCGCCACGGCGGCGCCTTCGCTGCCGGACGCGGCCCAACAGGCCGCGGCCTCCGCGCGCTTGCTCGACATCCTGCTCGAAGGACTGCGACCGCGGGCCCTGTAACGGGCGCGGCCGAGGTAGCGGGCCCGGCCGAGACGATCGGCGCGGGTCCGCGCATCGGCGCGGCGGACGCACCAGCGCGGGTCCGCGCGTCGGCGCGGCTGAGGCAGCCGGTGCGGCGGGCGCAGTTGGTGCGCTTGGCACGCCGGGTGCAGCCGGTGCGTGCGGCGCCGCAGGTGTGGTCGTGCGCGATGGCTGCGTCGCGCGCCCGGGCGGGCGGCGTGGGCGCGAGGGGTGCTGGTTCAGCTGTCGAATGCATGTGCCCTTCGGGGGGTCGGCGCGTCCCTCGTCGGCGGGAAAGCGTGGGGCGTGGGACCGGATCGTGTTCCTGGGGTGTGGTTGTGACCGGACCGCTCCCACCGTGCCACCGTTCTGTGGCACGCTTGCCGGGTGTTTGGGTGGGACAGCGCATACGGGGGCTTCCGCGATGAGCGGTGAAGGTCACGACGAGCCTGTGGGCGGGGGCAGCGGCGGTGCGGAGCCCGGCGGGCCCGCGCCCCGGCAGGTGCCGAACCAGGGCGGCCCGGCGGGTCCGCGCGGCGGGCCCGCGCGGCCCGCTTCCGGCCCCGTACGGGGGCAGGCGCCCGAGCCTGCCCCCGTGGAGACCGCGGAGCAGGATCCGGAGAGCAGCGTCCCCCAGCAGCGCGAGGGCCGCGGCGGTGCGGCGGCGACCGCGCCGCTCTCCAAGGTGCCCTCGCCCGCGCAGCGCGAGTCCGCAGAGGCCGAAGAGGCGGGTGGCGACGTCCCGGCCTCGGACGCCGACCTGGTGCAGCGGATGCGCGGCGGCGACGACAGCGCGTACGAGGAGCTGTTCAGGCGGCACTCGACGGCGGTGCGCCGCTACGCGCGCACCTGCTGCCGCGACGCGGACACGGCGGACGACCTGACCGCCGAGGTCTTCGCCAGGACCCTGCAGGCGGTGCGCGGCGGCGCAGGACCCGAACACGCCGTCCGCGCCTACCTGTTGACGACGGTACGGCGCGTCGCCGCGAACTGGACGAAGACCGCCAGGCGCGAGCACCTGGTGGAGGACTTCGCGGTGTTCGTCACACAGGCGGCCGCGTCCTCCTCGGTCTCCGACGACGACACCCTCGAACTGGGCGCCGACGTCCGGGCGATGCACGAGGCCGAGCAGTCCCTCGCGATGCAGGCGTTCCGCAGCCTGCCCGAGCGCTGGCAGGCGGTGCTGTGGCACACCACCGTCGAGGAGGAGTCGCCGAGCCAGGTGGCCCCGCTGTTCGGGCTGACCGCCAACGCGACGGCCGTCCTGGCGGGCCGGGCCCGCGAGGGGCTCAAGCAGGCGTACCTCCAGGCGCACGTCAGCACGGCGCTCACCGCGGGCGGCGACTGCGCGCGGTACGCGGACCGGCTCGGCGCCTACGCGCGCGGCGGCCTGCGGATGCGGGCAGAGCGCGGCCTGCGCAAGCACCTCGACGAGTGCGCCAAGTGCCGGATGGCCGCGGGTGAACTGGCGTCCGTGAACGCGCAGATCCCGGCCGTCGTACCGATCGCGGTCATCGGCTGGTTCGCCACCGGGTTCTCCCTCAAGGCGCTCGGCGTGGTGGGCGGCGCGACCGCGGGGGCCGCGGGCGCGGGTGCGGCGGCCGCGGCCGGCTCGTCCTCGGGAGGCGCCTCGGGCGCGGGCGGCGCGGGCGCCGCCGCGGACGGCGCGAGCACGCCCCTCAAGGTCGGCGCTGCCGCGCTTGCCGCGGTCGCGGCGGCAGCGGGGCTCGTCTTCGCGCTCACCTCGGGCGACGGCGACAAGCCGCCGGCTCCCGAGGCGAAGCCGCCCGCCGCGCAGCAGCTGCCGCCGCAGATCCCGGCGCCCTCGCCGCCCCCGACGCACAAGGCGCCCGCGCCGCCCGCGCCCGAGGCACCCGCGCCGAAGCCGACCCCGAAGCCGACCCCGACCAAGCGGTCCGTGCCGCCCCCTGCGAAGCCGTCGCCGACGCCGTCGGCCACCCCGACGAGGAAGCCGCCGAAGCCCCCGGAGTCGCCGAAGCCGCCCGAGCCGACGCACGCCCCGACCACTGAGCCGCCCGCGCCCGCGGTCTACCAGGTGAACCGGCTGCCGTACGCGTACCAGGGCGACGGCACCGAGCCCGAGGTGCGGCTCACCTCGGCCGGGCAGCTCTGGCAGCGGCAGAACCTGTCGGTCGCCAAGACCGCTTACGCGTACGGCGCGAGCATGCACGCCCCCGGCAGCGTCACGATCGACCTCAACCGGCCGTGTTCCACGTACCAGGCGTCGGTCGGCGTGGACGACATGACGCTCGGCCTCGGCAAGGTGCGCTTCTCCGTCTACGGCGACTCCGGGGCCCTGTGGACCTCCCCCGTCGTCAGCGGCGGCGACCCCGCCGTACCCGTGTCCGTACCGATCGCGGGCCAGAAGTCGATCCGCCTGGTGGTGGAGCCGGCCTCCCCGTTCGGCGCGGTGGCCGTGGCGGACTGGGTCCAGGCCCGCATCAGCTGCAGCTGAGGCTCCGGCCCCGCACGCCCTGTGCCGGGCCGCGGGCCGCCGGGCCGGCCCGGTCAGGCCGACAGGGCCGCCAGGTCGGCCGCCACCTCGGGCGGGGTGCGTCCCGCGCCCGTGGCGCGCGCCTTCTCGTACGCCTCGGGGGTGAGCGCGGCGCGGGCCCGCGAGACGACCTCGGCGGCCTCCCCGGCCTCGGGGACCGAGCGCGGGTACGCGCCGCGCCAGGTCTCCGCCGCGGCCAGGACCCGTACGGCAGCCGCGGGTTCGCCCGTGCTCACCAGCATCGGCGCCGCCACCTCCGCGACCTGCGCGAGCAGCGTCGGCGCGAACCCGCCTGCGACCGCCCTGCGCAGGACCAGCGCGAGCGCACGGAGCGCGGCGCGCGGGCCCGCCTCCTCGCGGGCGGCGATCCGCGCCTCCACCACCCCCACGGCGACGGCGAACTGCGGAGGCGGGGTGCCGAGCCCCGCCTCCGCCTTCGCGGCCTCGATCACGGTCCGCGCCCTGCCCACGTCCTCCCTGGCGATCGCGAGCAGCGCGCCGAGCAGCGCGAGGAACGCCTCCGCGTCCCGCACATGGGCCTGCTCGGCCTCCCTGACCGCCTCGGCGAGGCCCTTCTCCGCACCCTCCAGGTCGCCGGCCCGGTAGGAGAGTTCCGCGAGGCGCGCCAGCAGGACCGGCGCCTCGGCGTACGCGCCGACCTCGCGCGCGTACCGCAGGGACTCCTCGCACGCCGCACGCGCCGCGTCGAACCTGCCGCGGGCCATGGCCATCTCCCCGACCGCGCCCGAGACCTGCGCGAGCACCCAGCGGTCCCCCACCTCCCTGCACAGCTCCTGCAGCTCGCCGAGGGCCGCGTCGACCTCCTCGACGCCGCCCGGCAGGTCGACCAGGACATGGGTGCGGCCCATCAGGACCACGGCCGTCTCCCACGGGCCGCCGTACCTGCGGACGTTGGCCAGGGTGTCGGCCAGGACGCGGCGCAGGTCGACGCCGGGGTCGACGAAGAACGCCAGCAGGCCCCAGAGCATGCCGGGGAAGCGCGCGGACTGCGGACCCGGCCGGTCGAAGGTCCTGATCAGCCGCTGGACGGACGTGAGGCCTCCCGGCTCGGCCCTGATCCGGTCGAGGCCGCCGTGCTCCCCCAGCATGAAGACCCGCATGAGCTGGAGCGAGCGGTAGGGCCAGTACCGGGGGTCGTCCTCGCGCTCGGGCTCGGGGCCGAGCGCGAGCGCCTGGTCCACGCGGCGCAGGGCCTCCGTACGGTAGTTGCGCAGCCACCAGAACCAGCAGACGGCGAACACCATGCGCTGCGCCGCCCGTTCGTCCCCGGCGGCCCGGGCGCGGTCGAGCACGGCGCGGATGTTGTCCAGCTCCGTCTCCACGCGCCGCATCCAGGGCAGTTGGTCCGCCGAGCGCAGGCGCGGCTCCGCGGTCTCGGCGAAGCCGATGAAGTACGCGGTGTGCGCGCGCTCCGCTTCGGCGCGCTCCCCGGGTGCCTCGGCCGCGCGCTCGGAGGCGTACTCGTGGATGGTCTCCAGCATCCGGTAGCGCATCGCACCCTCCGCCCCAGGCGCCGCCACCACCAGCGACTTGTCCACCAACGAACCCAACAAGTCCGCGATGTCCACCCCTCCACCACCACCATCCGCCCCGGCACCGCACACCGCCTCCGCCGCCACCAGATCACACCCACCCGCAAACACCGACAACCGCCG
>NZ_JBEYWC010000058.1:0-11642 GCF_040704505.1 Streptomyces sp. NPDC047002
TTCTACCTCCAGGGCAAGGACTACTACGAGGCGGACGAGATCGCCGGGAACAAGGTTCTCGAGGTCTTTCCGACCATCAAGACCACTGCCCGGGTCCCCGGGGGCCCGTGCCCCGGGGCGCGCCGCACCCGCCGATCCGTATCCGTACCGCGTCAGCGCAGCAGCACGCCCGCGTGTTCGCCCGCCGCGTCGGCGGGCAGGGCGACCAGGCCGAGGTCGGCGCCGTGGGACAGCAGCGGGTGCGCGGGCAGCACCCGCACCGTGTAGCCGAACGGGCCCGTGCGGTCCAGCGCGAGCGGCCCGTCGAAGACCCAGCGGCCCTCGCCGTCGGGGCCGCCCGCGGGCTTCAGCGGGAACACCTGCGCGTCCGCGATGGCGTCGTCGGAGCCGACCCGCCCGGCGACCGCCTGCACCTCGACGTCCTCGGGCCGCAGTTCGCCGAGGCCCACGCCGACCCGCAGCGACAGCGTGGCGCCCAGCTCGGCCGAGCCGCCCGCAGGACCGGCAGACGAGGCTTCCACATGGTCGACCGAGACGTACGGCCACAGCGTGCGCACCCGGTACTTCCACGCCGCGAGCTCGGCCGCCGCCTTCGGGTCGAGCCGCCGGTGCGCCAGCGCGGCCGGCACGTACAGCCGCTCCACGTACTCCCGCACCATGCGGCCCGCGAGCACCTTCGGACCCAGGGTGACCAGGGTGCGGCGAACCATCTCGATCCACCGGTCCGGCAGGCCCGCGCCGTCGCCGCCGCGGTCGTAGAAGCGCGGCGCGATCCGGTTCTCGATCAGCTCGTAGAGCGCGTTGGCCTCCAGTTCGTCGCGCCGGTTCTCGTCCGCCGCGGCCGAGCCGTCGGCGGTGGGGATGGCCCAGCCGAAGTCCGGCTCGTACCACTCGTCCCACCAGCCGTCCAGGACCGAGAGGTTGAGGCAGCCGTTGAGCGCGGCCTTCATGCCGCTCGTGCCGCACGCCTCCAGGGGGCGGAGCGGGTTGTTCAGCCAGACGTCGCAGCCCGGGTAGAGCTTCTGCGCCATGCCCATGCCGTAGTCGGGCAGGAACACGATCCGCTCCCGCACCCGCGGGTCGTCGGCGAAGCGCACCAGCTCCTGGATGAGCCGCTTGCCGCCGTCGTCCGCCGGGTGCGCCTTGCCCGCCACCACGATCTGCACCGGGCGCTCGGGGTCGAGCAGCAGCCGCGTCAGCCGCTCGCGGTCGCGCAGCATCAGCGTCAGCCGCTTGTACGAGGGCACGCGGCGGGCGAAGCCGATGGTGAGCACGTCCGGGTCGAGCACGGAGTCGATCCAGCCGAGCTCGGCCGCGGCGGCCCCGCGCTGCCGCCAGGAGGTGCGCAGCCTGCCGCGCACCTCCTCGACGAGCTGCCCGCGCAGCTCCTGCCGCACCCGCCACACGTCCTCGTCCGGGATCTCGGCGACGGCGTCCCACCTGGCGGAGCCGCCGACGCTCAGCGCCTGCTCGGCACGGTCGGCGCCGATCTTCCCCGCGCCCAGCGCTGCGACCTCGGGCGCCACCCAGGTCGGTGCGTGGACGCCGTTGGTCACGCTGGTGATCGGCACCTCGTCGGCGTCGAAGCCCGGCCAGAGCGCGGCGAACATCTCCCGGCTCACGGCACCGTGCAGCGTGGAGACGCCGTTGGCCCGTCCCGCGAGCCGCAGCCCCATCACGGCCATGTTGAACAGGTGGGGGTCGCCGCCCTGGTAGGTCTCGAGGCCGAGGCCGAGCACCCGCTCCACGTCGACCCCCGGCAGCTCGCCGTCCTCGCCGAAGTGGCGGGCGACGAGGTCGCGGTCGAAGCGGTCGATGCCCGCGGGCACCGGGGTGTGGGTGGTGAAGACCGTGCCCGCGCGCACCGCTTCGAGTGCCGCCTCGAAGCCGGCGCCCTCGGCGTCCGCCGCCATCAGCTCGCGGATGCGTTCGAGGCCGAGGAAGCCCGCGTGGCCCTCGTTGGTGTGGAAGACCTCGGGCTCGGCGTGGCCGGTCAGCCGGCAGTACGCGCGCACGGCGCGCACCCCGCCGATGCCGAGCAGCATCTCCTGGAGCAGCCGGTGCTCGCTGCCGCCGCCGTAGAGCCGGTCGGTCACCTCGCGCTCGGTGGGCCCGTTCTCCTCCACGTCCGAGTCGAGCAGCAGCAGCGGCACCCGGCCGACCTGCGCCTGCCAGACGCGGGCGCGCAGCACCCGGCCCGCCGGGAGCGCCAGCTCCACCAGGGCGGGCGTCCCGTCAGGATCGCGCAGCTGGGTCAGCGGCAGCTCGTGCGGGTCGAGCACCGGGTAGGTCTCCTGCTGCCAGCCGTCGCGGGACAGGGACTGGCGGAAGTAGCCGTGCCGGTAGAGCAGCCCGACGCCGATCAGCGGCGCACCCAGGTCGCTCGCCGCCTTCAGGTGGTCGCCGGCGAGGATGCCGAGGCCGCCCGAGTACTGGGGCAGTGCGGCCGTGATGCCGAACTCGGGCGAGAAGTACGCGACGGCCGCGGGCAGCTCGCCTTCCGCCCCGCCCGCCGCCTCGTCCGCGGGCCCGCCGAGGCCCGCGTCCCGCCGCTGGTACCAGCGCTCGCCGTGCAGATAGGCGTCGAGGTCGGCGGCGGCCGCCGCCAGTCTGGCGAGGAAGTCCCGGTCCGCGGCGAGTTCGGCGAGCCGCCCGGCGGAGACGGCCCCGAGCAGCCGTACCGGGTCGCGGTCCGCGGCGCGCCACCCCTCGGGGTCGACGGCCTCGAAAAGATCGCGGGTCGGCGTGTGCCAGGACCAGCGCAGGTTGCGGGCCAGGTCGCTCAGCGGGCCGAGGGGCTCGGGAAGCACCGGGCGGACGGTGAACCGACGGATTGCCTTCACGTGCTCCACCTTCGCAAGGGACATACGTATCGGAGGGGACGCGCCGCGCCGGGCGTCCCGCCGTGGTGAGACGTTAGCCCGACCCTGCCCCCGACAACCACGGCGCATTCGCGCGCGTCGCGGCGGTTTCCGCGCCGTACGTACGGCGTACCCCGCGAGGACCCGCCGCGTTGTGCCGGGGCATGCGCCGGATGGGGCAGCATGCGGGGTGCGCGGGCCGGACTCGCGCGCGGCGGCCGCTCGGTGGAGGATTGGGTGACCGCTTCGGTGCGGGGAGTCAACACTCGGCCGGATTGGCGGGCCCGTCCGCATGGAAGGCTCCTCCGTACGCGCGGTCCGCACGGGCTGTTCGAGTGAACGCGCACGGGAACGGCCCTGCTCGCACCGTGTCCGCAGTCGATCAAGCAGCTAAAAAGAACAGCAAAAGCCGTACAAAATCTGATCGCCCGCCGTAGTCGCCCGCGCCGGGCACCGCCCGGCCGCAGCACGTCCGCACCACCAGCACCGCCCGCACCACGCGCACTGCCCGCCACGCCCGCCCGCCCCAGTCTCCAGGTGATTCGGTGAAACTGATCGGTCGCATCCCCGTCCTCGGCGTCGCCCCCCTCGTCGACGGGGGCAGACGCCCCGCCAAGGCGGTGAGCGGTGAGACCTTCCAGGTCACCGCCACCGTCTTCCGCGAGGGCCACGACGCGGTGGCCGCCAACGTGGTCCTCACCGATCCGGCGGGCCGCCCCGGGCCCTTCACGCCCATGCGCGAACTGGCGCCCGGTACGGACCGGTGGGGCGCCGAGGTCACCCCGACGGACGAGGGCGCCTGGACGTACACGGTGGAGGCGTGGAGCGACCCGGTCACCACCTGGCGGCACACGGCGTCGATCAAGATCCCTGCAGGCATCGACACGGACCTGGTGCTCGCGGAGGGCGCCGCGCTGTACGAGCGCGCGGCCGAGGGCGTGCCGAAGCGCGAGGGCCGCGAGTCGGTGCTCGCCGCGGTGGACGCGCTGCGCGATGCCGCCCGCCCCGCGGCCGCGCGGCTCGCCGCCGCGCTGACGCCCGAGGTGGACGAGGCGCTGGCGAAGCACCCGCTGCGCGACCTGGTCTCCGCCTCGAAGCCGCTGCCGCTGAAGGTCGAGCGCAGGCGCGCGCTGTTCGGGTCGTGGTACGAGATGTTCCCGCGCTCCGAGGGCGCGCAGGTCAGGCCGGGCGAGCCGCCGGTGAGCGGGACGTTCGCGACGGCGGCGGAGCGGCTGCCCGCGATCGCCGCGATGGGCTTCGACGTGGTGTACCTGCCGCCCATCCACCCCATCGGCACCACCTTCCGCAAGGGCCCCAACAACACCCTGTCGGCCGGGCCCGAGGACGTCGGGGTGCCGTGGGCGATCGGCTCTGCCGACGGCGGGCACGACGCGGTCCACCCGGACCTCGGCACCATCGAGGACTTCGACCGGTTCGTCGAGACCGCCCGCGACCTGCGCATGGAGGTCGCACTCGACTTCGCGCTCCAGTGCTCGCCCGACCACCCGTGGGTCGGCAGGAAGCCGGAGTGGTTCCACCACAGGCCGGACGGCACGATCGCGTACGCGGAGAACCCGCCGAAGAAGTACCAGGACATCTACCCGATCGCCTTCGACGCGGACATGCGCGGACTCGTCAGGGAAACGGTGCGCGTCCTGCGGTACTGGATGGCGCACGGGGTACGCGTCTTCCGGGTCGACAACCCGCACACCAAACCCGTGGTCTTCTGGGAGAAGGTCATCCGCACCGTGAACCGGACCGATCCTGACGTGGTCTTCCTCGCCGAGGCGTTCACCCGCCCGGCGATGATGCGCACCCTGGCGGCGATCGGCTTCCAGCAGTCCTACACCTACTTCACCTGGCGCAACAGCAAGCAGGAGCTCACGGACTACCTCACCGAGCTGTCGCAGGACACCGCCGCGTACATGCGCCCGAATTTCTTCGTCAACACGCCCGACATCCTGCACGCGTACCTTCAGGAGGGCGGCAGGCCCGCGTTCGAGGTGCGCGCGGTGCTCGCCGCCACGATGTCCCCGTCCTGGGGCGTGTACGCGGGGTACGAGCTGTGCGAGAACACCCCGGTGCGCCCCGGCAGCGAGGAGTACCTGGACTCCGAGAAGTACCAGCTGCGGCCCAGGGACTGGGAGGCGGCCGAGCGGGAGGGCCGCACGATCGCACCACTGATCACCACGCTCAACCGGCTGCGGCGCAGGCATCCGGCGCTCCAGCAGCTGCGGGACATCCACTTCCACCACGCCGACAACGACTCCGTCCTTGCGTACAGCAAGCGGGCGGGTTCGAACATCGTTCTGGTGGTCGTCAACCTCGACCCGCACCACACCCAGGAGGCCACGGTCTCGTTGGACATGCCGCGGCTCGGCCTCGAATGGCACGAGACCGTTCCGGTGCGCGACGAGCTCACCGGCGACACCTATCACTGGGGCAGGGCCAACTATGTGCGCCTGGAGCCGGGCGTCACGCCCGCGCACATCGTCGCCCTGCGACCGTCCCCGCCGATCGGAGGGTCACCCACATCATGATCGTCAACGAGCCCGTCCACGACACCTTCGAGGACACTCCCGCGAAGGACCGCAACCCCGACTGGTTCAAACGCGCCGTCTTCTACGAGGTCCTGGTGCGTTCCTTCCAGGACAGCAACGGCGACGGCATCGGTGACCTCAAGGGCCTCACCGCCAAGCTCGACTACCTGCAGTGGCTGGGCGTCGACTGCCTCTGGCTGCCGCCGTTCTTCAAGTCCCCGCTGCGCGACGGCGGATACGACGTGTCCGACTACACGGCCGTGCTGCCGGAGTTCGGCGACCTCGCCGACTTCGTGGAGTTCGTCGACGCCGCGCACCAGCGCGGCATGCGCGTGATCATCGACGTGGTCATGAACCACACGAGCGACCAGCACCCCTGGTTCCAGGAGTCGCGCGCCAACCCCGAAGGACCGTACGGCGACTACTACGTCTGGGCCGACGACGACAAGCAGTACGCCGACGCCCGGATCATCTTCGTCGACACCGAGGCCTCCAACTGGACCTTCGACCCGGTGCGCAAGCAGTACTTCTGGCACCGGTTCTTCTCCCACCAGCCGGACCTCAACTACGAGAACCCGACGGTGCAGGAGGAGATGATCTCCGCCCTGCGCTTCTGGCTCGACCTCGGCATCGACGGCTTCCGCCTCGACGCCGTGCCCTACCTGTACGCGCAGGAGGGCACCAACTGCGAGAACCTGCCGCAGTCGCACGGCTTCCTCAAGCGGGTGCGCGCGGAGATCGACGCGCACTACCCGGACACCGTGCTGCTCGCCGAGGCCAACCAGTGGCCCGAGGACGTGGTCGACTACTTCGGCGACTACGAAAAGGGCGGCGACGAGTGCCACATGGCATTCCACTTCCCGGTGATGCCGCGCATCTTCATGGCGGTGCGCCGCGAGTCGCGCTACCCGGTCTCCGAGATCCTCGCGAAGACCCCGGCCATCCCGAGCGGCTGCCAGTGGGGCATCTTCCTGCGCAACCACGACGAGCTCACGCTCGAGATGGTGACGGACGAGGAACGCGACTACATGTACGCGGAGTACGCCAAGGACCCGCGGATGCGCGCCAACATCGGCATCAGGCGCCGCCTCGCCCCGCTGCTCGACAACGACCGCAACCAGATCGAGCTGTTCACCGCGCTGCTGCTCTCGCTGCCCGGCTCGCCGATCCTGTACTACGGCGACGAGATCGGCATGGGCGACAACATCTGGCTCGGCGACCGCGACGCGGTCAGAACCCCGATGCAGTGGACGCCCGACCGCAACGCGGGCTTCTCGTCGAGCGATCCCGGCCGGCTCTACCTGCCCACGATCATGGACCCGGTCTACGGCTACCAGGTCACCAACGTCGAGGCGGCCATGGCGTCGCCCTCCTCGCTGCTGCACTGGACGCGCCGGATGATCGAGATCCGCAAGCAGAACCCGGCGTTCGGCATCGGCTCGTACACCGAACTCCCCTCGTCCAACCCGGCGGTGCTCGCCTTCCTGCGGGAGGCGCCGTCGCCCGAGGGCAACGGCGACGATCTCGTGCTGTGCGTGCACAACTTCTCCCGCTTCGCCCAGCCCACCGAGCTCGACCTGCGCGAGTACAGCGGGCGCCACCCGGTCGAGCTGATCGGCGGGGTGCGCTTCCCCGCCATCGGCGAGTGGCCCTACCTGCTGACGCTAGCGGGCCACGGCTTCTACTGGTTCCGGCTGCGCAAGGACGCGGCGCCCGCGCCGCTGTCGTCGGGGCCCTCGCTCGGCGCCGGGGTCGGTGCCGCGCCGGACGCCGGGCCCGCCGCGGCGCCCGGTCCGAAGGAGGCGGTGCGCGCCGAGAGCCCGCAGGAGGCCGCGGGCTCGCCCGACGACGGCACGCGGGGCCGCCCGCGGGCCTGAGCACCGGGTGGCCACGGAGCGCCCGGCCCGCAGGGCCCGTGCGGGACGGTTTCCGCCGTCCCGCACGGGGCACTCTCACCGACGGCCGGCCCGTGGGGCTCACGCCGCGTCCGGATACTCCGTCACGGCTCGGCTCCGTACGGATCATCCTCACCCGACACATCCCGTACAGCCGGACAGCAACCGCCGCATTCCGGGAGACTCTGCGCATCCTGTGGTGTTCCCGGGGAAAGGACGCGCTGCCATGCCGAAGGCTGCATCCGCCCGGAGTACCGCACGCGCCGTCCGGGCGCACACCCCCTCGGCCGCCGCGACCGCGGTGGTCGAGTCCCTCGCCCCCCTGCTGCTCGACTGGCTGCCCCGGCAGCGCTGGTTCGCGGGCAAGGGCCGCGGTCTGACGGGTCTCGTGCCCGTCGCCGTCACCGAGCTGCTGCCGCCCGTGCCCTCGGGCGGCGAGGGCCCGGGGCTGCTGCACCTGCTGCTGCGCGTGGAGCAGCACGACGAGCGGAATCCCGAGCCGGCCGCCGCGGACGACTGCTACCAACTCCTGCTCGGCGTACGGACGTCGCTGCCGCCGCACCTCTCCTCCGCGCTGGTCGGCCGAGCCACGGGCGGCCCGCTCGCCGGCCGCACGGTCTACGACGCACTGCACGACCCGTACCTCGCGGGCGTGCTGATGGACCGGCTGCGCTCGGTCGACGCGGTCGGGCCGCTGCGCTTCGGCCGGGCGGGGCGCATCCCCGCCGGGCTCTCCCCCCGGCTGCTCGGCGCCGAGCAGTCCAACACGTCCCTGGTGTACGGGGACGCCTACATCCTGAAGATCCTGCGCCGCGTGGTGCCAGGCCCCCACCCGGACCTCGAACTGCCGCGCGCGCTCGCCGCCGAGGGGTGCGAGCGGGTGCCCGCGCCGGTCGCCTGGTGCGAGGCGGAGGATCCGGCGGGCGGCGCCGAGCGGCTGACGCTCGGCATCCTCCAGCCGTACCTGCGCGGTTCGACCGACGGCTGGCAGCTGGCGCTCGCCGCGCTCGCGGACGGCGCCGACTTCGTGCCGCAGGCGCGCGACCTGGGCCGCGTCACCGCAGAGGTGCATTTGGCGCTGGCCGCCGCGCTGCCGACGGTGACGCTCGACCGGGCCCGCACGGCCGAGCTCGCGGAGGCGATGGACCGCAGGCTCGCCGCCGCGGCGCAGGCGGTGCCCGCGCTCCAGCCGTACGCGCCGGGGCTGCGCGCCGCGTTCGACGCGCTGCGCGCGACGGAGCGCACGCGGCCCGCCCAGCGGGTCCACGGCGACCTGCACCTCGGGCAGATACTGCACACCCCGGACGGCCGCTGGTCCGTCATCGACTTCGAGGGCGAGCCCGCGAGACCGCTCGCCGAGCGCACCAGGCCGCAGCCGCCGGTGCGCGACGTCGCAGGGATGCTGCGCTCCTTCGACTACGCGGCGCGCTCCCACGAGCCCTGGCGCGCCGACTGGGCGGCGCGCTGCCGCGACGCCTACTGCGAGGGGTACGCCGAGGCCGCGGGCAGCGACCCGCGCGCCGAGCCCGAGCTGCTGCGGGCCTACGAGACGGACAAGGCCGTCTACGAGGTGCTGTACGAGGCGCGGCACAGGCCCGGCTGGCTGCCCGTCCCGATGGCCGCGATCGAACGCCTCGCGGCCGGGGGCTGAGCGGCGCGCCCCGCGGGCGCCCTCCTCGCTCCGCTCCCCCGGCCCGCTCGCGCCGCGGCCCCGAGTCCAGCAGACTCGACCCAGGCACCCCGCGCACGGCACCTCCGCGCTCCACGCCCACGCCCGCATCCCCGCCCACGCCCACGCCCGTCCGACGCTCGCCGAGGAGGCAGCACCGTGACCGCCCGCCCGTCGTCCGACACCCCGTCGGAGCCAGAAGTCTCCGCCCGTTTCCGCCCCGCCAAGGCGTCGGGCTCCGTGCCCGCGGGCCTGCCGGGCAAGCAGCCGCCCGGCAGGCCCGTGCCCGGGCGCCGCACCCCGCAGGCGGACGCCCGGGGCCTCTCGGGGGCCGCGGGCGGCTCCTCGCGCGGGCACACGGGCACGCCGCCCGCGCCGCCGCTCGACGACGGCGACCGGGCGCGCCTGCTGCGCGGCGAGCACCACGACCCGCACGCCCTGCTCGGCGCCCACCCGGTGGCCGGCGGGGTGGCGGTGCGCGCGCTGCGGCCGTACGCGCGGGCGGTGGACGTCGTCGTCGACGGCTCGGCCACGGCGCTCAACGACGAGGGCGACGGGCTGTTCTCCGGTGTGCTGCCGCTCGCCGAGGCCCCCGTTCACACCCTGCGGGTGCGCTACGGGGACGCCGAGGGCGACGACGTGGTCGAGGCGCAGGACCCGTACCGCTTCCTGCCGGCGCTCGGCGAACTCGACCTGCACCTGATCGCGGAGGGCAGGCACGAGGAGCTGTGGACGGCGCTCGGCGCCACGGTCCTCGACCACCAGGGCGTGACGGGCACCCGCTTCACGGTGTGGGCACCGAACGCGCGCGGCGTGCGGGTCGCCGGCGGCTTCAACTACTGGGACGGCACGGCGCTGCCGATGCGGTCGCTCGGTTCGAGCGGCGTGTGGGAGCTGTTCGTCCCCGAGGTCGGCGAGGGCGACACGTACAAGTTCGACATCTGCACGCCCGAGGGGCACCACACGCTGCGCGCCGACCCGATGGCGCGGGCCACCGAGGTGCCGCCCGCGACGGCCTCGGTGGTGACCGCCTCGCACCACGAGTGGCACGACCAGGAGTGGCTGGCGCACCGTGCGGACCGGCCGGCGCACGCGGCGCCCTTCTCGGTGTACGAGGTGCACCTGCCGTCCTGGCGGCCCGGCCTCACCTACCGGCAGCTGGCCGAGCAACTGCCCGCGTACGTCGAGGAGCTGGGCTTCACGCACGTGGAGCTGATGCCGATCGCCGAGCACCCCTTCGGCGGCTCGTGGGGCTACCAGGTCACCGGCTTCTACGCGCCCACGTCGCGGATGGGCACGCCCGACGACTTCAGGTTCCTGGTGGACGCGCTGCACCGGGCGGGCATCGGCGTGCTCGTGGACTGGGTGCCCGCGCACTTCCCGAAGGACGAGTGGGCGCTGGCGCACTTCGACGGGCGCCCGCTGTACGAGCCGGGCGACGCGCGGAAGGCCGAGCATCCCGACTGGGGCACGCTGACCTTCGACTACGGGCGCACCGAGGTGCGCAACTTCCTGGTGGCGAACGCCGTGTACTGGTGCGAGGAGTTCCACGTCGACGGCCTGCGGGTCGACGCGGTGGCCTCGATGCTGTACCTCGACTACTCGCGCGAGGACGGGCAGTGGGCGCCCAACGAGTACGGCGGCCGGGAGAACCTGGACGCGGTGCGCTTCCTGCAGGAGATGAACGCCACGGTCTACCGGCGCTGTCCCGGTGTGGTGACGGTCGCCGAGGAGTCGACGGCCTGGGACGGGGTCACCCGCGCCACCCACCACACAGGACCCGGCGGCTTCGGCGGCCTCGGCTTCGGCCTGAAGTGGAACATGGGCTGGATGCACGACTCGCTGGAGTACATGGCGAAGGAGCCGGTGCATCGCAGGTACCACCACAACGACATGACGTTCTCGATGGTGTACGCGTACAGCGAGAACTACGTCCTGCCGATCTCGCACGACGAGGTGGTGCACGGCAAGGGCGCCCTGGTGTCGAAGATGCCGGGCGACTGGTGGCAGCAGCGCGCCAACCACCGCGCCTACCTGGGCTTCATGTGGGCCCACCCGGGCAAGCAACTGCTGTTCATGGGGCAGGAGTTCGCGCAGGGCGCCGAGTGGTCGGAGAGCCACGGCCCCGACTGGTGGCTGGTGGACCCCTCGTACACGGCGGCGGACGACCACCGGGGCGTGCGCAGCCTGGTGGCCGACCTCAACGCGGTCTACCGCGGCACACCGGCGCTGTGGGAGCGCGACACCGAGCCCGAGGGGTTCAGCTGGGTCGAGGGCGGCGCCGCGGAGGACAACGTCCTCGCGTTCCTGCGGCTCGACCGCGCGGGCGCGCCGCTGCTCGCGGTGTCGAACTTCTCGCCCGTGGTGCGGGAGGGCTACCGGATCGGTGTGCCGGACGACTACGCGGGGTGGGCCGAGGTGCTCAACACCGACGAGGCGCGGTACGGCGGCGGCGGTGTGCGCAACACGGAGGTGCTGAAGCCCGAGCCGGTCGCCGCGCACGGGCGCGGGGCGAGTGTGCGCCCGACGCTGCCGCCGCTGTCCACGGTGTGGTTCAGGCCCGTCTAGCAGGGGCGCGGCCCCGCACCCGGGTGTGCTCGTGGGCTCCGTACTCGGCGGCGCCGTCCGCTCGTCGGGCGTCGTGACCGTGCCGGGCCCCAACCACGACCCGGTCAAC
>NZ_JBEYWC010000059.1:0-9518 GCF_040704505.1 Streptomyces sp. NPDC047002
TCCGCGTCGACTCACTCCTCCGCCTTGCGATCGCACGCACCGGACCACCCCGACCCCGCCCTCCGGGCGGACGACGCTCTTTTGAAGACACTCCCTAGGCGGCGCGGTCCGGGTACGGAGCGGCGCGCGGGCCGGGGGAGTCGCGGGCCGGGCAGCGACCGTACGCCGTGGTGCCGCGGGCGGAGTGCGGCGCGCGTGCGCCGCGGCACGGGCCGGCCGCCGCGTGGCCGCTGCGGGGCGCAGCCGGGTGCTCGCGGTACGGGTTGTACGCCAGGTAGTCGCGGTGCGGGGGCGGCGCGGCGATCCGGCCCGTCACCCGCGCCGCGTGCAGCAGCGCGGGCTCCGCGGGGCCGCGGCGCTCGGCCATCCGCTCCAGCAGCTCCCGCTCGCGCGCGGGGAAGCCGGGCACCGGGGCGCCCCGCTCCAGCCGGTGCCGCAGCAGGGCGAGCGCCGTCGCGGCCCGCCCGTACTCCACGACGGCGCGCGCGGCCGCGGCGCCGTATGTGCGGCCCGCGTAGTCCCGCGCCGCCGCCCGCGCCCGCATGGACGAGAGGGCCGCGGGCGCCGCGGGCCCGCACCAGCCGGCCGCGACGTACGCGGGCAGCACCGCGGCGACCGTCCGCAGGCCGTGCTGGCGCGCCCCTATCGTCACGCCCGTCACGAGACCGAACACGGGCACCATGAACAGCGCGTAGACGACGTAGAAGCCGTAGGGGCCGAAGGCACCCGACGAGCTGTTCCACAGTGCGTGCAGGCCCATCGCGCAGACCAGCCCGGCCGGCGGCGGCAGCAGCCGCTTCAGCCGGGCGTGCCGGCCTGCGGCCAGGGCGGACAGGCCGAAGCCGATGCCGGTGAGCACGGTGAACAGGGGGTGCGCGAACGGCGAGAGCACGATCCGTACGAAGAACGTCGCCACGGTGAAGGACGCCAGGCCGGTGCTGCCGAGCACCTTGTCCTCGCCGAAGGCGTTGCCCAGGTAGAGGATGTTCTCCGTGAAGGCGAAGCCGGTGGCGGTGAACCCGGCGAAGACGACGCCGTCCGCCACTCCGGTGAAGTGGCGCCTGCGGAAGAGGAAGAGCAGCAGGACCGCCGTGCCCTTCGCGCTCTCCTCGACGACCGGCGCTATGGCCGTGGCGCCCAGCGACTCGGCGCCGTGCGGGTCGGCGGTCGCGGTGGCGAGCCACTCCGTCGCGAAGGAGTTCGCGATGATCGCCACCAGCGCCGCCGCACAGGCGCCCCAGGCGAACGCGAAGAACAGGGTGCGCCAGGGCGCGGGCGCGACGCGGTCGACCCAGCGGAAGACGGCCATCAGCACGGGCACGGGCGCGGCCGCGAGGCCGAGGCCGACAAGGAAGCCCTCCGTGCCGGTCTGGTCCCGCACGAGGGCGAGGATCACGACGCCGCAGACGGTGAGCGCCCCGACCAGCACGCCGGCCCGCACGCCGCGCCGTGCCCAGAGGCCGCGGGCGCGCTGCCGGAGCGCGCGGGCGCCTCGGCGCGCCGCGGGCGGCCGCGTCAGGACGTGCGGGGTCGGTCGGCTCACGTACCGACCCTAACGACGGGCGCTGACAACGGCGATGGGGCCTCGGGCGGCCAGGGGGCGCGTGAGCGGGCGCGCGGCGGCCGTCCCGCGGCCCGCCGCGTCAGTCGCAGGACCTGCGGAACAGCAGGTCACGCACCACGTGGCCCTTGTCGAGCCCTTGTCCTTCGAAGCGGGTCAGGGGCCGGAAGGCGGGCCGCTCGGCGAAGCCGCCGCCGGGCGCCGTGTTCTCGAACGCGGGGTGCGCGGTGAGCACGTCGAGCATCTGCTCCGCGTACGGCTCCCAGTCGGTGGCGCAGTGCAGCACGGCGCCGGGAGCCATTCGGGTGGCGGCGAGATCCAGGAACTCGGGCTGGAGGAGGCGCCGCTTGTGGTGGCGCTTCTTCGGCCAGGGGTCGGGGAAGTACACGCGGACGCCCGCGAGGGAGCCCGGCGGCAGCATCTCGCGCAGCAGGATGACGGCGTCGCCGTTGGCCACGCGCAGATTGGTGAGCCCCGCGCGCTCGGCGAGCGCGAGCAGGTTGCCCTGGCCAGGGGTGTGCACGTCGACGGCGATGAGGCCGGTCTCCGGCTCGGCCTCGGCCATCAGGGCGGTGGTCTCGCCCATGCCGAAGCCGATCTCCAGCACGACGGGCGCGCCGCCGAAGACCGCGTCGAGGTCGAGGACCCGCTGCCCGTCCACGTCGAAGCCCCACGCGGGCCACAGCCTGCGGATCGCGTCGGCCTGCCCCGCGGTCACCCGGCTCCTGCGTGGCTGGAAGCTGCGGATGCGGCGCTCGAAGTGATCACCCGCGGGATCGGCTGCGGGCCCTCCGTCGGGGAACATGCGGCTCGGCGTCTGCGACTGGGACATGGTGCCCCCATGGTAAACGCGCCCGCCCGCCCCCTCGGGCCGGCGCCGGATCCCGCGCCGGGCCCCGGGACCGGCCAGGACGGCGCCCGCGCAGGTCAGTCCAGGGCTTCGAGCGCCCAGCGGGCGACCGCGCGGCCGATGGGGAGGGAGGCCGTGGCCGCGGGGGAGGGGGCGTTGAGCACATGGACGGCGCGGGGCGCCCGGCGTATCAGGAAGTCGTCGGCCAGGGAGCCGTCGGGCAGCACGGCCTGGGCGCGCACGCCGGAGGCGGCGGGCCGCAGGTCGGCGTCGGTGACCGCGGGCAGCAGCCTGCGGACCTCGGCGGCGAACGCGCGCTTCGCCAGCGAGCGGTGGACCTCGCCGGCCCCGTACCGCCAGTGCCTCGCGGCCATCCGCCAGGCGCCGGGCCAGGCGAGGGTGGTCGCCACCTCGCGTGGGCGCACCGTGGACCAGCCGTATCCCTCGCGGGCGAGCGCGGGGACCGCGTTCGGCCCGACGTGCACCCCGCCGCCGTCGACGCCGCGCGTCAGGTGCACGCCGAGGAAGGGGAAGGCCGGTTCCGGCACCGGGTAGACCAGGCCCCGCACCAGGTCGGGCCGCGCCAGCTCGTAGTACTCCCCGCGGAAGGGCACGATCCGCATGCCCGGGTCATCGCCCGTGAGCCGCGCCACCCGGTCGCACTGGAGGCCCGCGCAGTTCACCAGGGCGCGCGCCCGCAGGATCTCGCCGGGCGCCGTGCGCACCGCGACGCCCCACGGCCGCCGGTCGACCGCGGTGACGCCCGCGCCGTAGCGCACCTGCGCGCCCGCGTCCGCCGCCGACCTGGCGAGCTGCCCGGCCACCGCCGCGTAGTCGCAGACGCCGGTGGTCGCGACGTGCAGCGCCGCCACCCCGCGCGCCTCCGGCTCGTGCTCCCTGATCTGCGCGGGGCCCAGCTCGCGCACGGGGATGCCGTGGGCCCTGCCGCGCTCGGCGAGCGCGCGCAGCCTCGGCAGCTCCTTGCGGTCCTTCGCGACGATCAGCTTGCCCGTCACCGCGTGCGCGATCCCGTGCTCCCCGCAGAAGCGGACCATCTCGGCCGAGCCGCTGAGCGCGTACCGCGCCTTGAGCGAGCCCGGCGGGTAGTAGATGCCGCTGTGGATGACCCCGCTGTTGCGCCCCGTCTGGTGGCGGCCCGGGCCCGGCTCCTTCTCGACGACCGCCACGCGCACGCCCGGCGCGGTGCGCGTCAGCGCGTACGCCGTCGACAGGCCGACGATGCCGCCGCCGATCACCAGTACGTCGCAGTCGAACCCCGCACGCGCGGCCATCCGCTCACCTCCCACCCCGATGGTGCACCCCGCCGCCGACAGCGGCGGCGCGGGGGCGGTGAGCGGGACCCGCCGACGAGCGGAACCGGCCGCGGGGAGCCCGAGGGCCGCGGGCGCGCCGGACCGGACCACGGGCGCGCGAGGACTTTGACCGCGGCCGCGCGAGGACTCCGGCTACGCGGGCGCCATCAGCAGCGGCCGCGCGCGCTCCCGCAGCTCCGCGACGCGCGGCTCGTCCCCGTACGGTTCGAGGCGGTGCAGCAGGTCCCGTACGTACTCGGTGGTGCGCGCGGACGAGATGCGGTTCGCGACCTCCACCGCGCGGGTGCCCGCGGCGCACGCCGCGTCCAGATTGCCCGACTCCAGCTCGGCCACGGCGCTCACCACGAGGCGCAGGCCGTGCGAGCGCACGAACTCCTCCGTCGGCTTGGACAGCGCCTGCTCCGTGAACTGCCTTACCTGGCGCGGCAGTTTCAGGTCCCGGTAGCACTCGGCCGCGTCCGCCGCGAACCGGTCGTACGAGTAGAAGGCGAGCCACGACGGGTCGGCGTCGCCCGTGCGCGAGCGCTCCAGCCACCCCTCGGCGGCCTTCAGCGCCGCGCCCGCCGCCGTCGCGTCGCCCGCCTTCGCGTGCGCGCGCGCCTCCACGAGGCGGAAGAAGCTCATCGTGCGGGCCGTCGCCAGGCCCCTGTTGCGCTCGACGGCGGCCTGCGCCAGGTCGACGCCCTCGTCGGCGAAGCCGCGGTAGGTGGCCTGGAGGGACATCGACGCGAGGACGTACCCGCCGAGCGGCACGTCGGCGGCGGCGCGGGCCAGCCGCAGCGCCTGGATGTAGTACCGCTGGGCGGCCTCCTGCTGGCCCGTGTCGAAGGCCATCCAGCCGGCCAGCCTGGTCAGTTCCGCGGTGGCGCCGAACAGGCCGCGCCCCACCTCGTCGCTGTACGCGCCGAGCAGCAGCGGCGCCGCGTCGACCCGCAGGCACTCGGGGACCATCGAGGAACGCCAGTCGCCGCCGCCGTACTTGGAGTCCCAGCGGCGGGCGTCGGCCGCCGCCTCGCGGAGCTTCGCGACATCGCTGTGGCCGACTCTGAGCGGTGCGGCGCCCTCCGCGCCGTCGGCCGCCTGGCCTTCGGCGGGCGCGGTCTCGGCCGCCGCCGGCTGCTTGACCAGGCCGGCGCCCGCCGTGGTCGGGCCCGCGGGCCCCCGGCGCGCCGCCCTGCCGCGGCCCGCGTCCCCGCCGTGCGCCCCGCGCGCGGCCAGTGCGGTGGACGTGTCGCGCGCCACCGACGAGTCGGCCGGGGTTATCAGCCAGCGCGAAGCGGGCGTCGCGTACGCGCTGACGGAGAAGGAACCAGCCAGCGACTGCCAGATGCCGCCGCTGCCCGCCCTGCGGCCCGCCAGGTCGAGGCGGTACAGCTCGGTCGCCGTGCGCACGGCCTGCCCGACGTCGCGCGGGAACGCGAGCCCCACCTCAGGCGCGGGATCGGCGTCGGCGAGCCCGATCTCGTGCAGCGGCACGGGCCTGCCGAGCTTCGCGCCGATCGCGGACGCGATGAGGTGCGGGGCGGCCCCCTGCGGGACCATCCCCTTCGACACCCACCGCGCCACCGACGTCTTGTCGTAGCGAAGCGTCAGACCGCGCTGCGCCCCGAGGTCGTTGACCCGGCGGGCGAGGCCGGCGTTGCTGATTCCCGCGAGGGCGAGAACCGTGCCGAGCTTCTCGTTCGGCCCGCGTAGCTCCCTGGACATGCGCCACCCCTCGACACGCAGACGGCCGCCGCGTCGCGGCATAGGCGCGCGGCATTCGTAAACCCAGCGTAGTTCGACACATCCCGACCGTTAAGGGGCGGACTTCCGGATGGCGGGAATGTGGCCCGTGCGCACGGGAGTTCCGCCGGGTTCAGGACGGCGGCGCACGCCGTCGCACGGGCGGTGCGTGCTCCTCGCGTGTGGCCGTGCGCCCGGCCGTGCGCCGTGGCCCGAAGCGGATGAGAGCGCTTCCATTGTCCTGCGTGGGTCGGCCCGCTGCGCACTGGAACCAGCGGGCTGGGGGACATCCGCTGCCTCGAATCCCCGCGGGCGGCGGACCGGTCCGGGAGGCGCGCGGCGTCTCCCGGACCGAGCGTGCGTACGCTGCGAACGCGCCGGGGCGGCGCCGCGGCGCGCCGCACAGGGCGCCGGAGATTGGCCGAATGACGTCTGTCTCCGCGCGGCGTGCGGCCCGCGGATCGAAGCCCGGCGCGGACGGCGGGGGACGGAACAAGCCGTCAGGCAAGGGGTCGAATCCGGCCAACCGGTGCATGCCAGGGGCGCATGCATCTCCGGACGCACGCCACCGTCCCCCCTCCTGTGCGCCGTTGTCATGGCAGCATGGTCCCGAACGGGCGACGGCCCGGATGGTCCACAGGGTGTGGAGGCGGCGATGCGCTGGCTGGTGGGGTGGAGCAGTATCGCCGCGCACTTCGGCACGGTCGGCGCCGTGGACGCCGTCACCGACGCGGGCGACGGCGGCACGATCACGCCCGTCGGCTCCCAACTCCTGTGGGGCGACCCCGATCCGCTCTGGGCGGTCGGCGACTGGCGCCCGGACGAGGTCCGCGTCGTCTCCGTCGACCCCTTCAACCGCCTTGCCGTACTGGGCTGCTGCGGCGCCACCGACGACGAGCTGCGCCTCGGCATCGTCGCCGCGCGCGGCGGCGCCCTGCGCCACCTCACCGCCTGGCCGGGCAGCTACACCGCCGTCGCGCAGATCGGGCGGCGCGTCACCATCGCGGGCGACCTCGCGGGCGCCCGCCCCGTCTTCCACACGCCCTGGGCGGGCGGCACCGCCTACGCGACCGCCGCCCTGCCGCTCGCCGACCTCATCGAGGCGCAGCTCGACGTCGGGCACCTCGCCGCGGTGCTCGCCTGCCCCGAGACGCCCGAGGTGCTGCGCGACTCCACGCCGTACGAGGGCGTCAGACGGGTGCCGCCTGGACACGCCCTCATCCTCCGCGAGGGCTCACGCGAGATCACCGGCTACGAGCAGGTCTCCTCCCTGGCAGTCGCCGCGCCGCAGCGCGACCCGGAGCGCGCGATCGAGGACGTCGGCGAGGCACTCGTCCAGGCCGTGCGGACCCGGCTCACCGCGCCCCGGCACGCCCCGGAGGCACCGCTGCCCGACCCGGGGCCCGTGCCCGGCATGGGCCCTGCCGACCGGCGGGCCGCGCGCGGCGCGCCGCTGCCCGGCATCGGCGCCGACCTCTCGGGCGGCTCGGGGTCCGCCACGCTCGCGCTGCTCGCCGCCGGGCTGCCCGGCGCGCCCGGCACCGTGCTCGGCCACGGCACGGGCGCGGGCGAGCGCCTCCTCGCCGTCACCTTCAACGACCTCACCAAGGGCGGCCGCGACGAGGCGGAGCTTGAGCGCGCCGCCCTCATCGCGGAGAACCCGCGCCTCCACCACGTCGTCGTCACCGGAGGCGCCGAGGCCCTCCCGTACGCCGACCTCGAAGGCCCGCTCACCGACGAGCCAGGCCCCGCGCTGGTCAGCGCCGCCCGGCACAAGCGGCGCCTCGCGGCGGGCAGCGCCGACCACCTGACGGGCGCCGGCGCGCGGCAGGTCCTCGACGCCCACCCCGCGCGCCTCGCCGACCTGCTGCTCGACCGCCGCAGACGCCACCTCCTGCACCCGGTCGCCGAACTGGCGCGCTCCGAGGGCGCTTCGCCGTCGTCCCTCTTCGTGCCGCTGACCGTCTACCGCGCGGCCCGCCGCCTCGCCCGCACCCCGTACAGGACCGGCATGGAGGACGCGGCCGCCCGGCTCCCCGAGGTCAACAGGGGCCTCCCGCCGAACGGTTACGGCGGCCCCGTCGACGCCTCGCTCGCCGCCCTCACCTGGTCGCGCCCCGGGCCCGCCGCGCGCTGGCTCACCGGCGAGGCGCTCTCCCAGGTCGCGAGGCGGCTGCGGACCGCCGCCACCAGGCCGCAGTCCGTGCAGCGCCCCGGCGAGGCGCGCGCCAGGGCCGCGCTCGCCCGCTACGCCGCCGACCACCGCGTCTTCGAGCAGGCAGCGGAGATCCGCAGCCAGCGCCTGCACGCGCCGTTCCTCGACAACCAGGTCGTACGGGCCTGCCGCGAGCTGCCGGAGGCGCTGCGCGTCCAGCCGGACGCCCGCGCCGAGATCCTGCGCACGGTCCTCGCAGGCACCGGCATCCACGACCTGCCGCCCGGCTGGGGCGCCACCTCGCGCGCGACCTACGCGGCCGTCCAACGGGTGGGCCTGCGCGCGGCGATGGGCGAGCTGGTGAGCCTCTTCGACGCGCCGCTGCTCGCCGACGCGGGGATCGTGGAGGCCCGCGTCGTGCGCAAGGCGCTGCGCGCCGCGGCCGACGGCGAGCCGGTCCCGCTCGACGGCCTCGCCGACCTCGTCTCCACCGAGCTGTGGCTGCGCCGCCTGCTCTCCCGCCGCGGCACCTGCTGGACCGGCACGGCCGCCCCGCGCCGCCGCGCGGTGGCAGGCGGCGTGGTGCCGCGGCCGACCTTGCGGGCTTGAGGGACGTTCACGGGCCGGGGCCGGGGCCGGGGCCGGGGCCGCGTGCGGCCGCCCGTCGGCGGAACGGCCGCTTCCGGGCCGCCCGGGGGCCGGTGTCGGCGCCGCACGCCACAATGACCCGGTGCGGTACTTCATCCTGGGCGCCACGCAGGCGCGCGACGAGCGCGGCCTGGCCGTCCCCCTCGGCGGCGCGCGGCTGCGCGCCCTGCTCGCCGCGCTCGCGCTGCGCCCGGGCCGTACGGTCCCGGTGGCCGACCTCGTCGCCGACGTCTGGGCGGACGACCCGCCGCAGGACTCGCCCGCCGCCCTCCAGGCGCTCGTCGGCCGGCTGCGCCGCGCCCTCGGCAGGGACGCCGTCGTCTCCGCCCCCGGCGGCTACCGCCTCGCGGCCGGCCGCGAGGACGTCGACCTGTACGGGTTCGAGCGCCTCGCCGACGAGGGCGCGGCCCAGCTCGCCGCAGGCGACGCGGAGGGCGCGGCCCGCACGCTGCGCGAGGCGCTCGGCCTGTGGCGCGGCCCCGCGCTCGCCGACCTGCCGGACCGGTCGGGCGGCGACCACGGAGTCCGCCCGGAGGCACGGCGGTTCGCCGCGCTGCGGCAGCGCATCGAGGCCGACCTGCGGCGCGGCAGCGCGGACTCCGCGCTCGCCGAGCTGACCGCGCTGACCGCCGAGCACCCCTACGACGAGCCGCTGCACGCCCAGTTGATCCGCGCGCTGCGCGACGCGGGCCGCCGCGCCGACGCCCTCGCCGCGTACGAGCGGCTGCGCAGGACCCTCGCCGACGACCTCGGCACCGACCCGGGCCCCGAGCCCGCTGCCCTGCACGCCGCCCTGCTCGCCGAGCCCCCGCCGAGCCGCGCGCCGGCCCCTGACGCGGACCCGCAGGGCCAGGCGCGCGGCAACATCCGCCCGCGCCTCACGTCCTTCGTGGGCCGCGAGCGCGACATCGCCGACCTGCGGGCCGACCTCGCGCGCTCCCGCCTCGTCACGCTCACGGGACCCGGCGGCTCGGGCAAGACCCGGCTCGCGGAGGAGGCCGCACCGCCCGGCGCCTGGCTGGTCGAACTGGCCCCGCTCGACGACCCGTCCGCCGTGCCGGGCGCGGTCCTCAGCGCCCTCGGCCTGCGCGAGACCCAGCTCGCGGCGCGCGAGGACCGCGCCCCCGTACGCCGCGACGCCACCGCACGGCTCGTGGAGCATCTGGGGCGGCGGCGGATGTTGTTGGTGTTGGACAATTGTGAGCATGTGGTGGGTGCGGCGGCGGAGTTGGCTGAGGTGTTGTT
>NZ_JBEYWC010000060.1:0-2473 GCF_040704505.1 Streptomyces sp. NPDC047002
GGACAAGCCCTCGGCCTATTAGTACCGGTCAACTCCACCAGTCACCTGGCTTCCATCTCCGGCCTATCAACCCAGTCGTCTACTGGGAGCCTTACCCCATCAAGTGGGTGGGAGCCCTCATCTCGAAGCAGGCTTCCCGCTTAGATGCTTTCAGCGGTTATCCCTCCCGAACGTAGCCAACCAGCCATGCCCTTGGCAGAACAACTGGCACACCAGAGGTCCGTCCGTCCCGGTCCTCTCGTACTAGGGACAGCCCTTCTCAAGACTCCAACGCGCGCAGCGGATAGGGACCGAACTGTCTCACGACGTTCTAAACCCAGCTCGCGTACCGCTTTAATGGGCGAACAGCCCAACCCTTGGGACCGACTCCAGCCCCAGGATGCGACGAGCCGACATCGAGGTGCCAAACCATCCCGTCGATATGGACTCTTGGGGAAGATCAGCCTGTTATCCCCGGGGTACCTTTTATCCGTTGAGCGACGGCGCTTCCACAAGCCACCGCCGGATCACTAGTCCCGACTTTCGTCCCTGCTCGACCCGTCAGTCTCACAGTCAAGCTCCCTTGTGCACTTACACTCACCACCTGATTACCAACCAGGCTGAGGGAACCTTTGGGCGCCTCCGTTACCCTTTAGGAGGCAACCGCCCCAGTTAAACTACCCATCAGACACTGTCCCTGATCCGGATCACGGACCCAGGTTAGACATCCAGCACGACCAGAGTGGTATTTCAACAACGACTCCACCTGAACTGGCGTCCAAGCTTCACAGTCTCCCACCTATCCTACACAAGCCGAACCGAACACCAATATCAAACTATAGTAAAGGTCCCGGGGTCTTTCCGTCCTGCTGCGCGAAACGAGCATCTTTACTCGTACTGCAATTTCACCGGGCCTATGGTCGAGACAGTCGAGAAGTCGTTACGCCATTCGTGCAGGTCGGAACTTACCCGACAAGGAATTTCGCTACCTTAGGATGGTTATAGTTACCACCGCCGTTTACTGGCGCTTAAGTTCTCAGCTTCGCCAACCCAAAAGATCGACTAACCGGTCCCCTTAACGTTCCAGCACCGGGCAGGCGTCAGTCCGTATACATCGCCTTACGGCTTCGCACGGACCTGTGTTTTTAGTAAACAGTCGCTTCTCGCTGGTCTCTGCGGCCACCCCCAGCTCAAGACGAAAAGTCCATCACCAGGAATGGCCCCCCTTCTCCCGAAGTTACGGGGGCATTTTGCCGAGTTCCTTAACCATAGTTCACCCGAACGCCTCGGTATTCTCTACCAGACCACCTGAGTCGGTTTAGGGTACGGGCCGCCATACAACTCGCTAGAGGCTTTTCTCGACAGCATAGGATCATCCACTTCACCACAATCGGCTCGGCATCAGGTCTCACCCACACACGTGACGGATTTACCTACCACGCGGGCTACACCCTTACCCCGGGACAACCACCGCCCGGGATGGACTACCTTCCTGCGTCACCCCATCACTTACCTACTACCACCTTGGACCAGCGGCTCCACCACTCCCCTCAACTCCGAAGAGATCAGGGCGGCTTCACGGCCTTAGCATCAGAGGATTCGATATTTGACGCCATACAGCGGGTACCGGAATATCAACCGGTTATCCATCGACTACGCCTGTCGGCCTCGCCTTAGGTCCCGACTTACCCTGGGCAGATCAGCTTGACCCAGGAACCCTTAGTCAATCGGCGCACACGTTTCCCACGTGTGAATCGCTACTCATGCCTGCATTCTCACTCGTGAACCGTCCACCACTACCTTCCAGTGCAGCTTCACCCGGCACACGACGCTCCCCTACCCAACCCAACATCCGTTAGGACTATCGCTGGATTGACACGACTTCGGCGGTACGCTTGAGCCCCGCTACATTGTCGGCGCGGAATCACTAGACCAGTGAGCTATTACGCACTCTTTCAAGGATGGCTGCTTCTAAGCCAACCTCCTGGTTGTCTCTGCGACTCCACATCCTTTCCCACTTAGCGCACGCTTAGGGGCCTTAGTCGATGCTCTGGGCTGTTTCCCTCTCGACCATGGAGCTTATCCCCCACAGTCTCACTGCCGCGCTCTCACTTACCGGCATTCGGAGTTTGGCTAAGGTCAGTAACCCGGTAAGGCCCATCGCCTATCCAGTGCTCTACCTCCGGCAAGAAACACACGACGCTGCACCTAAATGCATTTCGGGGAGAACCAGCTATCACGGAGTTTGATTGGCCTTTCACCCCTAACCACAGGTCATCCCCCAGGTTTTCAACCCTGGTGGGTTCGGTCCTCCACGACCTCTTACAGCCGCTTCAACCTGCCCATGGCTAGATCACTCCGCTTCGGGTCTTGAGCATGCTACTCAACCGCCCTCTTCGGACTCGCTTTCGCTACGGCTCCCCCACACGGGTTAACCTCGCAACACACCGCAAACTCGCAGGCTCATTCTTCAAAAGGCACGCAGTCACGACAT
>NZ_JBEYWC010000060.1:2571-5149 GCF_040704505.1 Streptomyces sp. NPDC047002
ATGCGACGCTCCCACGGCTTGTAGGCACACGGTTTCAGGTACTATTTCACTCCGCTCCCGCGGTACTTTTCACCATTCCCTCACGGTACTATCCGCTATCGGTCACCAGGGAATATTTAGGCTTAGCGGGTGGTCCCGCCAGATTCACACAGGATTTCTCGAGGCCCGTGCTACTTGGGACATGCATAAACGAGCCGTCAATGTTTCAGCTACGGGGGTCTTACCCTCTACGCCGGGCCTTTCGCATGCCCTTCGCCTACATCAACGGTTTCTAACTCGCCCCCTGGCCGGCAGACCAGAGACACACACTCCCACAACCCCGCCCACGCAACCCCTGCCGGGTATCACACGTAAACGGTTTAGCCTCATCCAGTTTCGCTCGCCGCTACTCCCGGAATCACTATTGTTTTCTCTTCCTGAGGGTACTGAGATGTTTCACTTCCCCTCGTTCCCTCCACACACCCTATGAGTTCAGGTGCAGGTGACAGCCCATGACGACTGCCGGGTTTCCCCATTCGGACACCCCCGGATCACAGCTCGGTTGACAGCTCCCCGGGGCCTATCGCGGCCTCCCACGTCCTTCATCGGTTCCTGGTACCAAGGCATCCACCGTGCGCCCTTAAAAACTTGGCCACAGATGCTCGCGTCCACTGTGCAGTTCTCAAACAACGACCAGCCACCCACCACCCCACCCCATACAGGGCGAGTTCACTGGGACCGGCACACCGAAGGACGAGCAACGCTCGCACCCTCAGACACCCAACAGCGTGCCCGACAAGAACCAGACCCCCACCACCCCGTTCCACACTCCCCGAAGAGAGCAGTACTAGAAGCGACAAGCATCCGAATCTGCCGAATAGTCAACGTTCCACCCATGAGCCACCGGCACCAGACATTCGCTGATGAACCGGCCTCTGACCGAACCCCCCGAAGGAAAGCCCGGTAAGAAATGCTCCTTAGAAAGGAGGTGATCCAGCCGCACCTTCCGGTACGGCTACCTTGTTACGACTTCGTCCCAATCGCCAGTCCCACCTTCGACAGCTCCCTCCCACAAGGGGTTAGGCCACCGGCTTCGGGTGTTACCGACTTTCGTGACGTGACGGGCGGTGTGTACAAGGCCCGGGAACGTATTCACCGCAGCACTGCTGATCTGCGATTACTAGCGACTCCGACTTCATGGGGTCGAGTTGCAGACCCCAATCCGAACTGAGACCGGCTTTTTGAGATTCGCTCCACCTCACGGCATCGCAACTCATTGTACCGGCCATTGTAGCACGTGTGCAGCCCAAGACATAAGGGGCATGATGACTTGACGTCGTCCCCACCTTCCTCCGAGTTGACCCCGGCGGTCTCCCGTGAGTCCCCAGCACCACAAGGGCCTGCTGGCAACACGGGACAAGGGTTGCGCTCGTTGCGGGACTTAACCCAACATCTCACGACACGAGCTGACGACAGCCATGCACCACCTGTACACCGACCACAAGGGGGCATCCATCTCTGAATGTTTCCGGTGTATGTCAAGCCTTGGTAAGGTTCTTCGCGTTGCGTCGAATTAAGCCACATGCTCCGCCGCTTGTGCGGGCCCCCGTCAATTCCTTTGAGTTTTAGCCTTGCGGCCGTACTCCCCAGGCGGGGAACTTAATGCGTTAGCTGCGGCACGGACCACGTGGAATGTGACCCACACCTAGTTCCCAACGTTTACGGCGTGGACTACCAGGGTATCTAATCCTGTTCGCTCCCCACGCTTTCGCTCCTCAGCGTCAGTAATGGCCCAGAGATCCGCCTTCGCCACCGGTGTTCCTCCTGATATCTGCGCATTTCACCGCTACACCAGGAATTCCGATCTCCCCTACCACACTCCAGTCTGCCCGTATCGAATGCAGACCCGGGGTTAAGCCCCGGGCTTTCACATCCGACGTGACAAACCGCCTACGAGCTCT
This sequence comes from Streptomyces sp. NPDC047002, assembly GCF_040704505.1. Lineage (NCBI taxonomy): Bacteria > Bacillati > Actinomycetota > Actinomycetes > Kitasatosporales > Streptomycetaceae > Streptomyces > Streptomyces sp. NPDC047002. The sequence goes on from NZ_JBEYWC010000060.1 coordinate 4,512, forward strand.
TTACGCCCAATAATTCCGGACAACGCTTGCGCCCTACGTATTACCGCGGCTGCTGGCACGTAGTTAGCCGGCGCTTCTTCTGCAGGTACCGTCACTCACGCTTCTTCCCTGCTGAAAGAGGTTTACAACCCGAAGGCCGTCATCCCTCACGCGGCGTCGCTGCATCAGGCTTCCGCCCATTGTGCAATATTCCCCACTGCTGCCTCCCGTAGGAGTCTGGGCCGTGTCTCAGTCCCAGTGTGGCCGGTCGCCCTCTCAGGCCGGCTACCCGTCGTCGCCTTGGTAGGCCATCACCCCACCAACAAGCTGATAGGCCGCGGGCTCATCCTGCACCGCCGGAGCTTTCCACGCACCACCCATGCGGGCATGCGTCATATCCGGTATTAGACCCCGTTTCCAGGGCTTGTCCCAGAGTGCAGGGCAGATTGCCCACGTGTTACTCACCCGTTCGCCACTAATCCACCCCGAAAGGCTTCATCGTTCGACTTGCATGTGTTAAGCACGCCGCCAGCGTTCGTCCTGAGCCAGGATCAAACTCTCCGTGAATGCTTTCCCGGACATCCGGGCAACCACATCACGAGAGCGGAACCACGAGAAGGAATAATCCCCGCAGTCCACAGCATCCTCGCTGTGTTGTT
>NZ_JBEYWC010000061.1:0-3670 GCF_040704505.1 Streptomyces sp. NPDC047002
CTCGCTCTGTCGCCCTCGTCCGATGGACCGTACGTGAACGTGAGATATCAGCGTACGTCGCGATCGTGCGTTCTGCCTCGGTCGAGCCATGGTAGGCGATCGCGCGGAAACGCCCCGGTGCCCGCGGGGGGAGCGGGGCCGCCGCTGCCGCTTCCCCGTCCCTGCGCACGGCCGCGCGCGCATACGACCGTACGCGACCAGCGGGTTGACGCCCCCGGGGCGGTGTGGTGGTATCGCCGCACACGACGGCAGCGCGGGAAGTCGGTGCGAATCCGACGCGGACCCGGCCCTGTGACCTGGCGCCGCCCCGTTCCGACCGCGGCCGGTGCCGCGCCGGGCGGCGGGCGGCGGCCTGGAAGCCAGCGACGCGCACCGCCGGTCCCCCCCCCGCAGGCAGCGCGCGGGCCCGCCGCGAGCGGGCACCCGCGGCGGCGGCCCCGGCGCCCGCGCCAGGACCGTACGCCGGCACACCTCTTCGCCGTCCCCCCACTCCGACGCCGGACGAGCGGCGTGGCCGGCCGGGTGGCGGCGGGAATGGAGACCCATGACCAGGCCGCAGCCCCCGTACCCGCAGACGCGCAACCGTCCCGCCGTGGTGGTCGGGCGCGGCCCCGCCGCCGCTGCCGCGGCCTCGGCGCTGCTCGGCGCGTGCGCCCGGGTGAGAGTCGTGGCGGAGGCGGGCCGCGACCTGACGCCGTCGCTCGCCGACCTGGTGGCGCGCGGCCGGGTCGAGCTGGTGGCCGACGGCTACCGCCCGGACGTGCTCGACGGCGCATGGGTGGTGTGTCCGCGCGCCGACACCGAGGACGAGAACCGTGCGGTACGCGCCGACGCCCGCGCCGCCCGCGTCTGGTGCCTCGACCCGCGGGCCGGGCAGGACCACGGGCCCGGCCCCGGCTCGGTCACCATCGTCGGCGGCGGCCCGGGCGACCCGGACCTGATCACCGTGCGCGGCCTGCGGGCGCTCGAACGCGCCGACGTCGTCGTCTACGACCGGCTCGCTCCGGTGTCCCTGCTGGCCGGGCTGCCTGCGTCGGTCCTGCTGGTGGACGCGGCGAAGGTGCCGGGCGGCAGCGCGATGCCCCAGCGGGAGATCAACCGCCACCTGGTCGAGCACGCCCGGCTCGGCAGGCGGGTCGTGCGGCTCAAGGGCGGCGACCCGTTCGTGTTCGGGCGCGGCATGGAGGAGGTCGAGGCGTGTCTCGCGGCGGGGCTCGCCGTCGACGTGGTCCCCGGGGTGACGAGCGCCGTGGGCGTGCCGGGCCTCGCCGGGATCTCCCTGACCCACCGCGGCCTCGGGTACGCGTTCACCGTCGTCTCCGGCCATCTCGCGCCCGACTCGCCCCTGCCGGGGCCCGACTGGGCCGCGCTGGCCCGCTCGGGCACCACCCTGGTGCTGATGATGGCCGTCGAGACCCTGCCCTCCATCACCGGGGCGCTGCTCGCCGCAGGCATGGATCCGCAGACGCCCACGGCCACCGTCCAGGACGGGGGCTCGCCGCGGCAGACGGTGCTGCGCTCGGCGCTCGGCAGCCTCGCCCAGGACGCCGCGGGCGTGCACCCGCCCGCGGTCACGGTGATCGGCCCGGTGGCCGCCCGCCTCGCGGACGCCGCCTGGCCCGCGCCGCCGCAGAAGGGCGCGGCGACGGCGCAGTACCTGTCGGTCCTCACCGGCGAACGGGGCGGGGCGTGACCTGGGCGAGGCCGGTGCCGGTCATCGGCGACGCGACGTCGGCCGCCGCCCGCGCCGGGGACCCCAGGGCCTGGGCCCTGCCGCAGGAGCGGCGCGACGCGCTGTACGAGGTGGTCGCGGCGCGCCGCGACATCCGGCGCTTCAGGCCCGACCCCGTGCCGCCCGACGTGCTCGGGCGCGTGCTGGCCGCGGCCCACGCCGCCCCCTCGGTCGGCCACTCCCAGCCGTGGCGCTTCATCGTCGTCGAGGACGCGGAGATCAGGGAGCGGGCCGCCGTGCTGACCGACCGCGCGCGGCACGTGCAGGCCGCGGGACTCGACCCCGAGTCCGCACGCCGCCTGCTCGACCTGCAGCTCGAAGGGGTGCGCGAGGCGCCCTGCGGGGTGGTGGTCTGCTGCGACCGCCGCGCCCCCGCCGCCGGGGTGCTCGGCCGGGCGACCTTCCCCGACGCCGACCTGTGGTCCTGCGCCTGCGCGATCGAGAACCTGTGGCTCGCGGCGCGCGCCGAGGGGCTCGGCCTCGGCTGGGTCACCCTCTTCGAACCCGCCGACCTGGCAGGGCTGCTCGGCCTGCCGGAAGGGGTGGTGACGCTCGGCTGGCTCTGCCTCGGCTGGCCCGACGAGCGTCCCCCCGCGCCGGGGCTCGAACGCACCGGCTGGTCGCGGCGGTTGCCGCTCGACGAGGTGGTCTTCCGCGACCGGTGGCCGGCCGGGGCGCGCCCCGCCGCGCCCCGCTCCCGGCTGCGGGCGCCCGACCAGCGTGCGGTCGTCTCGGTGCGCGACGAGGCCGACCGGCTGCTGACGCCCCCAGGGGCGCTCGGCGTGCTCGACCGGGCCGTGGACCGGGTGCTCGCCCTCGGCCACCCGCGCCCCGCCGCGGGGAGCCTGCTGCTCGCCGGCGCCGACCACCCGGTGTGCCGGCACGGCGTCTCCGCCTACGGCACGTCGGTCACCCGGGAGGTGCTTGCCGCGGCCGTGGCCGGCGAGGCGGCGGGGACCGTCGCCGCGCGCACCGCGGGCCTTGCGCCCTGTGTGGTGGACGCGGGCGTCGAAGGCGGGCCCGTGCCCGGCGCGGTCGGCGCGCGGCCGGTCGGGGAGCGCGGCGACCTGGTCGGCGCCGACGCCCTCGGCCCCGACGACGCGGCGGCGCTCGTCAGCAGGGGCCGCGCGCTCGGCGGGCGCCTCGCGCGGGACGGCCTGGTGGCGCTCGGCGAGGTGGGGACCGGCAACACCACGGTGGCCGCGGCGCTCGCCGCCGCGCTGCTCGGACTCGGCCCCGAGGAGGCGGTCGGGCTCGGCTCGGGCGCCGACTCCCGCACGGTGGACCGCAAGAGGGACGTGGTCGGTGCGGCGCTTGCGCGGGCCCGCCGTGCGCACGGCGGCCGACTCCGCGATCCGCTGGTGCTGTTGGCCGCGCTGGGCGGCCCGGAGATCGCCGTGCTTGCGGGCGCCGCGCTCGGCGCGGCGGCCGGGGGAGCAGCCGTCGTGCTCGACGGGCTCGCGACCGGCGTGGCAGCCGCACTGGCCGTGCGGCTCGAACCCGCCGTCTCCGCCCACCTCGTGGCAGGGCAGCGCAGCCGCGAGGGCGCCCATGCCCCGCTGCTGCGGCACCTCGGCCTCGAACCCCTGCTCGACCTGCGCATCCGGGCGGGCGAAGGGGTGGGCGCCTGCCTGGCGGCGGGTCTCCTCCAGGACGCCGTGGCTCTGCGGGCCTCCACCGCGAGGACCTCCGGCTGACCCGCCGCCGTGCCGGCGGCACGACCGTACGCGCACGTCAGCAATTTCACGGCGGGAAGCGGCGGCCGGCGCAAGCCACCGATCTTGCCGCACACGGCAGGGTGACCGGTACGTTCTTCCTCCGCCGACCACAAACCTGACGTGCGTGTACGATTCTTGCGGGCCTGTCGTCGCGGAGCGACCCGGCTGCGGCGGGCGCGGAGGGGCGGACCGGGTTCCCGAGCGGGGTGAGCGAGCAGAA
>NZ_JBEYWC010000062.1:0-2937 GCF_040704505.1 Streptomyces sp. NPDC047002
CGTGCACCCTGCGTAGTCGCCCCTCGCTCCAAGTGATCGAAATCTCCCGAACCACCCTAAGGTGGGGTTATGGGAGTAGATGTACGCAGGCGCGCGGATCGCGCGCCCCGCGGCCCGGCCCGCGCCTCAGCTGCTCGGAAAGACCGCGAAGTCCGAGAGCTGGCCCGCGTTCCACCCCGTGTTGGCGGTGATGGTGACGCGTACGTACCGGGCGGTGGAGCCGGGCACGGTGATGTTCACGGTGTTCTGGTTGGCGCTGGGGTCGAAGGTGTAGGCGGCGGACGGCACGGCGGTGGTGAAGGTGGAGCCGTCGGTGGACGTCTGGACCGCCAGGGTCTCCTTGCGGGTGTTCCACGCCGCGGCGGGCGGCAGCTTCAGCGTGACCTTGCCGACCTTGAAGTTCTGGCCGAGGTCGACCTGCGCCCACTGCGGGAAGGAGCCGTTCTGGCTCTCCCAGTACGAGGAGGCGTCCGTGTCGGTCAGGTTGGCGGGGACGTACGGGCTGTTGCTCGAACTCGCGGAGGCCGGGCGGCCCGCCGCCACGTTGGTCGTGGCGCCGACGCCGCTGCCGGTGAGGGAGACGGTCGTCGGGCCGTTGTTGGCGTTGCTGTTGACGGTCAGAGTGCCCGTACGGGTCCCGGCCGCCGTCGGCTTGAACGTGACGGTCGCGGTGCAGGACGCCCCGGCCGCGACGGACGAGCAGGTGTTGCTCTGCGCGAAGTCGCCGCTCACGGTGACACCGGAGACGGTGGCCGCCGTGGTGCCGGTGTTGGTGAACTTCACCGTCTGCGCGGCGGCGGACTGGCCGACGGCCGTCGCGGCGAAGCCGAGGCTGCCGGGCGCCGCGGAGAGCACCGGGCCCGGCGCCGTGCCGGTGCCGGAGAGGGTGACCGTGTCGGTGGCGCCGCCCGCCTTGACCGTCAGGGTGCCGGTGCGCGCGCCGGCCGCGGTCGGCTTGAAGGTGACGGAGACCGTGCACGAGCCCTTCGCCGGGATCGATGAGCCGCAGGTGTTGCTCTGGGCGAAGTCGCCGCTGGCCGCGACGGACGAGACGGCGGCGGCCGAGCCGGTCGGGTTGGCGACCGTCACGGTCTGGGCCGCGCTGGTGGCGCCGGTCGCGGTGGAGCCGAAGTCGAGCGCGCCGGGGGTCGCGGTGACGCCGTCCGCCGGGTAGGGCGGGAAGTTCGGCGCGGGCCAGCCGCCGCAGTACGGGGTGCCGCCGATGCCGGAGTTGCCGCCGCCGTCGGTGACCTGGAAGTTGCCGCCCTCGCAGCTGTAGACGGGGGCGGACGCGCCCACGCCGGTCGCGGTGACGTTGGTGAACTTCGCGGCGCCGCCGGTCTGTTCCTGGAGCGCGAAGGTGCCGGTGCCTGCGATGGTGACGTTGTTCAGGTTGACGCCGCTCACGGTGCCCTCGACCCACTGCACGGCCTCGTAGGGGCTCTGCTGGATCAGCGCGTTGGAGACGTTGATCGGGCCGTTGATCGCGCCCTGGCTGCCGTCGAACCAGAGCGCACCGACGCCGAACTGCCAGTTCGGGTCGAGGCTGCCGTCCCTGATCAGGGTGTTGTCCGAGATGGTGGTGGTGCCGACGGGCGTCGAGGTGAAGCGCTGGCCGACGTGGATGCCGCCGCCCTGGGTGAGGCCGGTGTCCTGCACGAGGTTGCCGGTGACGGTGTTGTCGTGGCCGCCGTAGATCGCGATGCCGTTGGCGAGGATCTGGAGCTGGACGGTGTTGTGGCTGATGGTGTCGTTCGCGTCGGCGCCGAGCGCGGAGTCGGCCCAGGTGGCGATACCGTCGTCACCGGTGTTGCGGATGTCGCTGTTGGTGACGGTGGAGTTGGTGACACCGCCGTGGAAGTTGATGCCGTCCGCCGTGGTGTCGCGGATGCGCAGCCCGCTGAGGGTCAGCTTGTCCATCGGGCCGTCGAGCCAGGCGCCGACCTTGTCGTGCTCGATCCACAGGTTGGCGACCGACGAATTGCTCATCGCGCCGCCGACGGCGTTGACCTGCGCGTTGTCGTCGCGCTCGCCGACCTGGCCGAAGATCGCGAAGTTCTGCAGGTGGACGCCGGTGCTGGGCGAGGGCGCCGAGTTGCCGTAGAAGCCCGGGGCGGTGCCGGTGACGGTGGAGTACCACATGCCGGCGCCCGCGACGGTCACGTTGTTGACCGCGATGTGGCCGGGGACGTTGTACGTGCCCGGCGGTATCCACACCGTGCCGCCGGCGCCCGCCGCGCGGATCGCCGCGTTGAAGGCGGCGGTCGCGTCGGCCTTGCCGCTCGCGTCGGCGCCCTGGCTGGTCACGGAGACCGAGCCGGATGGCTGCGGGAGCGCGGCGCCGACCTGCTCGAAGTCGGCGAAGTCGATGGTGTACGAGGAGGCCGTGTCGCCGGAATCGACCTGGAGCTTGAAGGTGGTGCCCGCCGGATAGGTCTGGGGCAGCAGCCGGTGGACCTCGTCGTAGAAGTGGTGCGGGTTGCTGCCGGGGGAGTTGGTGAAGGGGTAGCTGCCGTAGTACCAGCTGTACGCGTTGGTGAGGCTCAGGTCGTCCTGCTTGGCGCCGTTCACGTAGAGCGAGAGCGGGGCGGTGTAGGCGGAGCCGCTCGCGGTGTCGGGGATGCTGTAGCGGACGTCGATCGAGTTCGTCGCCACCGGGGTGGTGAAGGTGACGTACTTCCCCGAGCCCTGGAGGGTGACCGCCTTGCGGTACGAGGCCTCGTCGGCGAGCTGGCCCTGGGCGTAACTGGGGCCGATGGCGGTGCCGTTGGTGGCGGAGTTCTCCGCCTGGACCTCGGCGTACGGGAGGCCTGCGCCACTGCCGCCGGTGGCGGCGGCGGGTGCGGCGAGGTGACCGGGCAGGGCCTGTTCACCACCACCCTGCGGGGGCACGGCGCGGTCGCCGTGATGGCGCACGGCGGGGTGGTGGAGCTGCCG
>NZ_JBEYWC010000063.1:0-1315 GCF_040704505.1 Streptomyces sp. NPDC047002
CTTCCCGCTGCGCAGCAGCCGTCGTATCCGGATCAGGAGGCGCTGCGTGCGGTGGTGGCGGAGCTTGAGGCGTGTCCGCCGCTCGTGTTCGCCGGTGAGTGTGATCTGCTGCGCACCCGGCTCGCGGCCGTCGCCAGGGGTGAGGCGTTCCTGCTGCAGGGCGGTGACTGCGCGGAGGCGTTCGACGCGGTGTCGGCCGAGCACATCAGGGCCAAGCTGAAGACGCTGCTGCAGATGAGTGCCGTGCTGACCTATGCCGCCTCGGTGCCGGTGGTGAAGGTCGGCAGGATCGCCGGGCAGTACTCCAAGCCGCGTTCCAAGGACACCGAGACGCGTGACGGGGTGACGCTGCCGAGTTATCGCGGGGACTCCGTCAACGGGTTCGCGTTCGAGGAGGCCTCCCGGGTGCCCGACCCGGCGCGCCTGACGCGGATGTATCACGCGTCCGCCTCGACCCTGAACCTGGTGCGTGCGTTCACCACCGGCGGTTACGCCGATCTGCGTCAGGTGCATGCCTGGAACCAGGACTTCGTGAAGTCCTCGCCGGCCGGGCAGCGTTACGAGCAGCTGGCGCGTGAGATCGACAATGCGCTGAACTTCATGAAGGCGTGCGGCACGGATCCGGCGGAGTTCAAGTCGGTGGAGTTCTACTCCTCGCACGAGGCGCTGCTTTTGGACTACGAGTCGGCGCTGACGCGTACCGACTCGCGCACGGGCGAGCTCTACAACACCTCGGGTCACATGGTGTGGATCGGTGAGCGCACCCGCCAGCTCGACGGTGCGCACATCGAGTTCGCCTCGCGGATCCGCAACCCGCTCGGGGTCAAGCTGGGCCCGAAGACGACGGTGGACGAGGCGCTGGGCTACATCGAGCGGCTCGATCCGGATCGTGAGCCCGGGCGGCTGACGTTCGTGGTGCGCATGGGTGCGGACAAGGTGCGGGACAGGCTGCCGGAGCTGGTGGAGAAGGTCACTGCTTCGGGTGCGACGGTCGCCTGGGTGACGGATCCGATGCACGGCAACACCTTCGAGGCGGCCTCCGGGCACAAGACCCGCCGTTTCGACGATGTCCTGGACGAGGTGAAGGGCTTCTTCGAGGTCCACAAGAGCCTCGGTACCCACCCGGGCGGGATCCACGTGGAGCTGACCGGCGACGATGTCACCGAGTGCGTGGGCGGCGGCGACGAGATCTTCGTCGACGACCTCCACCAGCGCTACGAGACCGCCTGCGACCCCAGACTCAACCGCAGCCAATCCCTCGACCTGGCCTTCCTCGTCGCCGAGATGTACCGCGACCAGTAACGCCACCACACGG